>NZ_JAHKRK010000426.1 GCF_019396355.1 Pseudonocardia nigra
GACTGGAGTCCAGACGTGTGCCCTTCCGATCTCACCGCCACGCCCACGACTTCCTCGTACTCGGGTACGTCGCGGCGGGCGGTGGGCCGATACGCGTGGACGGGCGGGACCGGCGCCTCGAGACGGGGGACGTGCTCGTCGTCGCGCCGGGCGAGGTGGTCACCCCCGAGGCCGGCCACGAACTCGACTCGGGCGATCTGTGGATCGTGTTCTTCCCACCCGACGTGGTCGAGGCCGGCGCCTTCCGGACCTGGCGGGCGCACCCGCTGCTCCTCCCGTTCGTCCGCGGGGTGGCGGGCGGCGTCCAGCGGCTCCGGGTGCCGGCGGCCGAGCGTCCCGGCTTCGCCGAGCACATCGCGGCGATGGACCGCGAGCTGCGGGAGCGCCGCGACGGCTACGACCAGGCGGTTCTCGCGCACCTCACGCTGTTGCTCGTCGCGGTGTCGCGCCTGGCCGCCGGCGCGCCCGGCGATCTCGCCCTGCGCGACGAGCCGCTGCTCGCGGCCGTGTTCGACGTCATCGAGGAGCGCTTCCACGAACCCATCTCGCTCAAGGACGTGGCCGCTGCGGTCGGCCTGACGCCGGGCCACCTCACGACCGTGGTCGGCCGACGGACCGGGCGGACCGTCCAGCAGTGGATCACCGAGCGGCGCATGTCCGAGGCGCGGCGGCTGCTGGCAGAGACCGACCTCACCGTAGCCGCGCTCGCCGCCAGGCTCGGCTACCGCGACGCCGGCTGGCTCATCAAGAAGTTCCGCGACGCCCACCGGGTTACACCGCTCGCGTGGCGCCGAGCCGGCCGTCCCTGACCCGGACACGCACCGCGACCACTGGGATACGGAGCGTCGGACCGGTAGCCTCGGGCGGCGATGGAACCGCGACGCGACACCCCGCCACCATGGCTTCCCGCGGTGCCCGAGCCTCCCCCCACGCCGCCTCCGACATCGCCCCGGGGCCGTCCGCGCATCACCTGGCGGCGCCTCACGCGCTCCCGCCGAGGAGCTGCCGGACTCGGCGCCGTCGCGGCCGCGCTGCTGCTGTGGCCGTTCTCCGGCTTCTCCTGGATACCCTGGCTGGCCGGCCTCGCCGCGCTCGTGGTGCTGCGACTGCTGCGGCTCGACGGCCTGCTGAAGGGCTGGGACCTCCCCCTCGCCGGGCTGGTGGTCGTCGTCGGGCTGATGCTCAGCACGGGGCCGTGGGCCTGGGCGCTGGCGGCCGGTATCGGGGTTCTCCTGGCCGGGCTCGCGCAGCTGCCGGCCTGGCGGCTCGCCGCGGTGGGTGCGGTGCTGAGCCTGGCTGCGGGGGTGGGGTTCGGCGTCTCGCTATACACCGATCGGTCGGAGCTGACCCGACAACAGGCCGAGGCGAGCAGGCAGACGTTCGGGCTGTTCGGTGAACGGCGCCCGGAGCGCGTCTTCGGTGCGCTCGTGGAGGGCATCGTGCAAGGCGACCTGCCGGGTGTGTGCGGGCTGCTGGACGACCGCGCGGAGCAGGATTTCGTGCGTGCAGCCGGCGCGGCGGACTGTGCGGCTGCCGTTGCTGCATTCCACCAGGCCGTCCCGCCGACCCTGCAGTCCGACGACGTGAGCGTTCCGGCCGTCCAGGACGGCGACCGGTGGCTCATCGACGCCTGTCGCACGGGATGGGCGAGGCCCCTGTTGGGAGGCCCCTCGCTGGGCGAGCTCGAGGTGCGGAGGTCGGCACCGCCGGGAGGCACCTACTTCATCGCTGCGTTCTCGCCCTGCGACGGGTAACTAGTACCGGCTGTCCCTCAACATGGAAGAGGCCCGCCCGGCATCTGCCGGGCTGGCCTCTCGCATGTGATCACTCCCCCCCGAGGCGCTCG
>NZ_JAHKRK010000427.1 GCF_019396355.1 Pseudonocardia nigra
GGCGGCGGCCTGGGCGCGCGCCACGGCGGCGTCGGCGGCCGCCTGCGCCTCCGCGGTCTCGTCGACCACCGTCATGAGCCGCGCGAGCGCGTCGCGGTAGTCGGCCGCCAGAGTCTCGAGCGCCGACATCTGGTCGAGGAACTCCTGCGGCGAGCCGCTGGCGAGCAGCGCGTTGAGCTGGTCGAGCCGGCCGCTCTCGAACGTCGACATCGCGAGCCCGTCGACCTGGCGCCGGAACTCCTCCTCGTTGGCGCGCGCCGCCTCCACCGCGGCCCGCGCGGGCTCGACGGCGGCGCGGAGGGTCTCCAGCTCCGCTTCGCGGGCGGCGAGGGTGTCCTTGGCCGCGTGCCACTCCTCGGTGAGCGCCTCCGCCTCGTGCTGGACCTGCTCCAACTGGGCGGCGGCGTCGGCCGCGTTCGTGGGGGGCGGCGGCGCGGGCGAGGGCTGCGCGACCGCAGGCGCGAGACCGAGGACCAGGGTGAGGAGCGCCGCGAGGACGACCGCGCCGCCGGAGAGGAGGGAACGCCTGCCACTGCCGGGACGACGCTGCACCCGCGGGACTGACCAGCGGGGGCCGGATGGGGTACGCCGAGGCGACTCCACGCGGACGTATCTCCTCTCCTCAGCCGCGCGTCGATCCCCTTACGGACCAACCAAGGAGTCCGAACGGGCGAGCGCGCGGTGACCTTGCGTCGCCACTCGCTGTCGAATGGCTGACATCGCGCAAGGTCTCGCGGAGATTACGGAGGAGGAGGCACCTCGTCCAACTCGCGTGTCACCGGGCGTGGCGCCTGCACACCGTCACCCTCACGCAGCACAAACGGTTTCCATCCGGTCCTGCATCGATAAATTATCACCCTGCGTCACGGACAGGTGGCACTGTGTCGGGGTCTCGTGACGCTCGGCGCGCCTCGGACGCCACCAGCCGCAATCTCGGCACGAGGCCTTGATCCGCAAGCACGGCGATGGCGCGTCGCTCCGGTGCGTCGAGCTGCACGATGGGCGCGCCGGACGGCGCCTCCGCCCCGTCGGGGGTGCCCGTCCGCGGGCCCGGTGACCCCAGCAGTGCGCCGATCACGCACTCGCCGCACGCGGTGTCGCGCACCGCGCAGCTGTCGCAGTCGATGATCATTCCGTCCTCCCGGCGTCCGGTGGTTGCCGACATCGGGGACGGTAGGAGCACCCACCGACAATTCCGGGACGGTCAGCTGCGCACCAGGCGGCCCAGCAGCACGGCGGAGGGCACCGTGTGGGCCCCGCACCTGCGCACCGACTGCGCCACCGCCCGGTCCGAGGTGGCCACCACGACCGGCCTGCCCTCCGGCTCGGCGGCGACCAGGTCGCGGATCACGTCGTCGGCCAGCACCCCGGGGTCGCTGAAGAGCACGCGCACCCCGCGGGAGGCCCGCGGCGCGGCGGCGACCACGCCCGCCCCGTCGAACACCACGGTGATCTCCCCGCCGGTGCGTGCCGCGAGCACGCCCAGCTGCCCCACGAGCCGCGTGCGCTGGTCGGCCAGCGGCAGCTCGGGATACCCCGTCTTGCTCACGTTGTAGCCGTCGACGATCAAGTGCACCGATGGCACCGCGAGCAGCGCGTCGAGCTCGGCGAGCCCGTCGACTGCCGTGCCCCCGCGCACCCCGCGCGCCGCACCGGCCACGAGGTCGGCCGGTCGAGGCCCGCCGCCGCCGAGCGCGAGCTCGCGGCGCAGACCGGTGACGGCGCCGCCGATGGTGTCGACGAGCAGCGCCAGCCGCACCTCGTCGGCCTTGCGGGCCTCCCGGGCCGCCTGCCGGGCCGCCGCCACCTCGGCGGCCGCCCGGTCGGCGCGGGG
>NZ_JAHKRK010000428.1 GCF_019396355.1 Pseudonocardia nigra
GCCCCGTAGGTGGCCTCGAACGCGCGGGCGGCGTCGAGGGCGCGGCGGCGGTCCTCGGCGTTCCAGATCTCGGCGAGGGCCTTCTTCGCGCCCGGATGCGCGGATTTCGGGAGCGCCCCGAGAATGTTGGCGATCTTGTGGACTTATGAAGAAACAACCTGTCCGTTTCGGCCTCGGGGCTCGTTGAGCTGGTATGCCCGTATCGGTCGAGGTCCGTCGTCAGCTCGCCGCCCGGTTCGAGGTGCTGCTCCCACATCTGAACGAGCGTCAGCAGCGTCTGGCGTTGGCGGCGGAGGCCCGGCTGCTGGGGCACGGCGGTGTGCGGGCTGTCGCTGCAGTGGCCGGGGTCAGCGAGACGACTGTCCGCCGCGGCGTGTTCGAACTCGAACGGGGCGAGGGCCCGCTGCCGGGCGGGCGGGTCCGGAAGACGGGCGGTGGACGCAAGCGGGCCACATACCTGGACCCGACCCTGGTATCTGCGCTGTTGGCGCTGGTCGAGCCGGATGAGCGGGGCGATCCGATGTCGCCGCTGCGGTGGACGACGAAGTCGCTGCGCCACCTGGCCGACGAGCTGACCCGGCAGGGACACGTGGTCTCGGCTCCGACCGTCGGGAAGCTGTTGCGGGAGAACGGGTTCAGCCTCCAGGGCAACGCGAAGACCCTGGAAGGAGACCAGCACCCCGATCGAGACGCCCAGTTCCGCTACATCAACAAGCAGGTCACCGATCATCAGGCTGCTGGGGAGCCGGTCATCAGCGTCGACACCAAGAAGAAGGAGCAACTCGGGAGGCTGCCCAACCCTGGTCGTGAATGGCGTCCGGCGGGAGAACCGATCGAGGTTGAGGATCACAGCTTCTTCTTCACCGGCCCGCAGGTCGAGCAGGCCATCCCGTACGGCGTCTACGACGTCACCGCAGACAGCGGCTGGGTCAACGTCGGGGTCGATCACGACACGTCGGCGTTCGCTGTCGCCTCGATCCGCCGCTGGTGGCAGGCCCGCGGCTGCGGCGACTATCCGGATGCCACCCGCCTGCTGATCACCGCCGACGCCGGGGGCTCCAACAGCTACCGCTACCGGCTGTGGAAGGCCGAGCTCGCCGCTCTCGCCGCCGAGACAGGCCTGGACATCACGTGTGTCATTTCCCGCCGGGCACCTCGGAGTGGAACAAGATCGAGCACCGGCTGTTCTCCCAGATCACGCTCCACTGGCGCGGCAGGCCCCTGACCAGCCACGAAGTCGTCGTCAAGACCATCGCCGCCACCCGAACCCGCACCGGGCTGCGGGTGGCGGCCGAGCTGGACACCGGCACCTACCCGCTCGGGATCTCGGTCAGCAGGGCGTCCCTGCAGGCCCTCCCACTCGCACCGCACTCCTGGTGCGGATCGTGGAACTACACCATCGGCGTGGCCGAGAAGAACCCTGCTCAGCCGCAGGTCGCATCCCTCGGCGAGGCTGAAGGCGACGACCGGGAGCGCACCCGGGCACGATCGCTGAAGATCCTGTCCGATCCCCGGCTCACCGGCATGAGTCGTCACGAGCTGGACGAGTTGGCCACCGATCTGGCCCCGGCCCAAGCCGCGCAGACCGCTCAGCGCTGCTACGAACAGCGCGGCGGGCGCCGCCGCCGAGCTCCCGGAGCCGGAAGCCGATCTCTGCTCACCGACGCCGACCGCATCCTGATCACCATCGTCTACCTGCGGCAGATCTGTTCTCAGAACGTCTTGTCCGAGCTACTCGAGGTGAACCCGAACTCCATCGGCCAGGCGATCGCCGAAACCCGGCAACTGCTCGATGACC
>NZ_JAHKRK010000429.1 GCF_019396355.1 Pseudonocardia nigra
TGCGCATCCGCAGCTACATCTCCACCGTCCGCAAACACGGCGCCGATGTCCTCACCGCACTGCGCGACGCCATCACCGGGAACCCCTGGTCACCACCCTGCGCCTCAACCACCTGAATGGTTACCACATCGTCTTGACGGGGAACTGTGCCTTCTGCGCATCGATGAACTCGAACCTCGCGCTCACCGATACTCCTGGGCGAAGAAGGCTGCCGCTTTCCCAGGAACTCGGCCTTCATCTTCAGCTCACGGTTTTCTCGTTCGAGCTCGCGTAGACGGGCTCGATCTGAGATCGTCAGTGGTGGTTCCTCGTCGACGTGCTCGACCCGGTACTTGCTCACCCAGTTCCCGAGGGTGCCCTCGTTCACCTGGATCTCGCGAGCAACCTCGGCGATCGGACGCGACGACTCCGTCACCATCTTCACGGCCTCGTCCTTGAACTCAGGACTGAACTTCCTGCGTCGCTCCGGCATCGATCAACCTCCATTCCGTGCGGACCTTATTGGGTCCGGTGTCCGGAATCTGGGAGGCTCGCCAGAGTGGCCGAGGCGCTCGCTGATGGTCTTGATGGACTCACCGCCGTCGAGCAGGACGCTGGCGTAGTAGTGCCGAAGTGCGTGGCACCCGTTGTCGCGGGTGGCGGGGACGCCGTTGGCGTGCAGCGCGGGTTTCCAGATTTTGGCGTTGAAGTAGTGCCTGTTGATCGGCTTGCTCTCGCGGGTCGTGAGGATCAGGGTGACGGTGACCGGTGAGCCGTCGGGTCCGTCCCAGGGGAGTGTCACCGTGCGCGCCGGGAAACGCTCGAGGTGAGCCAGGAGGGCGGCGCGAACGGAGGTGGGCATCGGGACGCTTCGCGTCTTCCTGCCCTTGGGTAGGGCGAAGTAGGGCTGGTTGCTTGCGGTGAGCTTCACCTGTCGGCGAACGGTGATGGTCTCGCGGTCGAAGTCGAGGTCGTCGGGGGACAGGGCGAAGATTTCGCCCTGCCGGAGTCCGGCACCGGCGGCCAAGGGAGGCAGGATCGCGTAGCGCTCGGGCAAGGAGGCGTGGAGGCGTGAACACGGGCGACCCATTCCGTCGACCAGGGCACGACGGGTTGTGGGTCGGCGACCGGTTTACGGACGGTGCGCGAGCGGCAGGGGTTTTTGCCGAGGATGTCGTCGGCGACCGCCGCGGGTGAAGACCTGGGAGACGTTGGCGAAGATCGTGCGCTGGTAGCTGCGGGCCATGGTGAGACCGTGCAGCCAGTGCCGGATGTGCGACGGGGTCACGGTCTTCATCGGCAGGTGGCCGAGTGTGGGGTAGACGTGGAGTCGGAATCGGACGCCCACTTGGTGGGCCGTGTTGGGATCGGCGAACTGCACGGCCGCCACTGCTCGGCGTACTCGCGGAAGCTGATCTCGCCGGCCTTGGGGTCGAGGTAGGTGCCGCGCGCGAGTTCGGTCTCGATGCGTGCGGCTTCGCGGTCGGCGTCGGCTTTCCGGTCGAAGGATTTCTTCCGCGGGACGTCCGCGTGGTCGCGCCATCGCACCAGCCATCGCTTCCCGGTGCCGTTGCGCGGGGTCCGCACCTTCCGCGTGGTGCCGTCCGGCATCTTCCGCGAGACGTACCATCGGTCGTCGACGCTGGCCATTGCCTATAGCCCGAACGATTGACTGGCGCTCATGCCAGGGCCCCGGCGTTGTTGATCTTTGTCCGGTTTGGTCGGATTCAGTTAGATGCCGTACGCGGTGAAGACGTCGTCGCGGTTGAGGAGGTCTCGTCGGGCGTGGGCGATGTTGGCGCGGTCGGCGA
>NZ_JAHKRK010000044.1 GCF_019396355.1 Pseudonocardia nigra
GCGGCGAGCGCGATCGCGCAGCTCGCCGCGGGCCCCGGAACCGCCCCGCGGACGGGAGCGTCAGACCTCGGTCGGGATCAGCAGCCCGCCGCCGAAGTCGTAGGCCGGCGCGTTCCCGCCCGCCCACAGCACGTACATCAGGTCGCCCAGGTGCGGCCCGTACCCGTCGAACACCAGGTGGGTGGGCACCGCGAGCGTCCAGGCGTCGTACCCGGCGTAGGACTCGTCGGTGTGCCCGTCGCCGTCGACGTCCACCAGCACGGTCTCGAAGTAGGCGTCGGCGTCGGTGTCGAGCAGCCACGCGTCGGGGAGGCCGTCGCCGGTGTAGTCGTTCGCGACCTGGTCGAGCACGCAGTCCTCGTCGGCGTCGACGCCCCAGGTGTCGGCGAACCCGTCGCCGTCGGCGTCGAGGACGTTCTGCTCGACGTAGCCGTTGCCGTCCTCGTCGATCACGCCGGCGTCGAGCAGCCCGTCGGCGTCGAGGTCGTAGAGCCCGCCGACCTCGCAGCTGCCGAGCGCGCCCGGGTACTCCGACGCGAGGGCCGCGGCCGGCAGGCCGAGCGTGATCGCGGCCGCGGCGGCGGCGACGACGGTGCTGCGCAGGATGCGGCGGGTGGTGGTGCTCATCTGGGTGTCTCCGTCTTCTCGGTGCGTCGTTCTGACACGGAGACGGTCGCGGGGAGCGGTTAAGAAGCGCTGAAAGGCCTGTTGACGTCGGCGGTGACGGTGACGTCGAGGGGCCGCGGGGCCGCAGGCATCTGCGTCGTGCATCGGTAGAGCAGCACGGTCCGACCCAGCCGCACGACCTCGCGGTCGCGCAGCTCGTGGCGCCCGCTCACCCGCACGCCGTTGACGAAAGACCCGTTGCGCGAGCGCCCCTCGTCGACCAGCGCCCAACCGCGCGCGGTGTGCTCCAGGTGGGCGTGCGTGCGGGAGACCTCCCGGTCCCAGCCGAGCGCGAGGTCGTTGCCCGGATGCCTCCCGATCGTGAACGGGGAGCGGCCGGCGTGCAGTGCCACGACCTCCCGGCTGCCGGCGCCGTCGGTGAGCACGAGGAACGGTCGCTCGAACCGCTGGACGCCGCTCAGCTCGGCCTCGGCGAGAATCTCGCGTTCGAGCCGGCGCAGGTCCGGGCCGGGGTCGGCGCCCAGCTCCTCGAGCAGCACCGCACGGGCGGCGCGGTGGACCTCCAACGCGTCCGCGCGCCGCCCCGTCCGGTACAGCGCCTCCATGAGCAGCGCGGCGAACCGCTCCCGCAGCTGGTGGGCCGCGACGAGCGTCCGCAGTTCACCGACGGTCTCCGCGGCGCGGCCCAGCGCGAGGTCGGCCTCGATCCGCGCCTCGACGGTGGCGAGCCTGCTCTCCTCCAGCGCCGCGATCTCCGGCGCGGCGAACGGCTCGGCCGCGAGGTCGCCGAGCGCCGGGCCCCGCCACCGGCCCAGCGCCGCCCGCAGCCGGTCGGCCGCCTCGGTGTAGCGGTTGCCCTCGAGCAGCCGCCTGCCCTCGGTGCTCGCGGCGAGGAAGCGCAGGACGTCGAGCTCGTGCCCGTCGAGGGTGACGGTGTAGCCGGTGTCGCGGGTGACCAGCAGTCCGCGGTCGGGACCGAGCGCGCGGCGGAGGTTCGAGACGTAGACCTGCACCGTGTTGGCTGTGTTCGGGCCCGCGCGTTCGCCCCACACGCCGTCGATGATCCGGTGCAGCGGAACCACCCGGTCGGCGCCGAGCAGCCGGATCGCCAGTACCGCGCGCTGCTTGGGGCCGCCGAGCGCGAGCGGCCGTCCGTCGCGCACCACCTCCACGGCGCCGAGCAACCGGAACTCGATCATCTTCGTCCCCGCACGACCGGGAGGTCGTTCTCGGCCGCGCCCGGGTTACCGGCGACGACGAGCTCGGTGCGGGGGTCGTGAGGGACCTTCGGCGCCCCGCACACGACGTGCCCGGCCCGTTCCCACGGGCGCTCGCGCTCCTGGAACGGGTCCTCCGCAGCCTGCCACTCCGCGGCGAAGCCTGCCGCGTCCGCGCCGTCGCGGTCCAGGACGCGGCGCATGCCCTCGTCGGCGTCGGTCTGCACCCACACCAGCGCGTCGACGTAGGGGCCCAGCTCCCGGCGCCCGGCGCCCACGCCCTCGACGACGACGAGCGGGCAGTCCGCCGGCACGACGATCGCCCCGACGCGGCCCCGCCGGTCCCACTGCGGGGGCCGGTAGGCGACCGCCCGGCCGTCGCGAAGCGGGGCGAGCACGCCGTCGCGCAGCAGGTCGGCCCAGTCGAAGAACGCGTGGTACCAGGCGACGTCGTCGGTGTGCACGACCGCGGCCCCGGGCACCGCGGCCGCCAGCCGGGCCGCGACCGTCGTCTTCCCGCCGCCGGACCGGCCGTCGACGGCGACGACCCGGGGTCGGCCCAGGAGCGCGAGCACGTCCGACGCCAGGACGACCCGCCAGGGCCCCGCCGCGGGTTCGCCGCGGTAGAGCGGCATCAGACGAGGAAGCGGTACGCGGTGCTCCCCGGGGCCACGTGCTGGATCTTGAGCGGGCTGGCCTCCATCCGCTTCCACAGCGGCTCGTAGCCCTCGCGCTCGGACAGCTCGATCCCGACGAGCGCGGCGCCGGTCTCGCGGTTGTCCCGCTTGATGTACTCGAACAGCACGATGTCGTCGTCCGGGCCGAGCACCTCGTCGAGGAACCGCCGCAGCGCGCCCGGCTCCTGCGGGAACTCCACCAGGAAGTAGTGCTTGAGCCCGCGGTGCACGAGCGACTTCTCGACGACCTCGGCGTAGCGGCTCACGTCGTTGTTGCCACCCGACAGCAGGCACACCACGGTGGCGTCGGGCGCGAGGTCCAGCCCCTCCAGCGCGGCGGCGGCCAGCGCGCCCGCGGGCTCGGCGATGATGCCGTCGACCTGGTAGAGGTCGAGCATCTCCGTGCAGACGCGGCCCTCGGCCACGCTCGTCAGCTCGGCGCCGCAGTCACGCACCAGCGGGAAACTCACGTCGCCGACGCGGCGCACCGCGGCCCCGTCGACGAACGTCTCCAGCTCGGCCAGCGGCACCGGGCCTCCGGCGGCCAGCGCGGCCGCCATGCTCGCCGCCCCCGCGGGCTCGACCCCGACGATCCGGACGTGCGGGTGGTGCGCCCGCAGCCAGGAGGCCACCCCGGCGAGCAGCCCGCCGCCGCCGACCGGCACGACGACGACGTCGGGGGCGCCGCCGAGCTGGCTGATCACCTCGACGCCGACCGTGCCCTGCCCGGCGATCGTGCGCACGTCGTCGAACGCGGGGACGACGGTGGCACCCGTGGAGGCGGCGTACTCGGCCGCGGCGGCCGCGGCCTCGTCGTAGGTGTCGCCCCCGACCACGAGCTCGACGGCGTCGCCGCCGAGTGCGGTGATCCGCTCCCGCTTCTGCCGCGGCGTGGTGCTGGGCACGTGCACGCGGCCGCGGATGCCGAGCCGGCGGCAGGCGTACGCCACCCCTTGACCGTGGTTGCCCGCGCTCGCGCACACCGCGCCCGCGGCCCGCTCGGCCTCGTCGAGCTGGGCGAGCAGGTTGTAGGCGCCGCGCAGCTTGTACGAGCGCCCGACCTGCAGGTCCTCGCGCTTGAGCCACACCTGCGCGCCGGTGGCGGCGGACAGGCGCTCGTTGCGCTGCAGCGGGGTCAGCGTGGCGACACCGGCCAGCCGGGCGGCGGCGGCCGTGACGTCGGCGGCGACGGTGGACACGCCCCGATCCTGCACCCGCGGCGATCGGGCGCGTACGCAGGGTCCGGCATGCGTATCGCGGGACGGTGCGCGCGCGTCGGGAAGCCCGCCGATCAGGGCGCTGCGGTCCCTTGTCGATCTGTCAGAGCGACGTCTGCGCCTTGATCAGCGGGTGTTCGGGCGGGCGCGGACGGGCGCCGCCGTCAGAGGACCGTGCGGGGGCGGGGGTCGAAGCCCGCGGCCCGGTAGCAGTCGTCGACCAGCTCCGCCGTCGCCACCGCGTCGTCGGCGTCGGTGGGCACCGGCACGCCCTCCCGGACCGCCGCCGTGAACGCCTCCAGCTGGTAGGCGTACGACGGCCGCCTGCCCAGCTCCTCGACGCGCTCGGTGCCGCCCGCGGTCACCAGCACCCGGTCGTCGCGGTGTGGCAGCACGAAGAACGGGGCGGTCGCCTCGCCGCGGCTGCCGACGAGCCGGCAGGACATGCGCACGTCGTCGGCGGCCATCGAGCTGTGCACGACGCCGGTGGCCCCGCCGGGGAAGGCGAGCTCGGCCTCCACCCACTCGTCGACGCCGGGGTGCCCGGCCCGCTCCCGCCCCTTGGCGGCGAGGATCCGCGGCTCGCCGCCCGCGAACGGCGCCAGCGCCCGGTGCAGGTGCAGCCCGCAGCAGCCCCCGTCCATCAGTCCGCCGCCGGCGAGCGCGAGCGACCAGCGCGGGTCGGCGTCGGCCGGGGCGGGGATCCCCATGTGCACCTCGACGTGGCGCAGCTCGCCGATCTCCCCGGACCCGAGCACGTCGAGCAGCCGCCGCGTGACCGGGTGGTAGAGGTAGCGGAACGCCTCCATGAGGACGACGCCCGCGTCCGCGGCGGCGTCCCGCACCGCGCGGGCCTCCACCGCGTCGCTGGCCGACGGCTTCTCGGTGAGCACGTGCTTCCCGACGGCCACCGCCGCGAGGTTCCAGGGCCCGTGGAGGCCGTTGGCGAGCGGGTTGTAGACGGCCTCGACCTCGGGATCGGCGAGCACGTCCGCGTAGGAGGCCAGCACGCGCTCGACGCCGTGCTCGGCCGCGAACGCCTCGGCCCTCGCTCGGTCGCGGGCGGCGACGGCGACCAGCCGCGCGCCCGTCAGCCGGGCGGTGTCACGCCCGGGGGATTGCAGCAAAGCCACTTTCATGCAGGCAGGTGGCGTGAAAGTGGCTTTGCTGCAACGGGGCGTGGGCCGGGTACCGCGGGTGCGCGCCAGGTGGCCGGACGTCAGTGGATGTGCTGCCGCCAGTCCGCCGGGACACGTCCGGCGGGCCCGGGTACCGCCTGGTCCACCGGGCGGTGCTGGGGCGCGGCCAGGTCGGGGCCCTCGTACATCTGCGAGGTGCGGTAGTCCCAGAACCAGCTCTCGCCCGGCTCGAAGCTGCGGACGAGCGGGTGCCCGGTGGCCCGGAAGTGCGCGGTGGCGTGCTGGGCGGGGGAGGTGTCGCAGCAGCCGACGTGGCCGAGCTTGCGAGGCCACCATCAACACAGCGCCGCGGTGGACACGGTCGACGAGCGTCAGCGAGGAGCGCCGTGGCCACAGGCCGCACAGCGGCGCAGGTGCACCCACCACCCGCCGTTCGCGTCGCACTTCGCGCACCCGACCCCGCTCGGGAGAACACTCGGGTCGATGCCCTCCGGTGCACTCATGGGTACTCCTCCATCGGTGCGGAACGCCCATGATGGAGGGGTTCCGGTCGGGGCGTCGAGGGGGTACGGTCCCAACTAATCAAAGGTTTGATCGGAAGGATGCGTCGATGGCGACGAAACCGTTCGCTTCGTCTGCGGATCTGGCGGCGAAGGAGCAGACGCTCGAGGTGCTCGCCGACGGTGTCTACGCGTTGACGGCCGAGGGCGACCCGAACATCGGGGCCGTCGAGGGCGAGGACTTCCTGGTCTGCTTCGAGGCGCTCGCCACCCCGGTGGTCGCGCAGAAGTGGCTCGCGAAGCTGCGCGAGCACACCGACAAGCCGGTGCGCTACCTCGTGCTCACCCACTACCACGCCGTGCGCGTGCTGGGCGCGTCCGCGTTCGACGCCGAGGTCATCGTCGCGCACGAGAACACGCGGGCGCTGGTGGCCGAGCGGGGCAAGCAGGACTGGGAGAGCGAGTTCGGCCGGATGCCGCGGCTCGCCGAGGGCGCCGACTCGGTGCCCGGCCTGACCTGGCCCACGCTCACCTTCTCCGACCGCCTGACGATCGACCTGGGCGGCGACCGCGGCGACCTCGTGCTGCAGTACTGCGGGCGCGGGCACACGGAGGGTGACATCGTGGCCTGGCTGCCCCGGCACAAGATCCTCTTCGCCGGCGACCTCGTGGAGGCCGAGGCGGCCCTCTACACCGGCGACGCCTTCCACCGCGACTGGGCGGGCGCCACGCTCGACCGGGTCGCGGCGATCGGAGCGGAGACGCTCGTGGGCGGGCGCGGTGGCGTGAGCCGCGGCGCCGACGCGGTGGCGTCCGCGATCGGGCAGACGCGGCACTTCCTGCAGGTGCTGATCGACGAGGTCGGCGCCGTGCACGGCCGCGGGGGCACGCTCAAGGAGGCCTTCGAGCGGTCGCACGCGGCGCTCGTCGACCGGTACGGGCACTGGCCGATCTTCGAGCACTGCCTCCCGTTCGACGTGTCGCGGGTCTGGGACGAGCTCTCCGGGGTCGAGCGCCCGGTCATCTGGACCGCGGAGCGCGACCGGGAGGTCTGGGACCAGCTGCAGTCGTCATGAACACCCCGGTCGCCGTCATCGGCAACGGGCCGGTCGGGCAGACCGCCGCGCTGCTGCTCGCCCGCTGGGGCCTGCCGGTGGTGGTGCTCGACCAGCGGCCCGCGCGCGACCTCGTCGGCTCCAAGGCGATCTGCCAGCAGCGCGAGGTGCTCGACGTGTGGGAGGCGGTCGGCGCGGGCGCGCGGATCGCCGCCGAGGGCGTCACGTGGACCACCGCGCGGACGTTCCACCGCGGGTCCGAGCTGTTCTCGTTCACGTTCGCGGACGCGGGTCGCTCGGCGTTCCCGCCGTTCGTCAACATCTCGCAGTCGCGCACCGAGGAGATCCTCGACGAGTGCATCGCGGCGCAGCCGCTGATCGACGTGCAGTGGGGGCGGCGGGTCACCCGTCTCGACCAGGACGCCGACGGCGTCACGCTCACCTGCGCCGACGGCGGGCAGCTGCGGGCCGCCTTCGTCCTCGCCTGCCCGGGCGCGCGGTGCGAGGACCTGCGGGCGCTGCTCGGGGTGCGCTTCGAAGGCCACTCGTTCGACGACCGCTTCCTCATCTGCGACATCCGAACCGACCTGCCCGGTTGGGCCACCGAGCGCCGCTTCCACTTCGACCCCGAGTGGAACCCGGGCCGGCAGGTCCTCGTGCACCCGTGCCCGGACTCCACGTTCCGGATCGACTGGCAGGTGCCCGCGGACTACGACCTCGAAGCCGAGGTGGCCTCCGGCGCCCTGGACGCGCGGATCCGGAAGGTGATCGGCGACCGGCCGTACGAGATCGTCTGGAAGTCGGTGTACCGGTTCCACTCGCGCTGCGTGGACCGGATGCGCGTGGGGCGCGTGCTGCTGGCGGGCGACGCCGCGCACCTGTACTCGCCGTTCGGGGCGCGCGGGCTCAACTCCGGGGTGGCCGACGCCGAGAACGCCGCCTGGAAGATCGCGTTCGTCGCCCGCGGCTGGGCGCCCGAGGAACTGCTGGAGAGCTACCACACCGAGCGGCACGCGGCGGCGCGGGAGAACCTCGCCGTCACGACCGCGACGATGGACTTCCTCGTACCCCAGGACGACGCGGCCGCCACGCACCGGCGCGACGTGCTGACCCGCGCTGCCGACGACCCGGTCGCCCGCGCGCAGGTCGACTCCGGACGGCTCGCCGAGGCGTTCTGGTACGTCGACTCGCCGTTGACCACGCCGTGCGCGGAGCGCCCGTTCGCCGGGCGGCCGCCGCGCGGCGCCGTCCCGCCCGCCGGGCCCGGGATCCTCGTGCCGGACGCGCCCGTCACCGGCGGCGGGCGGTTCCGCGAGCTCGCGCGCGACGGGTTCCTGCTGCTCACGGCGCCCGGCGCCGACGTCGCGGCGGCGCACGAGGCCGCCGGGCGCGCGGCCGCGCCCGTCCGGGTGCTGGAGCTCGCGACCATCGACGCGACGGGCGCGCTCGGCGACGCGCTCGCCGCCCGTCCCGGCGAGGTCTGGGTGATCCGCCCGGACGCGCACGTCGCGGCGGTGCTCGCCGCCCCCACCGCAGCCCAGATCACCGCGGCGCTCGACCGCGCCGCCGCCCGGGAGGAGAGCCACCATGGCGTACTACCGACGGTCCGGTGAGGTGCCGCCGACGCGGCACACCCAGCACCGCACGCCCGACGGCGGGCTGTACTACGAGGAGCTGATGGGTGAGGAGGGCTTCTCCAGCGACTCGTCGCTGCTCTACCACCGCGGCGTCCCGTCGGCGATCGTCGACGCCACGCCGTGGGAGCCGCCCGCATCGGCGACCACACCGAACCACCCGTTGATCCCGCGGCACCTCAAGCTGCACGATCTGTTCCCGGGCCAGGACTGGAAGGCCCTGGACGCGGTCACCGGGCGGCGGCTGGTGCTGGGCAACGCCGACGTGCGGATCTCGTATGTGGTGGCGGGGGAGGCGTCGCCGCTGTACCGCAACGCGGTCGGGGACGAGTGCGTGTACGTCGAGTCCGGGTCGGCGACGGTGGAGACGGTGTTCGGGGCGCTGTCGGCGCGGCAGGGCGACTATGTGGTGCTGCCGCGGGCCACGACGCACCGGTGGGTGCCGGTCGGGGACGAGCCGCTGCGGCTGTACGCGATCGAGGCGAACTCGCACATCGCGCCGCCGAAGCGGTACCTGTCGCGGTACGGGCAGTTCCTGGAGCACGCGCCGTACTGCGAGCGGGACCTGCACGGGCCGGACGAGCCGCTGCTGGTGGACGGCACCGACGTCGAGGTGCTGGTGAAGCACCGCGGCCCCGGCGGCGTGAGCGGCACCCGGTACGTGTACCCGACGCACCCGTTCGACGTCGTCGGGTGGGACGGGTGCCTGTACCCGTACACGTTCAACGTGGCCGACTTCGAGCCGATCACCGGCCGGGTCCACCAGCCGCCGCCGGTGCACCAGGTGTTCGAGGCCAACAACTTCGTGGTGTGCAACTTCGTGCCGCGGAAGGTGGACTACCACCCGCTGTCGGTGCCGGTGCCGTACTACCACTCCAATGTGGACTCGGACGAGGTGATGTTCTACTGCGGCGGGAACTACGAGGCCCGCAAGGGCTCGGGGATCGGGCAGGGCTCGATCAGCCTGCACCCCGGCGGGCACTCGCACGGGCCGCAGCCCGGCGCCGTCGAGAAGTCACTCGGTGCGGAGTTCTTCGACGAGCTGGCCGTCATGGTCGACACGTTCCGGCCGCTCGAGCTGGGGGAGGGCGGCCAGGCCGTCGACGACGGCCGCTACGCCTGGACGTGGTCCGGGCGCGGGCCGCAGTGATCGAGATTCCGGACGGCTCACCGTTCGGCCCGGCCAACCTGCCCTACGGGGTGTTCTCCCACGGCGACGGACGGCGACGGGTCGGGACCACGTGCTCGACGAGTCGAAAGCGGGCGACTCGCGTGTCGAACCCGGGCGACTCGCAGACCACGCGCGAGTCGCCCGGAAACGACGCGCGAGTCGCCCCGTTCTGCCGCGTGAGTCGCCCCTGCGCGGGGGCGGTCAGCCGTCGAGGAGGCCGGCGCGGCCGGCGAGGGTGGCGGCCTCGGTGCGGGTCGACACGCCGAGGCGGCGCAGCAGCCCGGCGGTCAGGCGCTTGACCGTGCGCTCGGAGACGTGCATCGACTGGGCGATCTGCGCGGTGCTCGCGCCCCGCGCGATGAACCTCCACAGCCGCTGCTCGTCGCCGGTGAGCCGCGGCGTCCGGCAGGCGGCGCGTCCGGTTCCGCTCAGCCGTGCCAGCATCGAGGGCGGCAGCACTGCCCACCCGTCCGCGGCGGCGAGCAGCGGCGGCAGCAGCTCCTCGGGTTCCTGCGCCTTGATCAGCAGCCCGCGGGCGCCCGCGCGCAGGGCGTCGAGCGCCAGTTGTTCCTCGTCGCCGTCCACGGTCATGGCGACGACGGGCAGCCGCGGTTCCACGCGCCGGATCGCGGCGATTGCGCGCACCCCGCCGGGCGGGCCGAGGCCGAGGTCGACGAGCGCGAGGTCGGGCTGGTGGCGCCGGGCCAGCACGGCGGCGGACCCGGCGAGGTCGGTGCTCGCCACGACGTGCACCCGGTCGTCGCTCACGGCGGGGAGCAGGAGTTCCAGACCACGGCTGAACAGTGGCTGCTGGTCGACGACCAGCACGCGGACGGGCATGTCCGGCGGGTTCCCCCGACCGCGGCGATCTACTGATCCCCGGCGATCAGGACGGCGCGGGCCCGCTCGTGGTGCCGATGCGCAGGCTCACCGGCAGCGTCACGTCCGGCGGGTGCGCGCCCGCGACGAGGTCCATCGCGGCCTGGGCGGCGGCGCGGCCCTTCTTGTCCGTGGGCTGTACCACGGTGGTCAGCCGGGTCTCGCCCAGCCAGTGCAGATCGGCCCCGTCGAACCCGGCCACGCTCACGTCCTCCGGCACGCGTAGGCCCAGTTCGGCGGCGGCCTCCAGCACGCCGGCGGCGAGCACGTCGCTCTGGGCGATCACGGCCGTGGGGCGGCGGTGGGCCGGCACGTCGAGCAGGGCCCGTCCGGCCGCCGCGCCCTCCGCGACCGCGTTGCTGGCCGTCTCGAACGCGGGCACCCGGCCGAAGACGTCCTCCACGCCCTCCAGCCGGTGCCGCACGTCCCGGTAGTGGGCGCGCGAGCGGCGGGCCGCGGTGACCGGGCCGCGGGTGCCGTCGAGCCGCAGCGGCATGGCGATGACCTCGACGCGCCGGTGGCCGAGGTCGTGCAGGTGCCGGGCGAGCGTGCGGGTGCCGCCGCGGTCGTCGATGTCGACGAGCACGGCGCCGGGCACGATCGGCCCCTCGACGGCCACGATGGGCACGCCGCGGGCGCGGAGGTGGTCCAGCGCGGGGTCGTCCTCCAGCCCGCAGGTCGCGAAGATCGCCGCGTCGAGGGGGATGCGGGCGATCTGGTCGGCCGACGGGCGCCCGGTGTCGCCCGCGAGCAGCAGCAGCCCGACGCCGTGGCCGCCGAGTACCTCGGTGATCCCGTCGAGCATCTGGACCGCGACCGGGTCGCGGAACGCGTACAGCAGTCGCTCCCCGACGAAGGCGCCGATCACGCCGCTGCGGCCGCGGCGCAGGGACGCCGCGAGCGGGTCGGGGCCCGCGTAGCCGAGCGCCGCGGCGGCGGTGAGGACCCGCTCCCGGGTGGCCGGTGTGACCCGTGAGCTCCCGGAGAACACCAGCGACGCCGTGGACGGCGAGACGCCGGCGTGCGCCGCGACGGCGGCGAGCGTGGGGCGGGTGGTCACCCCGGCACGGTAGCCGGATCACAGGAATACGGGTTGAGCCCGGGCGGGACGACCGCGTACCGTCAAATGCGATCGAATCGATTCGATAGGAGATGACTTGACCACCACGAGGGCCGTGCCCGCCGCTGATGCCCTGAGGGCGCGCACGGCGGTCGCCGTCGTCTTCACCGTGAACGGGCTGGCCTTCGCCTCGTTCATCGCGCGCACCCCGGCCATCCGCGACGCGCTCGGGCTCTCCACCGGGCAGCTCGGCCTGCTGCTGCTGTGCGCGTCCGCAGGATCGGTCACCGGGCTGCCGCTCTCCGGTCCGATCGTCCACCGGCTCGGGCCGGCCCGGGCCGTGTTCGCCGCGTCGCTCACGATGGTCTTCGGGCTGGCCTGCCTCGGCCTGGGGCTGCTCGGTGGGCTCGTGGTGCCCGCCGCCATCGGCCTCGCCTTCACCGGCCTGGGTACGGGCGTGTGGGACGTCGCAATGAACGTCGAGGGCGCCGACGTCGAGCGCGTCCTCGACCGCTCGCTCATGCCCAAGCTGCACGCCGGGTTCAGCCTCGGCACCGTGGCGGGCGCCGGCATCGGAGCCGGCTCGGCGTTCGCCGGCGTGCCGCTGTCGGTGCAGCTGCTCGTCGTCGCGGCGCTGGTGCCGATCGTCGTCGGGGTGGCGACGCGGAGGTTCCTGCCGCAGCTGGAGACGACGGCCGAGGAGAAGGCGGCGGGCTCGGGCGTGCTCGCGGCCTGGCGGGAGCCCCGCACCCTGATCATCGGGCTGATGGTGCTCGCGTTCGCGTTCACGGAGGGCTCCGCCAACGACTGGATCGCCATCGCGATGGTCGACGGCTACGGCACCGGCGACGCCCTCGGCGCCGTCGCGTTCGGGTTCTTCGTCGCCGCGATGACCGTCGGCCGGTTCTTCGGCGGGGCGCTGCTTGAGCGGTTCGGACGCGTCCCCGTGCTGCGGGCGACCGCGGTGGTCGCCCTCGCCGGGCTGCTGCTGGTGCTGCTCGGCGGGTCCACGCCCGTCGCGCTCGCCGGTGCGCTCCTGTGGGGCGTGGGCGCGTCGCTGGGCTTCCCGGTCGGCATGAGCGCCGCGGCCGACGACCCCGCCCGCGCGGCCGCCCGGGTGTCGGTCGTCAGCTCGATCGGCTACACCGCGTTCATCGCGGGCCCGCCGCTGATCGGCCTGCTCGGCGAGCACGCCGGGATCCTGCGGGCGCTGTTCGTGGTGCTCGGGGCCCTGGTGCTGGGCCTGCTGGCCGCGGGAGCGGCCCGCCCCCTGCCCGCGCGGACCCAGGCCGCGTCCCGCGGATCATGAACGCGGTCTTCGCGCCCAGATGGCCCCTGGCTGCGTTGTCGGTAGGCCCGGGTACGCCAAGTACGACGGCGCCTACCTCCGCCTTGCCAGGAACCATCTGGATCACGAAACCCATCGCCCCTGATCCACGGGACACGGCCTAGCCCTACGTGCCGGACTGCGCGCGGGTGCTGGAGCCCGGCCGGTACGGCTCGCCCTCCCGCGTGGCCTCGGGGATGCCACCTGCGCCGCGCTCCTCGAGCTCGGCCCGCACCAGCGGGTACCAGACCTCGGCCATCTTGGCGTAGCCCTGCGGGCCGGGATGCACGCCGTCGGGGATGTCGTCGCGGCCCTCGATGCCGCCGCTCGCCATGTCCGCGAACACGGCGTCGCGGCCCTCGGCGCGGTGGGCTTCGACGAGCCCGGCGACGGCCGCGTTGTACTCGCGCAGGCGCTGGTCCGGCTCGTGGAGCGGGATTACCGCCGCGGCGACCACGGTGAGCTGCGGGCCGGCCTCGAACAGCGTCTCCAGCAGCCGGTCGAGCCGGGCTTCCATCTCGTCGGCGGAGGCGCCCTGGATCATGTCGTTGGTGCCGATGTGCAGCAGCACGATGTCCGGGTCGTGGTCGGCGACCCAGTCGGCGGCCTCCGTCTCGATCTCGTCGATCCGCCAGCCGGAGTGCCCTTCGTGGTCGCGGTCGGGCAGGCTCTCCGGGCCGTCGCTCTGCGACCCGACGAAGTCGATGGCGTACCCGTCGTCGTCGACGAGCATCTCCCACAGCTTCGTGCGGTACGAGCCGTGCTCGTAGCCGTAGGTGATGGAGTCGCCGAGCGGGAGGATGCGCACCGGCTCGGGATCCGCCTGGGTGGCCGTGGCCGTGGGAAGCAGGGCCGTGGGCAGCAGGGTCGTGGCGGCGACGAGCGCGAGCGCGACCGGGACGAAGGCGGCCCGGGGGAGTCGTCGGGCGTCGGAGTGGCTCACCGTTCTCCTCGCGGGCTCGCGGATGATCTCGCGACGGTACTGCGCGCCGGCCGCGATCGGGACGGAATGCCCTGATCCGGCGTCATCCCCGCGGGTGCGGACTACTGGTAGGAGACGAACACCGGCGGCGTCGGCCCGATCGCGAGCGTCTGCGCCGGGGTGAACGTCGGAGTGTCCTCGTCGTAGAAGTTCTTCCAGCCCCACCAGATCCCGTCGGGCGCGTCCTGGTGCAGCGCGTTCCAGGTCTCGAACTTCAGGCCGGGCGTACCGAACCCGTCGGCGTGCAGCACCACCGCGAGCTCGTCGCGGGAGGTGTCGAGCCGCTCCCGCCCGACGATCATGTTGAGCCGGAACTGGTGCAGCATCAGCACCTTCTGCGGGAGCGCGTGCTCCCGGGTGAGGTCGGCGAGCCAGGTGACCACCGCGTTGACCTCGTCGACGCCCACCGATCCGATCTGCTCCAGGTGCTTCTGCTGCGGCCCGAGGCGCCACTCCGGGTCCAGGGCCAGCCCGACGTGCGGCTGCGCGAGCAGCTCGGTGTAGCGCTGCGCCTGGGTGAGGAAGTCGGTGCGGCCGGGCTGCAGGTCGAGCACGACGTACACGCCCGCGTCGCGCGCGGCGTCCACCCACGGGCGAAGATCCTCGACGCTCGACTCGGCGGAGTAGTCGCCGTCCGGTCCCGGCACCCGGTCGGCGACCGTGGCGATCAGCTCGAACGCGGGCACGACGGGCTCGTCGACGTGCGGGTCGTACTCCGCGGCCAGCGCCTGCGCGCGCTGCACCGATGCCGCGACGCCCTGCTCGCCGAGCACCCCCATCGCGGGCGCGCCGGGATGCCCGTAGAGCGCGACCATCCGGCGCCCCGGGAACAGCACCTGCCCGCCGCCGGGCAGCTCCACCCCCGTGGCGGCGACGGCCAGCCGGTAGTCGAGCACCTGGGGCGTGCCGAACGCCGCGCCGAGCGCGAGCACCTGCTCCGGTCGGGCGACCGGCTCCGGGTCGCGCCGCGGGTCGGCGCCGGGGACGACGTCCACCTGGGCACCGGACGCGCGTGCGGTGGCGGTCGCCGCGACCTGGGCGGGCGCGTCCTGGGCCAGCACGAGCACCGAAGGGCGCGGCGACGGGGCGGTGACGGCGGGCAGCGCGGCCTCGTCCGTGACGACCTCGACGGCGAGCTCGTCTGCCCAGTCGGCGGCGGCTTGCCCGACGGCCAGCACCGTGCCCGCGCCCAGTCGCGCGATCTCGGCGGCCACGGCCGCGGGGTCGGGCGCCTTCCCGTCCGCCCCGGCCGGGGTGGGGGTGAGCAGCAGCGGGGCGCCGATCCGTTCGGCCACGGGTGCGGCGGCGGCGTGCGCCCCGGGATCGTCGGCCGCCGCGAGCACGACGACCGGCGCGGTGGCGTACAGCGCGGCGCTGGTGGCGACGGCGAGGGCGGCCGGGTCGTCGGCGTCCAGGACCGTGGTGGCCGCGGTGGGCGCGGAGACCTGCGCCGTCAGGGGGGCCGGCGGCGGGGCCGGGGCGGTGCACGCCGTGAGCAGCGCGACCGCGACGACGAGGAGGAGTGCGCCCCCGTGTCGCCGGCAACCCGATCGGGCACCGAGGCCTCCCCGTACGTGTTCCGTGCGCGCCCCCATGGTCACGGACAGTAGGCCAGGGCGAGGCCGGCCGCCCGTCGGGCCCGGGATCAGCAGGTGTCACCCGATGCGTTGACAGCTCCCGCCACCCTCTCTAGCGTGAAAGCGCTTACCAGCAAGCGCTTTCACACGATGAGGTGGGATGAGCATGGGAGTCCGAGGATGGGCCGCGGCAGGCATCGGGGCCGTGGCACTCGCGGCGGGCGTCGCCCCGGCGGCGGTGGCCGCACCGACGGCGGAGGTCCCGCTGGAACGCCAGGTGCTCCCGCCGGGCGACGGGTGGGCCTCGGTCGGGCCCGGCACCACCGGCGGGAGCGGGGCCGATGAGGCGCACGTCTTCACCGTGCGCACCTGGGAGGAGCTGCGGGCCGCGCTCGGTGGCGCCGGTGCCCGCGGGGACACGACGCCGCGGATCGTGCGCGTCGCCGGCCCGATCGATGCGAACACCGGACCCGATGGGCAGCCGCTGACCTGCGAGGACTACGCCGATCCGGCGTACTCGCCGGAGGAGTACCTGCAGGCCTACGACCCGGCCACGTGGGGCGACCAGGAGCCTGCCGGCCCGCTGGAGGACGCCCGTGCCCGTTCCCAGGAGAACCAGGAGGAGCAGGTCCGGCAGTACGTCGGCTCGAACGTCACGCTGGTCGGCGTCGGCCCGGACGCGCGGATCGTCGGGGCCGCGATGACGGTCCGCGGCTCCACGAACGTGATCGTCCGCAACATCCGGTTCTCCGACGCCTACGACTGCTTCCCGGCCTGGGACCCCGGCGACTCCGGCGGCACCTGGAACTCCGAGTACGACAACCTGTGGATCGCCGAGTCGTCGCACGTCTGGGTCGACCACTCCACCTTCGACGACGGGGAGCACCCGCCGTCGGCGCTGCCCGAGTACTTCGGCGCCAAGTACGAGGTGCACGACGGCCTGCTCGACATCACGAACGGCGCCGACCTCGTCACCGTGTCGTGGAACCGGTTCGTCGACCACGACAAGGTGATGCTCATCGGCTCGTCCGACAGCAGGCTGACCGACCGCGGGAAGCTGCGCGTCACCCTCCACCACAACCTGTTCGACCGGACCGGCCAGCGCACGCCGCGGGTGCGGTTCGGGCAGGTGCACGTCGCGAACAACCACTACGTGCGGCCGGACGCCGCCGGGTACGTGTACTCCTGGGGCGTCGGGCGCGAGTCGGCGATCCTGGCCGAGGACAACTTCTTCGACCTCGGCCCCGGCATCGCCCCGGCCGACATCGTCACCGTGTACGGGGGTACCGGTCTCGCGGCCTCCGGCACGCTCGTGAACGGCCGCTCCCCGGAGTCGGCCGTGGACGTGGTCGCGGCCTACAACGCCGAGCACGACCCCGACCTCGACCCGTCCGTGACCTGGCAACCCCCCTATGACCTGCAGCTGCACCCGACGCAGGCCGTGCCCGGCGTGGTCGGCGCGCAAGCGGGGGCCGGCCGGATCGGCTGACGCGGGAACGCCGGTGGCCGTCCCGCAGGCCCGGCGCCGGTGCCGCACGGTTCGGGGACCGTGCGGCGCCGGTGGTCGCCGGAGTGCCGACGCGTGTGATCGCCGCGAGAGTGCGGTTGTCGTCGTGGACGGTGCGGGAACGCGTATCTCGCGGTGATCGTGGTCGGGGTGATCGCCGTGAGTGTGCGGTTGTTGTCGCCGGCGGTGCGGGGTTGCGTATCTCGCGGTGATCTTGGTATCCCCGTGGCGCCGGGACTGGTGATCGTTTCGAGAGTGCGGTTGTCGTTGTCGGCGGTGCGCGGACGCGTATCTCGCGGTGATCGTGGTCGGGGTGATCGCCGTGAGAGTGCCGTCGTCGTCGTGGCGGGTGCGCGGATGCGTATCTCGCGATGATCTTTTCGGGCGCGGGTCAGACCTGCCGGGTGCTGTCCCGCAGCACCACCTCGCCCCGCACGCGGACGATCCGGGCGGGGTCGTCGGGTGCGGAGTCCAGCGCGAGGGCCGCGGCGCGTTCGCCCATCTCCTCCAGCGGCAGGCGCACGGTGGTCAGGGAGGGGACGAGGTCGCGAAGGGTCGCGATGTCGTCGAAGCCCGCCACCGAGACGCGGCCGGGGACGGCGGGGCCGCCGTCGCGGAACGCGGCGATCGCGCCGACGGCCATCACGTCGTTCACGGCGAAGACGCACGTGGCGTCGAGGCCGTCGGCGAGCAGTTGCTCGGCGGCCGCGTAGCCGCCGTCGCGGGTGAACGCCCCGTGCACCACCCGCACGGCGTCGGCCGGCACACCTGCCCGGACCAGGCCCTCGACGAACCCGGTGTGCCGGTCGCGCGCGGTCAGGAGCGTGGCGGGCCCGGCGAGCACGGCGAACCGGCGGTGCCCGAGTCCGACGAGCTCGAGCGCGAGGTCGCGGGCACCCGCGCGGTTCTGGACGAGCACGGTGTGGGTGCCGAGCCGGTTCTGGCTGATGCACGCCGCCCGGCCGCCGGACTCGGCGAACGCGGCGACCTCGGCGGCCAGCCGGGCCGTCGAGGTCCGGTCCCGCTGCCGGCTGCCTGCGATGATCACCGCCCGGGCGCGCTGGGACCGCAGCGTCGCCACGTACTCGAGCTCGCGTTCCGGTACGCCACGGGTGCTGGCCAGCACGACGACCAGCCCGCGCTGTTCGCACTGGCGCATCACCCCGGCCGCGATCGCGGAGAAGTAGGGGTCGGCGACGTCGTGGACCACGAGCCCGACCACCGTGCTGGCGCCGCGCGCCACCGCCTGCGCGTGCGCGTTGGCGCGATACCCGAGCTCTCCGGCGGCGGCCAGCACGCGCACCCGGTACGGCTCGCCGACCGTCCGATCGCTGCCGTTCAGCACTCGGGACGCGGTGGCGAGCGACACCCCGGCCCGCTCGGCGACCTCGGCGAGCCGGGCCGGCGCGCGGCGGACCACACCGCGCCCACCCGCCCGGAAGGCCATCGGGGCGCCGGACGCCGCTGAGGCCGTCATCCCCGGGCGGCCCAGCGCGCCGCGGCCGCGGCATCCAGGGCGCCGTCGACGATCAGGGCCCGCAGGCCGCGCGTGACCGATCCGCCGGCAGGCAACACGACCGGGTCGGTGGCGGCGAGCTGCGATCCCACCCCCGGATACCCCTCCACCCGGACGAACCAGGGGTCGGCGCGGGTGGCGTCGTCCGCGCCGGTGAACGCGACGGCGAACGGGTCCGGCCCGCGCTCGACCCACAGCAGCCACGGCGCGACGCTGCCGTGCACGGCGGATTCGCTCTCGGCCTCCGCGGTGCAGACCTCGGGCGTGTCCGCTGCGGGAAGCCGCCAGAACAGCCCGCCGTACCCCGCGCCCGTGCGGCCGTTCGTGGCCGGGCTGCCGAGCGGGAGCGGGCGGTCCACCTGCGAGGCGAGAGTGGTCCGCAGCTCCAACTCCCAGCCGCCGTCGGCGGGCCGCGCGGTGACGCACCGGTGTTCGGCGAGGATCTGCTGCCCGTCGGCGGCGACCCAGCGCAGCCGCTCGGTCCAGCCGGCGTCCGACATCTCCTCGAAGCCCGCGTGCTCGACGCGGCCGTGGTCGGCGCGCCAGGTGTAGCCCTGGTCGCGCACGTAGGTCCGTCCGCCCCAGAAGTTCCCGCCGCCGACGTCCTGCAGCGCCACCGAGACGCCCAGGTGCCAGCGGTGGTCCTCGGGCACCGCGTCGGTGACCACCCGGCCGGCGAGGGTGCGGACGGGGTGCAGGTGCGGTCGCGGCGACAGCGTGGCGTCCAGGCCCGAGCCGTCGGTGTAGTCGGCGACGGCGACGCCGCCCACGTGCAGGGTCGCGAGCAGCCCGTCACCCATCGTGGGCCGCCTGGCGTGCGTTCGCCCAGGGCAGGCCGAGCTCGGAGAACAGGGCGAGCTCGACGGCCGAGCGGGCGACGGCGGCGTCGACCCCGGGCACGACGTGGCGGGGGACCGGGCCGGCCGCGTCCACGCTCCGGTGCTCGTCGGGGATCGGGACCGGGTCGGGTGCGAGCCGCACCGCCTCGACGACCTCGGTGAACGACCGGGTGGCCGCGAGCGGCGCGAGCAGTGGCACACCGGGGTCGCGGACGTGGGCGACGAGGTTCTCGAGCAGGTCCGTGGCGGGGTGCTCCTCGGTGCGGGCCCGGCCGCCGGACTCGAGCCGCACGCGCCCGCTCTTGTAGTGCAGCGTGATCCGCCCGCGCGACCCGTGCACCAGGAGGTAGGGCTCCTCGGAGCGCTCGGCGCACAGGGTCACGGCGACGGTGACGGGGGTGCCGCGCGCCGTGGTCAGGCGCACGCAGGAGGTGTCGTCGCCGTCGATCGGGTTGGCCCGGTAGAGCTCCACGGCGACGTCGCGCAGCCCGCCGTCGCCCGGGTCGCCGTCCAGCGCGAGCGCGGTGGCCACGGCGTGGGCGAACGGGTTGGTCAGGGCGCCGTCCACGACCGGGACGCCGTCGAGGACCCGCCGGCCCGCCCAGGGGGCGCGCGTGTAGTAGGCCTCGTCGCGCGTCCATGCGCCCGCGCCGCCGATGCCGAGCACCTCGCCCACCGCGCCGTCGGCGATGAGCGCCCGGATCCGGGGGATGGCGTGGGAACCGAGGCTCTGGAAGCCCACCTGGCAGGCCCGGCTGCTCGCGGCCACGCCGGCGGCCAGGCGGTCGAACTCGGCGAGGGTCGGCGTCGGGGGCTTCTCCAGGAGCACGTGGGACCCGGCCGCCGCCGCGGCCAGGGCGAGGTCGGCGTGCGTGTGGATCGGCGTGCACACGATGGTCACGTCGGGCCGCAGGTCGGCCAGCAGGTCGCCGAGCCCGTCGCCGACGGGGACGTCGCCCGCGAGCGCGCGCTGTTCGGCGTCGAGCGGCCGTACGTCGCAGACGCCGGCCAGCCGCACCCGCGCGTCCGTGCCGCGCAGCCGGTCGAGGTTGCGCAGGTGCCACCGCCCGTGCCCGGACGCCCCGGCGAGGACGACCGAGACCGGGGGCAGTGAGCTCGAGGACATGCGGAGCCTCCGTGGTCGTACCGGTCCTGTGATCGCGTTCCGGCGGTGACCGTAGCCGACCGGGCCCCGGCTTGGAAAGCGGTTGCCGAAGCCGAGCAAGATCTTTGCCTCCGCGCCGGTTCGCCGACACTGACGCGTATCCGCTGGTCAGATGGCCTACGTGTCGCGCGTCGGCGCTGGGGAGTCGAGGTCGTTGCCAAATCGAGTATTGACATCCATGGGCGCGGGAGGCTTCGCTAGAAAGCGCTTACCGGGACAGCGACATCCAGCGCAGGCGCCCGGAACCGGCGCCACGAAGAGGTGACTGAGCGTGACCAGTCTGGACGAAGAGACCCGGGCCGCCGCCGCCCGGCCGCTGCCTCTCGGACCTGCTCCGCCCCGGCGGCGCCGGCTGCGCGACCGCCTGCCGCAGGTGAGCGACGGCACGGCGGCGTACATGTTCCTGGCTCCGTGGTTCGTGGGGCTGGCGCTGATCACCGTGGGCCCGATCGCGGCCTCGTTCTACCTGTCGTTCACCGACTACAGCCTCCTGGCGGCGCCGGAGTGGATCGGGCTCGACAACTTCACGCGCATGATCGAGGACCCGCGCTTCTACACCTCGCTCAAGGTCACGTTCGTGTACGTGTTCGTGTCGGTGCCGCTGCAGCTGGCGTTCGCGCTGGCCCTCGCGATGGTGCTCGACAAGGGGCTGCGCGGGCTGGCCATCTACCGGTCGGTCTACTACCTGCCGTCGCTGCTGGGCTCGAGCGTCGCCGTCGCCGTGCTGTGGCGGCAGATGTTCGGCACCGACGGGCTGATCAACACGGTGCTCATCGCGCTCGGCGTCGACAACCCGCCCGGGTGGGTCTCCACGCCGGACTACGCGCTCGGCACGCTGATCATCCTCAACGTGTGGACCTTCGGCTCGCCGATGGTGATCTTCCTGGCCGGCCTGCGGCAGGTCCCGCAGATGTACTACGAGGCGGCCGCCATCGACGGCGCCGGCCGCGCGCGGCGGTTCTTCTCCATCACCCTGCCGCTGCTGTCCCCGATCATCTTCTTCAACCTAGTGCTGCAGACGATCGGCGCCTTTCAGACGTTCACACAGGCGTTCATCGTCAGCGGCGGAACGGGCGGCCCGGCCGACTCCACGCTGTTCTACACGCTCTACCTGTACCAACGCGGCTTCGGGAACTTCGACATGGGCTACGCGTCTGCGCTCGCGTGGGTGCTGCTGATGATCGTCGCGCTGCTGACCGCGGTCAACTTCCTCGCATCGAAGTACTGGGTGTTCTATGGCGACGACTGAACTGCCCGCGACCACGCAGCGCAAGGAGCGGCCGCGTATCGTGGCCCACCTCGGGCTGATCCTCTTCGGCCTCCTGATGCTCTACCCGCTCATCTGGACGCTGTCGAGCTCGTTCAAGCCGACGTCGGAGATCTTCTCCAGCCCCGGGCTGTGGTCGGAGAACTTCACGCTCGGCAACTACGCCGAGGGCTGGACATCGCTGCCCCAGCCGTTCCACCACTACATCCTCAACTCGCTGATCGTCGTGGTCGGGTCGATCCTCGGCAACCTGCTCGCGTGCTCCCTGGCCGCCTACGCGTTCGCGCGGCTGGAGTTCCGTCTCAAGAAGCTGTGGTTCGGCGTCATGCTCGGCACGATCATGCTGCCGATCCACGTGGTGATCGTGCCGCAGTACATCCTGTTCTCGCAGCTGGACTGGATCAACACGTTCTGGCCGCTGATCGTGCCGAAGCTGCTGGCCACGGACGCGTTCTTCATCTTCCTGATGGTCCAGTTCATCCGGGGCATCCCGCGCGAGCTGGACGAGGCCGCGCGCATCGACGGCTGCGGGCACTGGGGGATCTTCTGGCGGATCATCATCCCGATGTCGGTGCCCGCGCTGGCCACCACCGCGATCTTCACCTTCATCTGGACGTGGAACGACTTCTTCAGCCAGCTGATCTTCCTGACCGACCCCGACATGTACACCGTCCCGGTGGCGCTGCGGACGTTCGTCGACGCCACGAGCCAGACGCCGTGGGGGCCGGTCTTCGCCATGTCGATCGTCGCCCTCGGGCCGATCTTCGGGTTCTTCCTCGCCGGCCAGAAGTACCTGGTGCGAGGTATCGCGACCACCGGTCTCAAGTGACACGAGAGAGGACTGCAGCGTGGCAGCTTCCGGCAGTGCAGTGAACCGTCCACGCCGCGCATTCGTGGCTGCCCTGCTGGGCCTGGCGCT
Source organism: Pseudonocardia nigra (assembly GCF_019396355.1). GTDB lineage: Bacteria > Actinomycetota > Actinomycetes > Mycobacteriales > Pseudonocardiaceae > Pseudonocardia > Pseudonocardia nigra. Next base: position 22,276 of record NZ_JAHKRK010000044.1, read on the forward strand.
GACCGCCACGGCCTGCGGGGGCGACGCGGGCGGCGGCGAGGGCGGAGGGGGTGACGGACCTGTCGTCCTGCGCTTCTCCTGGTGGGGCAGCGACTCGCGCCACGAGTACACGCAGAAGCTCATCGACCAGTACGAGGCGGCGAACCCGGGCGTCACCATCGAGCCGGAGTTCACCGGGTGGTCGGAGTACTGGGACCGGCTGGCCACCATCACCGCGGGCGGCGAGCCGCCCGACGTCATGCAGCAGGAGACGCGTTACATCCGGGAGTACGCCGACCGCGGCGCGCTGCTGGACCTGAACGAGTACGTCCCCGACGTGCTCGACACGAGCAACCTCGACCAGTCGGTGCTGCCGAGCGGACAGATCGAGGGTGCCACCTACGCCATCCCCACGGGGATCAACGCCCGCACCGTGATCGTCGACCCGCAGGCGTTCGCGCAGGCCGGGATCCCGGTCCCGGACGACACGACGTGGACGTGGGACCAGATGATCGACACGGCGGCGCAGGTCACCACGGCCACCGGTGGCGAGGTCTACGGGATGGACGAGCTCGGCTTCAACGACATCAACTTCGAGATCTTCGCCCGGCAGCGCGGGCAGGCTCTGTTCACCGAGGACGGCGCGCTGGGCTTCGACCGCCAGACCATCGTCGACTTCTTGACCCTCGCGGTCCAGGCGGGCGACGCGGGGGCCACGCCGCCGGCGTCGGTGTCGGTGGAGATCCAGGCGGCCGGGATCGACCGGGCGCTGCTGTCGACGAACGACGGTGCGATCGGGTTCTGGTGGACCAACGAGCTGCCCACTCTGAGCGCGAACGCCGGCCGCGAGCTCGAGCTCATGCGGTTCCCGCGGGAGAGCACGCAGCAGGAGTCGGCGATGTACTACAAGCCCGCCATGTTCTGGTCGGCCTCCTCCACCACCGAGCACCCCGAGGAGGCCGCGAAGTTCATCGACTACCTCGTGAACGCGCCGGAGGCCGCCGAGCTGCTGCTCAGCGACCGCGGACTGCCGGTCAACACGCAGCTGCGCGAGCAGATCCTCGACCAGCTCGAGCCCGCGGACCGCCAGTCCGCGGCCTTCCTCGCGGAGATCGAGTCGGAGGTGCAGGCGCCGCCGCCGGTGCCGCCGCAGGGCGCGGGCGAGGTGCACCAGATCCTCGAGCGACTCCACGAGCAGATCCTGTTCGACCAGCTGACCGTCGAGCAGGCCGCCGACCAGTTCATGGAGCAGGTGCGCTCGGCGATCGCCTGACGCACGTTCCACCGATGAAGGGAAGAGCAGCGTGACCGCAACATCGTCGAGCTTCCGCCGCGTGCTGGTGGCCGGAGCGCTCGGCCTGACCATGGCCGTCACGGCCGCCTGCGGCGGGGGATCGTCGGGGGGCGACGACGGCGGCCCGGTGACGCTGCGCTTCTCCTGGTGGGGCAGCGACGCCCGGCACGAGTACACCCAGAAGCTCATCGACCAGTACGAGGCGGCGCACCCGGGCGTGACGATCGAGGCCGACTTCACCGGCTGGAACGACTACTGGGACCGGCTCGCCACGGCCACCGCCGGTGGGGACGCGCCGGACATCATGCAGCAGGACACCCGGTACGTGCGCGAGTACGCCGAGCGCGGCGCACTTCAGGACCTCACCGAGTACGTCCCGGACGTCATCCGGACCGGCGAGCTCGACGAGAACGTGCTGCCGACCGGGCAGATCGAGGGTGCGACGTACGCGATCCCGACCGGCGTGAACGCGTTCTCGGTGGTGGCCGACCCGGAGGCCTTCGCAACCGCGGGCGTGCCGCTCCCGGACGACACCACGTGGACCTGGGAGTCGATGCTCGAGACCGCGGCCCAGGTCACGCAGGCGACCGGCGGCCAGGTGCACGGGATGCAGAGCTTCGCCTTCCACGACACGAGCTTCGAGGTCTTCGCCCGCCAACGGGGTGAGTCGCTGTTCGCGGAGGACGGATCGCTCGGGTTCACCAAGCAGACGCTGGTCGACTGGTGGACGCTCGCGGTGCAGGCCCGCGACACCGGCGCCGAGCCGGAGGCGTCGGTGTCGGTGGAGACGCAGGCGGGCGGCATCGACGAGTCGCTGCTGTCCACCAACCGCGGCGGGCTCGGCTTCTGGTGGACCAACGAGCTGCGCGCGCTCACGTCGAACTCGGGCCGCGAGCTGGAGCTGCTGCGGTTCCCCGGCGAGAGCGCGCAGCAGCAGGCGGGCATGTACTTCAAGCCGGCGATGTTCCTCGCCGTGTCCGGGAACAGCGAGCACCCGGAGGAGGCGGCGCGGTCATCGACTACATGGTGAATTCGCCGGAGGCCGCGCAGCTGCTGCTCAGCGACCGGGGCCTGCCGGTGAACACCCAGCTGCGCGAGCAGATCGTCGACCAGCTCGAGCCGGCCGACCAGAAGGCCGCCGCGTTCCTCGCCGAGATCGAGCCGGACGTGCAGGCGCCGCCGCCGCTGCCGCCGCAGGGCGCGGGCGAGGTGCAGCAGATCCTCGAGCGGCTCAACGAGCAGGTGCTGTTCGACCAGCTGTCGGTCGAGGAAGCCGCCGACCAGTTCATGACCCAGGTCGAGTCGGCCATCGCCTGATGTGCCATCCCCCCGAGACGACAGGAGCAGCATGACCTCGGCCCAACCCTCGGACGGCAGGCGGCGTAGGTACGCCGTCGTGGGCACCGGACACCGGGCGCAGATGTACGTCGACGCCCTCCTCGGCAGCCACGCCGACGTCGGTGAGATCGTCGCGCTCTGCGACTCGAACGCGACGCGGATGGACTACTACCAGCGGCGGCACCGCGAGGCCGTCCCCGGCGGGCCGGACCTGCCGACCTACGCGCCCGAGCAGTTCGACGTGATGCTCGACGCCGAGCGGCCCGACGGCGTCGTCGTCACCAGCGTCGACGCCACGCACGCCGAGTACGTCACCCGGGCGCTCGCCCGCGGGCTGGACGTGATCTGCGAGAAGCCGCTCACGACCGACGCCGCGGGGTGCCGCGCCGTGGCCGACGCGGCGGTGGCGTCCGACGGCGAGCTGGTGGTGACGTTCAACTACCGGTACTCGCCGCGGAACTCCGCCGTGAAGCAGCTGATCCTCGACGGCGCGATCGGTGACGTCACGTCCGTCCACTTCGAGTGGGTGCTCGACACCGTGCACGGGGCCGACTACTTCCGGCGCTGGCACCGGGAGAAGGCCCGGTCGGGCGGCCTGCTCGTGCACAAGGCGAGCCACCACTTCGACCTCGTCAACTGGTGGCTGGGCGACGAGCCGCGGCAGGTGTCGGCGATGGGCGCCCTGCGGTTCTACGGCGAGGAAGCGGCCCGGTCGCGCCGGGTCGGGCCCCGGCCGGCCCGCAGTCACGGGGCGCCCGGCCTGGCCGACGACCCGTTCGGGCTCGACATCGCCGCCGACCCCCGGCTGCGCGCGCTCTACCTCGACGCGGAGGCCGAGGACGGCTACCTGCGGGACCGGGACGTGTTCTCCGAGGGGATCACGATCGAGGACAACATGGCCGTCCTCGTCGGGTACGCGAGCGGGGCGCTCCTGACGTATTCCCTCAACGCGCACGCCCCGTGGGAGGGCTACCGGGTCGCGATCAACGGCACCGAGGGCAGGCTGGAGCTGGCCGTGGTCGAGCGGGCCGCCGTGCGTACCGCGGCGGCGGTGGACCCGGGTGTCACCCCGGATCGGGACGGCGGGAGCGACGTCCCCCGGCGGCCGGGCGCGGAGCTGCTCGTGCAGCGGCACTGGGAGGAGGCCCGCCGGGTGCCGATCACCGAGGGCAGCGGGCCGCACGGCGGCGGCGACGCGCTGCTGCTCGACGACCTGTTCCGGCCCGGCGGCGCGCCCGATCCGCTCGGGCGCCGCGCCGGGTGGCGCGACGGCGTCCGGAGCGTGCTCGTGGGCGTCGCGGCGAACGAGTCGATCGCCACCGGGCAGCCGGTGCGGACGGAGGCGTTGCTGACGCCGGTGTCCTGACCAGGCACGGGCCGAAACCCGCTGATCAAGGCGCTGATGTCGTCCAGGATCGATGTAGGAGGGACGTCTGCGCCTTGATCGACGGGGTCGGCGCCGGGCGGGTACGGGTGGGCCGGGGAAGCCCGCTGATCAAGGCGCTCCTGTCGCCCTGGATTGATCCAGGAGCGACGTTTGCGCCTTGATCGACGGGTTCCCGGCCGCCGGGACCGCCCGGCGCACATCGCCGGTCAGCTCACGGGCTTGAGCGGGTCGTGCCCCAGCGACATCAGCTTGTGCCGCCACGCGGCCTGCCCGGCCGTCGGCTCCAGGTCGTCGCGGCGCTGGGCGTGCACGCGGTCGACGACCCGGCGCATCACGTGCTCGTCCTCCCCGGTCAGGTCACCGCGGCGCTTGCCCAGGATCGCGAGGACCTCCTGCCCGGTCGGGGTGCCGGCCTGGTCGGGCACCTCCTCGGCGTCCTCGCCGGCGTCCCGGGTGCGCAGCCATTCGCTCAGCTCCCGCGAGGTCATGTTCACCACGCGGTGGAACTCGTCCCACAGCTCGTCATCCACGACATCGGCCATGGCGCAGGCCTACCCGGCCGCGGCGGCAGGCAACCTCTACGGCTGCGGGCGGCCGCGGGGCACCGGCGCGTTCCACCGTCGCCACAGCGCGAGCACCCGCAGCCCGGCGACGAGCACGGCCCCGGCCAGCGCCGTCGGCGCCGTCGGCAGCCCCAGCCGGTCGCCCGCCACCACCACGGCCGCGCCGGCCGCCGCCGCGAGTGCGTAGATCTCCCGGCGCAGCACGATCGGGACCTCGTTCAACAGCACGTCGCGCAGCACCCCGCCGCCGATGCCGGTCATCATCCCGACGATCGCGGCGGTCACGCCGGGGGCGTCCGCCGCGAGCGCCACCGCGGTGCCGGTGGTGACGAACAGCGCCAGCCCCAGCGCGTCGGCGAGCTGCACGCCAAGCCGCAGCCGGACGACGGCCGGGTGCCAGCGGAACACGACCAGCGCCACGGCCGCGGGCACGAGCAGGTACGGCCACTGCCGCAGGGTGTTCGGCGGGGTGATGCCGAGCAGGACGTCCCGGAGGATGCCGCCGCCGATCGCCGTGACCGTCGCGAGCACCACGACGCCGAACACGTCCAGCCGGGCGTGCACTGCGGCGAGCGCGCCGGAGGCGGCGAACACCGCGACGCCGAGGAGGTCGAGCACGACGAGCACCGCGGAAGCGTACGTGGCGAGGCGCGCCGCCCAACGCCAGCAAGGTGGCAATACTGCCACTGGACGGCAGCAAAGCCACCTTGCTGGCATCTCGGGACGTACGGCGGCGGGCCGGTGCTGTCACGGCCCGCCGCCGGGCTCTCATCCCTCGCGGCGCGCGTAGCTCTCGCGCGGCAGCCGGTAGGCGAGGTCCACCGCCGTCTCCACCGCCTCGTCCATCGGCAGCCGGTGCTCTGCCACGAGCCGCGCGAGGAACCCGGCGTCGATGCGGCGGGCGAGGTCGTGGCGGGCGGGGATGGACACGAACGCGCGGGTGTCGTCGACGAAGCCGCTCGTGTTGTAGAAGCCCGCCGTGTCGGTGATGGCCTCGCGGAAGCGGCGCATGCCGTCCGGGGTGTCGAGGAACCACCACGGCGCGCCGAGCCGCATCGCCGGGTACACGCCGGCGAGCGGGGCGAGCTCGCGGGAGTAGGTCATCTCGTCGACGGTGAACACGATGAGCCGGAACCGGGGGTCGCGGCCGAACGCCTCGAGCAGCGGGCGCAGCCCGCGGGTGAACTCGGCTGCGACCGGGATGTCGAAGCCCTGGTCAGGGCCGAACTGCGCGTGGCCGTCGGTGTCGTAGTTGCGCAGCACTCCGGGGTGCAGCTGCATGACCAGGCCGTCCTCGCAACTCATGCGGGCCATCTCGAAGAGCATGTGCCCGGAGAACGCCTCGGCCTCGGCGGGGTCCACGGAGCCTGCCCGCGCGGCGGCGTACACACGAGCGGCCTCCGCCGGCGCCAGCGGCGTGGTGTCGGTGCCGAAGTGCCCGTGGTCGGTGGCCATGGCGCCCGCCTCGACGAACACCTGCCGCCGCGCGCGGAGGGCGGCGAGGAAACCGTCGTAGGAGCCGGTGTCGATGCCGCTCAGCGCGGCGAGCTCGTCGACGCCGGCGGCCCAGCCGGGCCGGTGGAGATAGAGCAGGGCGTCCGGCCGGAACGTCGGCACCACCTTCTCGCCCCATCCCTGCTCGCGCAGGACGGCGTGGTCGGGCAGCGTCGACAGCGGGGAGTCGGTGGTGGCGAGCACCTCGATGTTGAACCGCTCGAACAGCGCCCTCGGCCGGAAGTCCGGCTTGGCCAGCTGCTCGGCGAGGTGGTCGTAGAGCGCGTCGGCGGTCTCCGCGCTCGGGTGCGTCGTCACCCCGAAGACCTCGTGCAGCTCGTGCTCGAGCCAGTAGCGCGTGGGCGTGCCGCGGAACAGGTGCCAGCCCGCGCAGAACCGGCGCCAGATCGTGCGGGGGTCGGTCTCGACGGGTCCTCCGTGCGCGGACGGGACGCCGAGATCGGGCAGCTGCGCGCCCTGCGAGACGAGCATCCGCAGCAGGTAGTGGTCGGGGACCACGAACAGGCTCGCCGGGTCGGGGAACGGGATGTCCTGCGCGAGCACCGCGGCGTCCACGTGCCCGTGCATGCACACCAGCGGCAGGTCACGGGTTTCGCGGTAGAGCGTGCGGGCGATGCCGCGCGTCGCGGGATCGGCGGGCAGAGCCCGGTCGTCGTCGAGCTGCAGGGGACGCATGCCACCTCCATCGTCGGAGGTGCAAAGGATTGCAACATCTTGCGGTCAAGTGCAAGGGGCGAACCGGAGGATCGAGCAACAGGGGGTTGACGATGGCTACAAACGGTTTCAGACTGCCTGCCACACAAGAGCCGAACCAACGACGGAGGAAGCCGGTGGCCGTCACCATCCGGGATGTCGCCGAGGCGGCGGGCGTGTCGCAGTCGACCGTCTCGCGGGCGCTGTCCATGCCCGGCCTGGTGAACGCGGCCACACGGGAACGCGTGCAGGCCGCGGCCCGCGAGCTGGGCTACCAGCCCAACCGCGCCGCCCGCGGGCTGATCACCGGGCGCACCGGCAACCTCGGGCTGATCGTCCCGGACCTGTCCAACCCGTTCTTCTCGTCCGTGGTCAAGGGCGTGCAGGCGGCGGCGCGGGCGGCCGATCACTCGGTGTTCATCGCCGACACCGACGAGGACGCCGACGTCGAGGTCGACCTGCTGCGGGCACTGTCCAAGCAGGTCGACGGCACGATCCTGTGCTCGCCCCGGGCCCCGGACGTCGAGCTGGCCGCGGTGGGGATCGACAGCGCGCTCGTCCTCATGAACCGCCGCGTCGACGGCCGCCCGGGCGTCACGGTCGACAACGCCGACGGGATGCGGCAGGCGGTGGCGCACCTCGCCGCGCTCGGCCACCGCCGGATCGCGTTCGTCGCCGGGCCGCGCACGTCGTGGTCGAACGAGCAGCGGGAGAGCGGGCTGCAGCGGAGCGCGGAGGCGAGCGGGATCGAGCTGGTGCACGTCGGGTACTTCCCGCCGCAGTTCGAGGGCGGGGTCGCGGCGGGCGATCTGGTGATCGCCTCCGGGGCCACGGCGGTGATCGCCTACAACGACGTCGTCGCGATCGGCCTGCTGAGCAGGCTCGGCGCGCGCGGCGTGTCCGTGCCCGAGCAGATCAGCGTGGTCGGCTGCGACGACATCGGGATGTCGGCGATGACCCACCCACCGCTCACCACGGTGTCGGTGCCCAAGCACGAGGCGGGGCGGGCGGCGGTCGCGATGCTGCTCTCCCTGCTCGCCGACAACGACGGGGCCTCGACCCCACAGCGCGAGCTCCCCACCCAGCTCATGGTGCGCGCCAGCACGGGCGTCGCGCCCGAATCCGACCGCTTCCGCGGTCGTCCGACGAAGGGATCCACGCAATGACGCGCTGGCGCAAGGTTCTCACCGCGGGTGGGGTCGCCGCCCTGATGCTCGTGGGGGCGTGCGGCGCCCCGGAGGGGCCGGGCGCCGCCCCGGTGCCCGCAGGCGAGGTGCCCGACCGGCCGTCCGAACCGGTGGCTCTGAACATCCTCGACGTGGCCGGCAACCTCCAGCTGACCCAGGGCATGATCGACGAGTTCGTCGCGCAGAACCCGGACATCGTCTCGAGCGTGACCTACGAGAAGGCCGCCGCCCCCGAGATGGCCGGCAAGATCAAGGCCCAGCAGGACGCCGGCCGGATCAACATCGACCTGGTGCTGACCGGCACCGACGGGCTCTCCGCGGGCGCCGAGCAGGGCCTGTTCACCCAGGTCCTGCCCGAGTTCTCCGACCGGCTGACCGCGATGGACGACTACCTCGAGCCCGCCGCGGCGATGCAGGAGCTGGCGGCCGACCAGGGCGTGGTGGTCACCTACTACCCGTCCGGGCCGCTCATCGAGTACGCCCCCGACCGCGTGCCGAACCCGCCGACCACGGCGGAGGAGCTGCTCGCCTACGCGCAGGCGAACCCCGGCAAGGTCGGCTACGCCCGCCCGTCCAACTCCGGTCCGGGCCGCACCTTCCTCATGGGGCTGCCCTACATCCTCGGGGACGCCGACCCCAAGGACCCGATGAACGGCTGGGACAAGACCTGGGCGTACCTCGCCGAGCTCGACAAGACGATCTCCTCCTACCCGTCGGGCACGACCGACACGATGAAGAACCTCGCCAACGGCACCTACGACATCGTCGTCACCACCACCGGCTGGGACATCAACCCGCGGGCGCTGGGCACCGTCCCCGCCGGCTTCGAGGTGGGCACGCTCGAGGGCTTCACCTGGGTCACCGACGCGCACTACGCGGCGATCCCGAAGGGTGTGTCGGCCGACAAGCAGGCAGCGGTGCTCGCCCTGATCTCGTGGATGCTCACCCCGGAGCAGCAGGCCAAGGCGTACGACGCCGGCTACTTCTACCCGGGCCCGGCCATCGAGGGCGTCACGCTCGACATGGCACCCGCCGAGAGCCAGCAGGTCATCCAGCAGTTCGGCCGCCCCGAGTACGACCAGCTCATCGCGGAGCACCCCACGGCCGCGCCCCTGGAGACCAAGGACATGGTCGCCGCGTTCGACCGCTGGGACCGAGAGATCGGAGCGGGCCAGTGAGCGACTTCACCGAGCTGCGGCTCGACGGCGTGGGGCGCCGGTTCGCCGGCAAGGACGCGCTGGCCGACCTCGACCTGACGATCGCGGCGGGGGAGTTCATCGCCCTGCTGGGCCCGTCCGGGTGCGGCAAGTCCACCGCCCTGAACTGCCTGGCGGGCCTGCTCCCGCTGACGGCGGGCAGCATCTGGCAGCGCAGTCAGGACGGCGAGCGCCGGATCGACACGCTGCCGCCGGAGAAGCGCGGGTTCGGCATGGTGTTCCAGAGCTACGCCCTGTTTCCCCACATGTCCGTGCGCCGCAACGTGGCCTTCGGGCTGCAGATGCGCCGGCTGTCGCGCGCCGAGGTCAAGCGCCGCACCGACGAGGCGATCCGGCTCGTGCAGCTGGAGGAGCACGCCGACAAGCTGCCCGGGCAGCTGTCGGGTGGCCAGCAGCAGCGCGTGGCGATCGCCCGCGCCGTGGTGCTGGAGCCGTCGCTCGTGCTCATGGACGAGCCGCTGTCCAACCTCGACGCGAAGCTGCGGCTGGAGATGCGCACCGAGATCCGCAGGCTGCACCAGTCGCTCGGGCTCACCACCGTCTACGTCACGCACGATCAGGAGGAGGCCCTCTCCCTGGCCGACCGCCTCGTCGTGCTGCGCGCCGGGCGCGTGCAGCAGGTCGGGACGCCGGAGGAGCTGCACTCCCGGCCGGCGAACTGGCACGTCGCCGACTTCATGGGCTTCCGCAACATCCTCGAGCTGGAGGCCACGCAGGTGTCCGGCACGGAGGTCGTGGTGCAGGGCGAGGGGCTGCGCCTGGTCGGCACGAGCACCGGTGGGGTGGCCACGGGCGACCGCGTGATGGCGGCCGTGCGCCCCGAGGACCTCGTGGTCGCCACCGGCGACAACGCCACCGGCGCCACCGTGGACGTGGTCGAGTACCAGGGCCGGGAGCTCGCGGTGGAGGCGCGCACGTCCAGCGGCCGGGCCCTGCACGTGCGCACCGACCAGCGGCTCGCCCCCGGTGACGAGGTGACGCTGACGGTGCGCCCGGAGCGGCTGCTCGTCTACCCCGTGGCCCCCGGCGAGCACGCCCCGGCGCCGCTGGCGGAGGCGGTGGCGGGATGACGGCCACGCTGGAACGTCCCCGGCACGCCGCCCCGGCGCTGCGGCACCGGCTGGCCGAGCGGGGCGTGGACCGCCAGCTCCTGCTGCTCGCGCCGGCGGTGCTGTTCGTCGTGCTGCTGTTCCTCTACCCGTTCCTCTACGGGCTGCAGCTGTCGTTCGCCCCCGATGAGGGCGGGCCGCTGGCCAGCTACGCGGCCTTCTTCACCGACCCGTACCAGCGCGGCACCATCTGGATCACGCTCGGGCTCGCACTGCCCGCCGCGCTGCTGAACGTGCTGGCGTCGGTGCCGATCGCCTACCGGATGCGCGGCAACTTCCGCGGCAAGCGGCTCCTGACGATCGTGCTCGTCGTGCCGATCACGCTGGGCACCGTGCTCACCGCGCAGGGGCTGCTGAACTTCCTCGGCCCGGCCGGGTGGTTCAACAAGATCATCATGTCCCTCGGACTGGCCGACGAGCCGGTGCAGCTGGTGAACAACTACTGGGGCGTGTTCTTCTCCCTGGTCATCACCGGGTTCCCGTTCGCGTTCCTGCTGATCCTGTCCTACCTGTCGGGCATCGACCCCACCCTGGAACGGGCAGCGGCCACGCTCGGCGCCGACTGGAAGCAGCGGTTCCGCCGCATCACGCTCCCGCTGCTCGCGCCCGGCCTCGCCACCACGTTCTGCCTGGCGTTCGTGCTGGCGTTCAGCGTGTTCCCGTCGGCGGTGCTGGTCGGTAACCCGGCGGGGGAGACCCGCGTGCTCGCGCTCGCCGCCTACCAGGCCGCCTATGAGCAGTACGACTACTCGCTCGCCTCGGCGATCGCGATGGTGATGGGCGCGGTGGAGCTGATCGTCATCGCGGTGGTGCTGCTGTGGCGCTCGCGGCTCTACACCGGTTCGACGGGAGGGAAGGGCTGATGGCCGCCATCGGAGCGGCGGCGCGCCCGCGCCGCCGGATCGTCGCGAGCCCCGGGGCCTGGCTGATCTGGGGCGCGGTGGCGTTCTTCCTGGTCAACCTGGCCGGCGTGGTCGGCTCGGTGCTGGTGAGCTCGTTCGGCACGCAGTGGTTCGGCACGTGGCTGCCCGAGGGGTTCACCACCTCCTGGTACAGCACGGCCTGGCAGGACTTCCGGCTGTTCGGCGTCGTCGGGGTCACCCTGCAGATCTCGCTGCTCGTCGTCGTCATCTCGGTGCTGATCGGCGTGCCCGCGTCCTACGTGCTGGCCCGGCGCGACTTCCCGGGCAAGAAGCTCGTCTACTTCGCGTTCCTGCTGCCGATCCTCATGCCGCCGATCACCTACGGCATCCCGCTCGCCACGGTGCTCTACAAGTTCGGCTTCGCCGGGAACATGTCCGGTGTCGTGCTGGCGAACCTGGTGCCGTCGGTGCCGTTCGTGATCCTCACGATGACGCCGTTCATCGAGCAGATCAGCCCGAACATCGAGTCGGCGGCGCGGATGTGCGGGGCCGGGATGAGGGCGCTGTTCCTGCGCGTGCTCGGCCCGCTGCTGGTGCCCGGCATCCTCGCGGCCGCGATCCTCGTGCTGGTGCGCACCGTCGGGATGTTCGAACTGACGTTCCTCACCGCGGGTCCGGACTCGCAGACCCTCGTGGTGGCCCTGTACTACTCGATGTCCGCGGCGGGGATCCGGGCGCAGCAGTCGGTCGACGCGATGGCCGTGATCTACACGTCGACGATGCTGGTGCTGCTCGTGGTGGCGCTGCGGTTCGTGAACCCGACCCAGCTGGTGGCGCGCGTGAAGGAGAACCCGGAGCCGTGACGAAAATCGTCGACGCACGCGTGATCGTCACCTGCCCCGGCCGCAACTTCGTCACGCTCAAGCTGGTCACGGACGACGGGCTCACGGGCGTGGGCGACGCGACGCTCAACGGCCGGGAGCTCGCCGTGGCGAGCTACCTCACCGAGCACGTGGTGCCGACGCTGCTCGGGCGCGACGCGACGCGGATCGAGGACACCTGGCAGTACCTGTACAAAGGCGCGTACTGGCGGCGCGGCCCGGTGACGATGTCCGCGATCGCGGCCGTCGACACCGCGCTGTGGGACATCGCGGGCAAGCGGGCCGGCTTGCCGGTGCACCAGCTGCTCGGCGGCCGCAGCCGCGACGGCGTCACGGTGTACGGGCACGCCAACGGCGCCGATGCCGACGAGCTGCTCACGGAGGTGGGCCGGTTCCTCGACGAGGGCTACCGCGCCGTGCGCGTGCAGTGCGGTGTGCCCGGGTTGGAGAAGGTCTACGGCGTCAGCAGTGCCGCGATCTATGAACCGGCCGACGCGGCGGTGCCGTCGGAGTCGGTGTGGTCCACCGAGGCCTACCTCGACCACGTGCCGGAGGTGTTCCGCCGGATCCGCGCGGAGTTCGGGCCCGGGCCCAAGCTGTTGCACGACGTGCACCATCGGCTCACCCCCATCGAGGCGGCGCGGCTGGGCAAGAGCCTGGAGCCGTACGCGCTGACCTGGATGGAGGACCCCGTCCCCGCCGAGCTGCAGGAGGGGTTCCGGCTCATCCGGCAGCACACCACCACCCCGGTCGCCGTCGGGGAGGTGTTCAACACGATCTGGGACTGCGAGCAGCTCATCCGCGAGCAGCTGATCGACTACGTACGCGCCACCGTGGTGCACGCCGGTGGGATCACGCACCTGCGGCGGATCTTCGACCTGGCCGCGCTGCACCACGTGCGCAGCGGCTCGCACGGCGCCACGGACCTGTCCCCGGTGTGCATGTCCGCGGCTCTGCAGCTCGACATCTCCATCCCGAACTTCGGGCTGCAGGAGTACATGCCGCACAGCGCCGAGACCGACGCCGTGTTCCCGCACGCCTACCACTACGAGGGCGGCTACCTGCACCCCGGCAACGAGCCCGGCCTCGGCGTGGACATCGACGAGGAACTGGCGGCCAAGTACCCCTACCGACCGGCGTCCCTGCCGGTGAACCGACTCCAGGACGGAACACTGCATTCATGGTGAACGGAACGGTCGTGGTTCTCGGCGAGGTGCTCGTCGAGCTGTCGTCCACCGAGCGACTTGTGGCGGGCAGCCAGGTGCGGCTCGGGTTCTCCGGCGACGCCCTCAACACCGCGGCGGCCGCGGCCGCCGCGGGTGCGCGCACGGTGCTCGTCTCCCGGGTGCCGGACGACGAGCTCGGGGACGCGTTGGTCGAGCACGTGTCCTCGCTCGGTGTCGACTGCTCCGCGCTGGTGCGCCTGCCCGGCCAGCACGGCGCATACTTCACCCACGCCGACCCGTCCGGCGGCCGGCAGTTCGTCTACGCCCGGCGGGGCAGCGCGGCCTCCGGGCTGAGCCCGGCCGACCTCGACCCCGACCTGCTGCGCTCGGCCGTGGTGCTCGGGAGCGGCATCACCTGCGCGATCTCCCCGACGGCCGCCGCGGCCGTGCGCCGGGCGGCCGAGCTCGCCGGTGTCTTCGTCTACGACCCGAACTACCGGCCGCGGCTCGCCTCGCTCGACGACGCCGCCGCGGCGCTGCGGGCCGTGGCGCCGCACGCCGCGCTTCTCACCCCGTCCTGGCCGGGCGAGGCCCGGGCCCTGCTCGGGCTCACCGACGACAGCGAGCCGGGAGAGGCCGTGACACGGCTGCGTGCACTCGGCGCGCGGGACATCGCGCTCACCTGCGGGGAGCGCGGTGTCGTGCTGGCCCACGGCGACGCGGTCACCGAGATCGCCGCCCTGCCCGCACCCCTGGTCGTGGACCAGACCGGCGCAGGCGACTCGTTCGTCGGCACGGTGGCGGGCCGGCTCGCGCAGGGCGACGACCTGCCGGCCGCCGCCCGGTTGGGTGTCGCCGCGGCGTCGCTGTCGGTGCAGGGCCAGGGCGGCACGGGGTTCATCGCCGGCCTCGACCAGGTCCGCGCGCACGCATCGGTGGGGACCCGATGACTCCGCGGCTGTCCCGCGCGACCGCGCCCGACGTCGCCCGCCCGGACGCGGTGGGCATCGTGCACCTCGGCATCGGCGCGTTCCACCGCGCCCACCAGGCCGTGATCACCGCCGACGCGATGACGGCCCAGGGCACCGGACGGTGGGGAATCTGCGGTGTCACGCAGCGCTCGCGGGCGGTCGTCGACCAGCTCGCGCCGCAGGACGGGCTGTACGGCGTGCTCGAACGCAGCACCGACGGCGTGTCCGCGCACGTGATCGGCGCCGTGCTCGACGTCGTCGCGGGAAGCGAGCAGCCCGACGCGGTGCCGGCGCGGATCGCGGACCCGGCCGTCGGCGTGGTGACGCTGACCGTCACCGAGAAGGGCTACCGGCGCGACGCCGCGGGCCGGCTCGACCTGCGTGACCAGGGCGTGCAGGCCGACCTCGCGAACGCCGAGGCGCCGGTGTCGGCGATCGGGCAGCTGGTGCGCGGGCTGCAGCGGCGCGCGCGGGACGGCGCACCGCTCACCGTCCTGTCGTGCGACAACCTCGTCGACAACGGCTCCGTCGTCCGGGGGCTGGTCGCGGACTTCTGCGCCGCGCTGCCGAGCGCAGAGGGCGAGCCGCTGGCGGAGTGGATCGCCTCGGCCGCCACGTTCCCGAGCAGCATGGTCGACCGGATCGTCCCCGCCACCACCGAGGACGACCGGGCCGAGGCGGAACGCCTGCTCGGCGTCCGTGACGAGGGGCTCGTCGTCGCCGAGCCGTTCCGGCAGTGGGTGATCGAGAACCGGTTCGCCGGGCCCGTCCCGGCGTGGCACAAGGCCGGCGCGACCCTGACGGCCGAGGTGGCGCCGTTCGAGGCCGCGAAGCTGCGGCTGCTCAACGCCACCCACTCCCTGCTGGCCTATGCCGGGGCGCTCGCCGGGTACGCGACGATCGCCGAGGCCGTCCGCGACGAGATGCTCGCCGTGGCCGGGGCCGCGCTGATGGCCGAGGACGTCGTGCCGACGCTGGAGCGCCCGGAGGGGTTGGACCTGGAGGACTACCAGCGGACGGTGCTGGAGCGCTTCGCGAACCCGGCCCTGCGCCACCGCACCACGCAGGTGGCGATGGACGGCTCGCAGAAGCTCCCGGTGCGCCTGCTCGGCACGGTCCGCGACCGGCTCCGCGCCGGCGCCGAGCCGCGGTGGGCGGCGCTCGGCGTCGCCGCGTGGATGGTCTACGTGGCCCGCGGCGCCGACGCCCACGGCCGCCCGCTGCCGCTGGACGACCCGCTGGCCGACCGCTTGCGCGCCGCCGCGGCGGGCCCCGCCGACGGCCTCGTCGACCGGATGCTCGGCGTGGGCGAGGTCTTCGACGAGGAGCTGCGCGACTCGGCGGAGTTCCGCAGCCTCCTGAGGGAGCACGTGGGGGCGCTGAGCTGATCGCGCGAACGGCACTGCGCTTTCACTGGCGGCTGTCCGCCTGCTTCGCGACGGCGTTCAGCCACCAGACATGCGTTGGCGCCCGATAGGTTCGCGCGAAAGTGCCGTTGGCGTCACGGGGAGAGGGCTCGGGGGAGCGTCTGCGCCGCCTCCGTCAGGCTGGGGCCGTACCAGGTCAGCAGCCGCCCGCTCACCAGCGCGGCCGGGACGTCCGGGAACGCCTCGGGCCCGTCGTCAGCGGTGAACAGGTACGGCTCGTCGGGCAGCACCACGAGGTCGTGCGGCGGGAGCGCGGCGGGGTCGAACCGCGGGTAGCGCTCCGGGTCGTCGGCCAGCACGTTGTCGAGGCCGAGCCGGGCGAGCACCGCGCCGGTGAACGTGTCGCGGCCCACGGCCATCCACGGCTTGCGCCAGATCGGCACGACCGCGCGCCGACGCTGCGCCGCGGCCGGGACCGCCGCCAAGGCGGCCTCCGCCTCGTCCAGCCAGCCGGGCCGGTCGAGGCGGCACGCGGTGAGCATCCGGGCGAGCGAGGCGAACGCGCCCTCGACCGTGCGGATGTCGGTGACGTAGACCGCGATCCCGGCGGCGCGCAGCGCGTCGAGGTCGGGGAGGCGGTTCTCCTCCTGGTTGGCCAGGACGAGGTCGGGCGCGAGGTCGATGATCGCGCCCACGTCCGGGTTCTTGGTGCCCTTGACCCGCGGCACGTCGAGGTCGGCCGGGTGGGTGCACCAATCGGTGGCGCCGACGAGCAGCCCGGGTGCGGTGGCCGCGACCGCCTCGGTGAGCGAGGGGACGATCGAGACGACCCGCCGCACCTGCACGGGCACCGGCACGGCGCGTCCCTCGTCGTCGACCACCACGCTCCGACCCTAACCGCCGGGCCACGGGTCGGTGCTCAGCACGGCCATGACCTGGTCGTCGTGCCACTCGCCGTCCCAGAACAGGGCATCGCGCAGCCGCCCCTCCAGCACGAAGCCGCACTTCTCGTACACCCGCCGGGCGCGCGGGTTGAAGGCGAAGACGGTGAGGCTCACCCGGTGCAGGCCCACGGCGAAGGCGTGGTCGACGACGAGGCGGGTGACCTCGGTGCCGTAGCCCTGGCCGAGGTGGGCACTGCCGAGAATGATCCGGTAGTTGACCGAGGCGTTGTCGACGTCCAGGTCGTTCAGCACGGCCTCGCCCAGGAACGCGCGGTCGGCGATCCGGACGGCCGCCCAGTCGGCCCGGTCGTGCTGGTCGCGCCGGGACTCGAGCCACCGCACCACGCGCTCGCGCTCGAACCCACCGTGGCTGCCGGTGAGACGCGACCCTTCCGGGTCCTCGAGCATGACGAGGTAGTCCTCCAGCACGGCCGAGGTCAGCGGTTCGAGGCGAACCCGCTCGCCGGTCAGCGTCGGCTGATCGCGGAACAGATCGCGTGCGATCACCCCGCGAACCTACGCGCGCGGGGCAAGCAGTTTCGGCCCCGCGTGCCGCAGGAAGTCGCGGAACACGCGCACCGCGGGCGCGACCTCGCGGTCGGCCACCCAGACCAGCCCGACGGTCCGGGTGGTGCGCGGTGCCGTGACCGGAAGCTCGACGACCCCGGCCGCGGCTCCATGGGCGCTCGGCGCGAGCAGCGCGACCCCGAGCCCGGCGCCGACCAGCCCGCGCAGCGTCTCGCCGTCCTCTCCCTCGAACGCCAGCCGCGGGACGAACCCGGCCTCCCGGCACCACGCCTCGGTGAGGCTGCGCAGCCCGAACCCTGGTCGGTAGCCGACGAACTGCGCTTTCGCCGCGGCGGCGAGCGGCAGCCCGTCCCGGTGGATCGCGAGCGGATGGTCGGCCGGGACGACCAGCCGCAGCTCCTGCTCGTACATTGCGGTGCTGGTCAGGCCGAAGTCGGGCGGCAGCGGCGAGGTGACGCACAGGTCGACCTCGCCCGCGCGCAGCCGCTCGAGCAGAGCGTCGTGCCCGCCCTGCGCGAGGTCGAACCGGACGCCGGCGTGCGTGCGGCGGAACTCGCGCAGCAGTCGCGGCACCGCCTCGGCGCCGAACGTGTGCAGGAAGCCGAGCGCCACACGGCCCCGCACGGCGTCGGCGTCCTCGACGATCTCCCGGCCCGCCGCGTCCAGCTCGGCCAGCGCGCGTTCAGCGTGGCGCAGCAGCGTGCGGCCCGCGCGGGTCAGCCGCACCGCCCGGCCCGCCCGGACGAACAGCGCCACGCCGAGGTCCCGCTCGAGGCGCGCGATGCCGCGGCTGAGCGTCGACTGCGGGACACCGATCTCGTCGGCCGCGCGGGTCATGTGCTCGGCGCGGGCGACCGCGGCGAACTGGCGCAGCCGGGGCGCGACGACGGCGAGGACGTCGTTCTCATCCATTTCTGCATTTTGCATGCCACGCAGATGCATTGGACGCATGAGCGTAGCCTGCCTACCGTAGTTAGCTGTGACAACGACCGCGCAGGCTCCGTCGGCCACCCCGATCGGCCATGAGCGCGACACCCCCGCCTACCGGCGGTTGGGCGCGGCGATGTGGTGTGCGGGTCTGGCGACGTTCGTGCTGGTCTACTGCGTGCAGGCGCTGATGCCGGCGCTGGCCGCCGAGTTCGGGGTCTCCTCGTCGGCCTCGAGCCTCGCGCTGTCGGCCACCACCGGCACGCTGGCGCTCGCGATCGTCCCGCTGTCGGCGGTGGCGGAGTCCTGGGGCCGGGCCAGGGTGATGACGGTGGCGCTCGCCGCGTCCGCCGTGCTGGGCCTGCTCGCCCCGCTCGCGCCGAGTTACGGGGTGCTCGTCGCGATCCGGGCGGCGCAGGGCGTCGCGCTCGCCGCGCTGCCCGCGCTGGCGATGGCGCACGTCACCCGTGAGGTGGCGCCCCGCTGGCTCGGCGGAGCCGTCGGGCTGCTCATCGCGGGCAACACGATCGGTGGGCTGTCCGGGCGGCTCGTGGCGGGCGCGGTCACCGAGTTCGCGGGCTGGCGGGTGGCGCTGGCCGTGATCGGAGTGCTGTCACTGCTGTGCACGGTGGCGTTCCGGCTGCTGCTGCCTCCGCCGCTCGCCCCGGCCGCCCCGCCGCAGCGGCTGCGCGAGCTCGGCGGCCCGCTGCGCACCCACCTGGGCGACCCCGGACTGCGCTGCCTGTTCGGGATCGGATTCCTGCTGATGGGCGCGTTCGTCACGGTCTACAACTACCTCGGCTTCCGGCTGCTCGCCGCGCCGTTCGGGCTGTCACCCGCGCTGGTCGGGCTCGTGTTCCTCGGCTACCTCGCCGGCACCTGGGCCTCGACGGGCGCGGGCCGGCTCGGCGACCGCTGCGGCCGCCGCCGCGTGCTGTGGGCCGCGGTGCTCGTCGCCGTGGCCGGTGCGTGGGTGTCCGTGCCCGACCTGCTGCCCGTCGTGCTGGCCGGGCTGCTGCTGGTGACGGTCGGGTTCTTCGGGGCGCACTCGCTGGCCAGCAGCTGGGTGGGGCGGCGCTCGTCGCTGCTGGCCGGTGGCTCGCCCGCCTTGCGTCGTCGCTGTACCTGCTCGCCTACTACGCGGGCAGCAGCGTCGGCGGCACGCTCGGCGGGCTTGCCTTCGACGCCCTGGGTTGGCTCGGCGTGGTCGGGTACATCACGGCGCTGCTCGGCGCGGCGCTGGCCCTGGCACTGGTGCTGCGCCGGGTCGCGACGCCGTGCCCCCGCCCCGTTGCAGCAAAGCCACTTTCATGCAACCACGTTGCATGAAAGTGGCTTTGCTGCAATCCCCGGCGCCCTCACGCCATCGGGTCAGGCCACGGTCACCCGCCGTTGCACGGGGGTGTCGCTCACCGAGAACCCGACGTGCACCTCGAACGTCCCCGGCTCGGTGTGCCAGGCCCCGTCGGCCCAGTGCTGGAACGCCCGCGGCGGCAGCGTCACGCTCGCGGTGGCGGTGCCGGGCGCGGCGTCGAAGACGGCCCAGCCGGCGAGCCAGCGGGCGGGGCGCTCCACGGCGCTGTCCGGGCGCGCCAGGTAGACCTGCACGACCTGGCGGCCGGTCCGGTCCCCGGTGTTCGCCAGCTCGACCTCGACGTCGACCGGCTCCCCGGTACCGACCGTCTCCGGCGCTCGCGCCGCGCGCAGCTCCCAGCTCGTGTAGCCGAGCCCGTGCCCGAACGGGTACGCCGGCGTCTCGCCGCTGCGCAGCCAGCCGCGGTGGCCGATGTGGATGCCCTCGGCGTACTCCACCGTCCCCTCGGACGGGAAGCCCGACAGCACGGCCGATTCGGCACCGGTCGCCGGCCAGGTCGTGGGCAGTCGCCCGGCGGGCTCGCGCGCGCCCAGCAGCACGTCGGCGACGGCCTCGCCGAACCGCTCGCCGCCGAACCAGCCGAGCAGCACCGCGGCCACCTCGTCGCGCCACGGCAGCAGTACCGGCGCGCCCGAGTTGACCAGCACGACGGTGCGGGGGTTGGCGGCGGCCACGGCGCGGACCAGCGCGTCCTGCCGCCCGGGCAGGGCCAGCGACGTGCGGTCGAAGCCCTCGCTCTCGATCGTCTCGCTGGTGCCGACCACCACGAGCGCCACGTCCGACTCCGCGGCCAGGGCCGCGGCGGCGGCGATCTCGGCCTCCGGGTCGTCGACGACGACATCGGCCCCGAGCGTCACCGCTCGCAGCGGCAGGTTCGGGTCGACGGTGCTCGAGTACTGCAGCACGACGTCGACCGGCCCGCCGTCGAAGGCGACGTCCGTGGTGGCCGACGGCGGGTCGAGGAACGCGGCACCGAACAGGTCGGCGCGGGCCTCGGTGGTCGTGTCGAAGACCTCGGTCCCGTCGATGCTCAGCACGAGCCGTCCGAGCGCGGCGGCGCCCAGGCGGTGCGTCCCGGCGCCCGCGGCCCAGCGGGTGTGCAGCTCGATCGTCGTGGTGCCGGCCGGCACGCCGCTGCCGAGCCACACGAGGGCACTCCACAGCCGGTCCTCGGCACCCACCTTGCTGCCGTCGGCGCCGAGGAACCGGACCCGGACACCCGGGCCGCCGGTCACCGGGTTGGTCAGGTCCGCCGGGGCGAACGGCTGCACGCCCTCGACGACCTTGGCGCCCATCCGGTAGCGGACCACGTCCTCGCCGAGCGCGGCGCGCAGCCCGTCCAACGGCGAGACGACCTCACGGGGTCGCACGCCCGCGCTGCCGCCGCCCTGGGTGCGGGCGAGCGCGGCGTTGTGGCCGAGCACGGCCACCGAGCCCAGCCGGGCGCGGTCCCACGGCAGTTCGGAGGCGTTGCGCACCAGCACCGTTCCCGCCGCGGCGATCTCCCGCGCCAGTGCCGCGTCGTCCTCGCCGGCGGGCGGCTCCGCGACGGCGGCAGGCGTCCCGTCGAGGGCGCCCACCCGGGCGGCCAGCCGCAGCAGCCGCTCCACCTTCTCGACGACCGCCGACTCGGGCACGCGCCCGGCGCGCACGGCCTCGATCAGAGCATCCCCCCACGGCCCGACCGGCCCGGGCATCACGAGGTCCTGCGCGGCGTTCGCGGCGACCTCGGTGCTGCGCACGGCCGTCCAGTCGGACACGACGACGCCGTCGAAGCCCCACTCGTCCGACAGCGGGCTACGCAGCAGCGCGTTCTCCGTCATCGTCGCGCCGTTGACCGAGTTGTAGGCCGACATCACCAGCCACGCCCGCGCCTCGACCACGGCCTTCTCGAACGCGGCCAGGTAGAGCTCGCGCAGCGTGCGCTCGTCGACCCGGTTGTCGACGGTGAAGCGGTCGGTCTCGGCGTCGTTGGCGATGTAGTGCTTCGGGGTGGCTCCGACGCCGTGGGCCTGTACCCCTTCGACGTAGGCCGCGGCGAGCACGGCGGTGAGCAGCGGGTCCTCGGAGAACGCTTCGAAGTGCCGGCCGCCGAATGGGCTGCGGTGCAGGTTGATCGTCGGACCGAGCACGACGTCGACGCCCTGGCGGCGGGCCTCCACGCCGAGGGCGGCGCCGTAACGGCGGGCCAGGCCGACGTCCCAGGTGGACCCGAGCGCCGAGGCCGAGGGCAGCGAGAGCGACGGGTCGCGCTCGTCGAACGTCTCGCCGCGCACGCCGGCGGGGCCGTCGGAGAGCACCATCGCGCGCAGCCCGATCGCGGGCTCGGGGTGGGTGGTCCAGAAGTCGGCGCCGGTCAGGAGCCGGACCTTCTGCTCCAGGTCGAGCTTGCCGAGCAGGCCGCTCACATCGGGGTCGTGCACTGCAGGGTCCTCCCTCGTCGGGTGCGTCGTCACAGGGTGCCTCTCATCGGCCGCGCCGGCAGGTCTTCGGTCCGTCGAACTGTACGCACAAATCCTGAGTCCTGCTAGATTTTCGTGCCGGGTAGTTTCTGCTCATGACGGCATCGCGGACCCGGGGCCCGTACGTGAAAGGCGTCGAGCGGCGCGAGCAGATCCTGCGCACGGCGCTGGAGGTGTTCAGCGAGGGCGGTTACCACCGGTCGTCGCTGAAGGAGATCGCGCGCCGCGTGGGTGTCACCGAGCCCACCCTGTTCCACTACTTCGGGTCGAAGGAGGCGCTGCTGGCCGCGGTGCTGGCGGCGCGGGACGAGCGGACCGGCGAGGTGGTCGACGCGGGCGACGTCCTCGACGGGCTCCTCGCGGCCACGCGCCGCAACGTCGGCACGCCCGATCTCGTCCGGCTCTACGCCACCACGTCGGCCGAGGCGACCGAACCGGGGCACGCCGCCCACGACTGGTTCCGCGACCGCTACGCCTCCGTGCGGCAGGAGATCGCCGAGCGGCTGGCCGATCGGGTGCCTGCCGACGCCGACCCGGAGTGGGTGGCCCGCATCCTGATCGCCGTGATGGACGGGCTGCAGATCCAGTGGCTGCTCGATCGGGACGTCGACATGGTCGGGGACATGGAGCGGCTCGCGGCCGCGCTCCTGCCCGACGCCTGACCGGTGGGCCCCGTCAGGAGCGGGGCAGGTCGAGGTGTCGGGCCGCGGACAGGTCGTCGACCACGTTGCACGCAGTGCCGTGCTCGGACCCGGAGCGGGTGGCGAGCCGCTGCAGCAGCTCGCGCAGCACGACCCGGTCGGTGGCGTCGAGCGGTTCGAGCACGCGTTCCTCGGCGGCACGCAGGCAGCGCTCGAGGGCGGTGAGCCGGTCGCGGCCCGCGTCGGTGAGCACGATGTGGCGGGCCCGGCGATCGGCCGGATCGGGCCGGCGTTCGACGAGCCCGGCCGCCGTGAGGTCGTCGATCAGGTACGTCATGACGGTGCGGTCGACGCCCAGGTGCTGGGCGAGCGCCAGTTGGTTGCGCGGCGCCTCGTCGGCGGCGGCGGTGAGCACCTGGTAGCCGCGCGGCCCTCCGGGCAGGTCGTTCATGACCTGGGTGGCCGAGCGCACGTAGGACCGGAACACGACGCCGAGGGCCCAGCCGAGGTCGGTCTCGACGGTGGGTGCGGGGCCGGTCACACGCGCCATCGTAGCCGGAATGCGGGGTGCGACACGTGCGGTTGACACGATTGTCTGTGAAGCAGAGCATCTCTGACACAGCGCTTCCCGCCCCTTCCTGGAGGTCCCCGTGACCCTGTTCCGCCTCGACGCCAGCATCCGCCGCGTGGGCTCGGTGAGCCGCGAGATCGCCGACGCCGTCGAGCGCGCCTGGCTCGCGGAACACCCGGGCGACCCGGTCGTCCGGAGGGATGTCGGCGCGGAGCCGCTGCCGGCCGACGCGTGGGTGCTCGCGGCCGCGCGCAAGCTGGCCCCCGGGTCCGAGCTGACCGCGCCGCAGCGCGACGCCGCCGCACTGGCCGCCCGCCTCGCCGACGAGCTGATCGACGCCGACGCGGCCGTCGTCGCGGCCCCGCTCTACAACTACAGCGTCTCCCAGCACCTCAAGAGCTGGATCGACGTGCTGGTCACCGACCCGCGGCTGGCCCCCGGCGCTGAGCAGCCGCTGGCCGGCAAGCCGCTGGCGCTCGTCGTCGCCCGCGGCGGCGGCTACGGCCCCGGCACTCCCAAGGAGGGCTGGGACCACGGCACGCCCTGGCTGCTGCGGATCTTCGCTGACGTGTTCGGGATGGACGTGCGGCTGGTGCCGTGCGAGCTCACGCTCGCCGACGTCAACCCCGCGATGGAGACGCTGCGGCCGCGCGCCGCCGAGGTGCGGCGCGAGGCCATGGAGG
>NZ_JAHKRK010000430.1 GCF_019396355.1 Pseudonocardia nigra
GTCCTGCGGCAGCACGTAGTCGCGGCCCCGGATCAGGGCGATCGCGCGGGCGGCGGCCACGATCCCCAGGGTGGCGCGGGGCGACGCGCCGTAGGCCACCCAACCGGCGATGTCGGCCAGGCCGTGCTCGGCGGGCGTGCGCGTGGCGACCACCAGGCGCACCACGTAGTCGACGAGCGCGTGGTGCACGAACACCCGCGACGCCACGCCCTGCAGCCGGGTGAGCTCGGCCGGGTTGATCACCTGCTGGGCGACGGGCGGCTCGGCGCCCATCCGGTAGACGATCTCCCGCTCCTCCTCGACGCCCGGGTACTCCACGATGATCTTGAACAGGAAGCGGTCGCGCTGCGCCTCCGGCAGCGGGTAGACGCCCTCGTTCTCGATCGGGTTCTGCGTGGCCAGGACGAGGAACGGGTCGGGCATCGGGAAGCTCTTGCCGCCGATCGACACGTGCCGCTCGGCCATCACCTCGAGCATCGCCGACTGCACCTTCGCCGGCGCGCGGTTGATCTCGTCGGCCAGCACGAAGTTGGCCACGACGGGCCCGAGCTCGACGTCGAACTCCTCGCGGCCCTGCCGGTAGATCCGCGTGCCGAGGATGTCGGCCGGCACCAGGTCCGGGGTGAACTGCAGCCGGGTGAAAGTGCCTCCGACGACCTTCGCGACGGTCTCGACGGCCAGCGTCTTCGCGACGCCCGGCACGCCCTCCAGCAGCAGGTGGCCCTTGGCCAGCAGGCCGACGAGCATCCGCTCGACGAGCCGGTCCTGACCGACGATCACGCGCTTGATCTCGAAGACGACGCGCTCGAGTCGTTCGCCCTCGTGGGCCGGGCTGGGGACGGACTCCTGGACGGTCACGTCCTCATCTCACCGCTTCCACCGTGAGACGGCCGTGAACCCTCCCGGCGGCCACTTCCCCGTCCCGGCGGGTCGTCGGTCATTGATCGATTGGCGATTCGGTTCGTCAATGAATGCTTGGCAGTAGAAGGCGAGGGGTGGACGGCACGGCCCACCGGATCCACACGGGCTCCCGCCGGCCCGGGGCGGGGGCATCGCCCACGCCGAGGACGGCCCTCGCGCGTGCCATTGCCCCGCCGAAAGCCGGGTCGTTCGCCGGGGGGCCGGGCGGCTTTCGGCTGCGCCCGCTCCCCCGCTCCGGTCGGTCGTCGCCGGTCAACGAATGGTGGGCGGATCGGCCGCGTCAATGTTTCGTTGACATAGGTGGGAGCGAACCCCTCAGGAGGCCGACCCGCGCTGTCAGAGCACGCGGGTGGCCTGCGGCAGCAGGTCCTTGGTACGCAGCGGCACGACCCGCACGTTCGCCCCGGTGTACGGGGCCTCGATCATCTTGCCGTTGCCGATGTACATCGCCACGTGGTGGATCGGCCGGTTGCCGTTCTTGTAGAACACCATGTCACCGGGCCGGATCCGGGAGATCGGGACCTTCTCCCCCGCGTGGTACTGGTTGCGGCTCACCCGCGGCAGCGAGACGCCCACGCCGTTGAACGCGTACAGCATCAGCCCCGAACAGTCGAAACCGATGCGGTCCAGCGGGGAGCCGAAGGCATCGGGGATGCCGGTGGTCGGCCCGCGCCCGTTGCCCCCGCCCCAGACGTACTGCACGCCGACCTGCGACATCGCGCGGTCGATCACCCGCTGCACGGCGGCGCTGCCCCGGACGGCGCCGGTGCGCCCTCCCTGGTCGGCGGCTGCGGCGGCGAGGCGCGCGGCAGCCGCCTCCCGCTCCGCGCGCTCCCGCGCGGCGGCCTCCTCGGCCATCCGG
>NZ_JAHKRK010000431.1 GCF_019396355.1 Pseudonocardia nigra
CGACGGTCCGTTCACGTGGGCTTGTGTTGGCAAACCCATTCTCGCGTGAATCGGACCGTCACTCGTTTGTCGACACGCGCAAGTTGATCTCAGAACCGTAACGAAACGCTTCGCTGAATAACCCTCCATGAGCACGGTGCCGCCATAGAGGGGGAATCGACGAGCAGTCAGTGTCCTGAGCCCGAGTCGGGCCAGGACGTCGATCATGACTGGCAAGGAGTAGTACGCGTAGTGGCCGAGCCGGAGGGCATTCCACTGCGAGCCGTTCAGGATGGCGGCGAGGGAGTGGAACTGCAGGACGAGAACCCCGTCCGGCCTCAGGTGGCGAACCCTCTCGCCGAATGCCCGCAACTGGTCGGGCTCGTGCATGATGCCGAAGCAGCCGTCGACGACGACATCAGCGGGTTCGCCGGGACCCACGGGACGGAGTCCCTTCTCGGCGAGCAGGTCGAGCCACGTCCCGCCGTGCGGGCTGGGGAACTCTGCGATGGTCCCACCGCTCGGGAGCATGCCGTCCCTGGCGAGGGTGGCTACGGCGTCGCGCCGCTGGCGGAGCAACGCGGCGGGTTCGTCGCCGATCGGCTCCTCGGGAACGTCCGCGTCATCTCCTAACCGGGGCTGCGCCCCAGCCCGACGAGCCATGCGGTGGTCGGTTTCCGGTTTCCGAGCAGGCTCACGCAGGGACCCGCGGTCACTGCGGCCGACCGCCACCACTCGCTACGCCTAGATATGTTGACCACGACGCGAAGTGCGTTTATGCAGGTCAGGTGCGCTGTCGTTGCGCTGTGGAGCGAGCATGGAGCACATTACGCCCCTGAGTCTCGGCTCGCGATGGCCAAACTTGACTCGTTCTTACCGACTTCTTCGGTCCTAGCTCACCTAGCTGCGCGAGGCGGCAGTCGTTGCACAGCCACATCCGCAGTGGGTAGGTCGGATCGGATCCAGGGTCGGCGTCCTTGGGAAACAGCTCTGACGACGGCTGCCGCCCCAGATCGAGGACGAAGTCTCCGCTGCTCGACCTGCAGAAGCGGCACGTAGTGGACATCCGATCTCCTCCCATCGTCTACGCCGCAACCCTACTGTCACGTAATGGAAGAGTGTGCGCGCTGGCAACCGGGGGCTGCCGCCTCCTCTTCAGGTGTCGGAGGAGCGGCGACGCCGCAGGTCATCGTCGGGCGGTCGGCCGAGGACCATGCTGGACTGCACGAGCTCCCTGGCGCGCTCTGTCGTGGGCCTATAGCCGCCTCGTTCTGCGGCGGTGTCGTTCGGGATAACGGACTCGTCCCGGTGAAATGCAGCAGCTAAATGGGTCGTAGATCGCTTGATCGAGCGGTGGGTGTTGAGGCATTCGCCGCCTGACCTCAGCATCCACTGCTTGCCGCCGCTCCGCATCGTCGCGCCGGAAGGATGACCGCCGGAACGTGATGCGGTGCGGGGTTCAGGTGGTCGCAGGTCGACCGCGCCGCCGGAAATGCCTACGACGGCAGTTGCGTCAGTCCGAAGTGCCCCAGGGCACTGGGCCGGTCAGCGTAAGCATTCAGCCCGATCTTGAGCGTGACCTCGTGTCGGGGTCAGTGTGATCTTGGCGGCAGTGGCGTGTCGATCACGGGTGATCGGCTGGTCTGCGGTGTGATCTTGGGGTGTCCGAGCTGGAGGAGATGTCGCGCGACGAGTTGATCGTCGTGGTGCGGCGCCAGTCCGGGCAGTTGGCCGCGCAGGACCGGCAGATCCGTGACATGTCCGGGCGGCTCGCGCAGCTGATGGAGACCAACGAGGCG
>NZ_JAHKRK010000432.1 GCF_019396355.1 Pseudonocardia nigra
GAGCGGATCGTCCTTGCGGGCCAGCTCCGCCAACTGGCCAAGGACAGGACTGATCGGCGATGATGGGGGCACGAGCGCGGCTCCTGAGGCGAACTTTCGGCTTTGACACCTGAAAGATCATCAGGAGGCGCGCTCGCCTGGCAACTCAGCCCCCTCGTCTCCCGCACTGACCAGGGCGAGCCAACCGGACAAAACCGGACGTAACACCTAAATGATCAGAACGCCGGGGCCCTGCTTCGCCCTGCGGGCGGTTTTCCCGTCCTCCCTGGCCGGTCGTGACTCCGGCGACTACTACGGGGCCTCCGTCGCCATGGGGCTCGCGCCCGTTAGGCGGTCCCACGTTCGTCCCTGTCGCACGTGACAGCGTGACTTAGGCGTCCCACTCATCTCCTTGAATGCCCTCATTGGGCATCGCTCCTGGCTCCGAAGGGTGCGTCGGCGGAACTTCCACGTCGTCGCAGAGCCGGCGCCGGTTTCAGACGTCTTTCCGGCGGATGTGAACTTGCATCTTCTGCAGATTGGGCTTCAGGCAATCCAGCTTTCGCCATATCACGCGGGTCCCCCAGCACACCGTCCCAACGTCTGGACCCGGTCACTGGTTGTCTTGGCATGCTCTTGTCCCCTTCACCTTTCGGCTCCAGGTTAGCCATTGGACCCAGAAACCTCCCTTCGAGTTCCTCCCGGCTAGGCCGGGGATGCGACAGGTCGCATCGTGGCGCACAAGAACCGCTCGATCTTCCCGCGGCCCTGTGGGCGGCCCGGGGTGGAGTGGATCAACCGGATCCCGAGCTTGGCGCAGGCGCGCAGCAGCCAGGCGTCGACGAACGCCGACCCGTTATCGACATAGACGCCGTCGGGGACCCCGCGCGAGGCCAGCGCCGGGCGCAACGCGGCGGCCAGGCGCACGGTGTCCTCGGCGAAGCCGAACCGGTGCCCGACGATGGCGCGGGAGTGGTCGTCGAGGAAGGCGAACAGGTAGGTCTTGCGTCCGGCGACCCGCGGCCCGTGCAGGGCGTCACCGGTCCACAGCTCGTTCGGCCGGTTGGCCTCGAACCGGCCGAACACCGCTCGCGCCCCGGGCCCGCCAGCAGCGATTGCGCCCAGCTGCGCGGCGATCAGCGGGTCGGTGTCCAACTCGGCGAAGTGGCGCTGCAGGGTGCGCTCCCCGGGTGCCCAGCCGAGCTGGGCGCGCAGGATCCGGCGGACCTGGGTGGCGGTGCGGGCCGGGTTCTCCCGCTTCAACGCGATCGCCATTTCGATGACCTCGACCGGGACCCGCAGCCCGGCCTGGCGCGGCGCGGGCACCAACGCGTCGAACCCGCCGCGGCGCCAGGCCCGAATCCAGCGGTCCAGCGTGTCACGCGAGACCCGCACCGGCCGCCCGTCCGGGTGTCCGCGTACTGACTCATGTGTCGGTCGGAGTACGACCTGACGTGTCGGTCCCGGCGGGGGGATCATGGCATGGTGGCGGGGTTCGGGGCGAGTGACGCGCGGTCTTTGAGCCGGTAGCTGGGTCCGTTGATGCTGATGACGTGGCAGTGGTGCAGGAGCCGGTCGAGGATGGCGGTGGCCAGGACGTCGTCGGCGAACACGGTGCCCCACTCATCTGGAGCTGGCACTTGTTCACCCGACCGGATTTTGCCTGCGACCTGGCCGTAGCGGTCCTTCCTGGTCGTCGTTGGTCTTCGCGGTGGCTCGCTCGTTCTCCAGGTGCTGCCTTGAACTTCGAG
>NZ_JAHKRK010000433.1 GCF_019396355.1 Pseudonocardia nigra
TTGTGGGTGCCGATGCTCGACGGCACCGAACGTGCTGGGCTGCTGCGGATCGGTCTCGACACCGGGGTGGTCGACGACGAGACGCTGCGCCGACGGCTGTGGTCGCTGTCCGGGCTGATGGGGCACATCGTGATGACCAAGATGGCCTACAGCGAGCACCTGCGGCGGTTGCGCGGCGCCGGTCGGATGAGCGCGGCGTCGACACTGATGTGGCAGTTGCTGCCGCCGCGCACGTTCGCCACTCGGGAGGTCGTGGTGACCGCGCTGCTCGAGCCGTGTGAGCGCGTGGCCGGAGACGGCTACGACTACGTAGTCGACGACCATGAAGTCGACGTCGCGGTGTTCGACGGGGTCGGGCACGACCTGAAGGCCACCCATCTCACGGGGCTCGCGCTGACTGCGATCCGGAACGCGCGGCGGGCCGGTGTGAGTGATCTGGTCGCCCTCGCCGGGCACGCCGACGAACTCCTCGCGGCCGGCGAGGCGGGGCGGGCGCAGTTCGCCACTGCTGTCCTCGCCCGGCTCGACACCCGCACCGGCGTGCTGGAGTACCTGCTTGCCGGACACCCGGCCCCGCTGCTGTTCCGCCAAGGGCATCTGGTCAGGGAACTGGGCTGTGCACCTCGGCTTCCCCTCGGGGTGGTCGAGGCAGGGGTTGACGGCCGGTTCACGGTTCGCGAACAGCTCGAACCCGGTGATCGGGTCCTCCTCTACACCGACGGTGTCACCGAAGCCCGCAACGCCGATGGAGAGTTCTTCAGCGAACAGCGCCTCGTCGACTTCACCGAACGGGCCGAACTCGACGGGCTGCCCGCTCCGGAGACCCTGCGCCGGCTCGCTGCTGCTGTTCTCGCCCATCAGGGCGGCCACTTGCAGGACGACGCGACCCTCCTCATGATCGACTGGTCGTCCGACGGCCCGCGCCGCCTGCTGCCCACGCTGTCCTGAGGACGGCTGCGGGGGGGTTTCAGAGGGATGTGATGAGGTCTCGGCAGGTCTGCTCGCACCGGCGGCACGCCTCCGCGCAGACCTGGCAGTGCTGCATGCCCATCTCGCCGTGACGGGCGCACTCGTCGCCGCAGCTCTTGCAGGCCGCGGCGCAGGCCTCCAGCACGGTTCGGGTCAGGTTGGCGTCGTAGCCGGTGTGCCGTGACAGCACACGCCCGGTGGTGTCGCAGAGGTCGGCGCAGTCGAGGTTGCTGCGGATGCACTTGGTCAACTCGGCGACGTTCTGCTCGCTGAGGCAGGCGTCGGCGCACGCGGTACACGTTTGAGCGCACTCGAAACACGCCTCGATGCACTGGGTCAACTTCTGCCTGTCGACATCGCCGAGGTCCGCGGGGTAGGTCTCGAGCATCTGGCCGGCGCGGGTCATGATCAGCTCCGAACGGATCGAGGTTGGGGCACCGCCTGCCTACCCGCTCTTGGCGCCGCAAACCCTCACGCCGAGACGGCCGGCGGTGGCGCGTGGGCTGAGTTGGCCGACGTGGCGGGATGGCCTGAAACGCTTGTTTCGTGATCGTTCTGTAGGGTACTGCTGCTCGGTGGCGAGCGAACGTGAACTCCAGCTCGAGGAGCCCGAGCAGTCCGGCCGCCGGGTCAGTGCGCTGCAGCGGGGTGGTTGGGCGGTCTTCGCGCTCATCGCGCTCGCGGCGCTCGCCGGCCTGATCGGGCCGGGGCCGTTGAGCTCGGCCACGGTCACCGACCCGTCGGGGCTCGTCCAGGTCGA
>NZ_JAHKRK010000434.1 GCF_019396355.1 Pseudonocardia nigra
GGATGGTGGGCCTCGATGTCGGCCCAGAACGCCCCGACCAGGTGTCCGACCATGTTGCGGAAGCTCTTGAAGTCCAGCCCGGGGCGCCGCTCGTCGAGGTAGCGCACCAGCACGTCCCGGACCGCCCGGCAGCGCAGCCCGTAGCTGTCGACCAGCTCGGCGGTGCCCTGCTGGCCGGCCCGCTGGTGCTCGCCGTAGCTCAACTCGGCGGGGATGCCGCGTCCGCGCAGCAGATCCCACGCCGCCACGGTCCCTCCGGGTGTGCTGTGGCCGCGGAGGCGGGCCGCGGCTTGGAACTCGTCGAACTCCGCGACGCCGAGGCGGGCGGGATCCAGACCGGTGTGCAGCACCATCTTGCCCAGCACCAGCAGCGCCCGGTCCCGGACGTGCTCGGAGATCCCCAGCTCGGCGGCCCGGTCGACGAGGCGGGCGAACGTCGCCGGCGCGAGGATCGTGCGGGCCTCGCGATACCAGTGGCTGGCCGGCCGGAGCTCGGCGAGGAACCCGTAGCCCGGCAGGATCGCCTGGGCCAACATCAGTCCCATCACGCCCTGCTTGACCGCCAGCCGGCTCGGCGGGCGAGCAGGGGGCCCGGCGATGGCGAGCTGGTGG
Organism: Pseudonocardia nigra; assembly: GCF_019396355.1. Lineage (GTDB taxonomy): Bacteria > Actinomycetota > Actinomycetes > Mycobacteriales > Pseudonocardiaceae > Pseudonocardia > Pseudonocardia nigra. The sequence goes on from NZ_JAHKRK010000434.1 coordinate 613, forward strand.
ACACCGGCGTCCCAGGGAGTGCTGTGCTCGGCGCCGGCGCTGGTCCACCGCTGCTGCCACCCTGTCCCCGGGTAGGCCGCGAGCCCGACCAGGATGCGCCGAGCCGTTTGTGTGGTGGCGCGCTGCCGCGTGGGCGGCCAGTCCGTCCAGACCGGCAACGCCGCGATGGCGGCCAGGACCTCCTCGACGCCGAGCTCGTCGGCGGCCCCGCGCCGCAGCGGGACGGTCGCCGCCGTCAGGGGCGCGGGGGACGCGGTGGTGATCACGCGATCACGTCCCCGCCCCGGACGTCCCCGCCGAGCAGCACGGCCAGGTCGGTGGGGTCGTAGCCCGACGGCGGCCGCGGCGGCGCCGACGCGTGCGCGCGGTCGGCGAGGTGGCGGTGCACCCGGGCGATCACCTCGCTGTCGTCCTCGCCGAGGTAGACCTGCGTGGTCGACAGGTGCGCGTGGCCGAGGATGACCTGCACGTCGCGCACCGAGACCCCGGTCCCGCGCAGCAGCCGCAACGCGCAGGTGTGCCGCAGGTCGTGCATGGTCCAGTTGGTGCCCAGCGCGGTGTTCGCCCGCCGCAGCACCGCGCGCAGCGCGTCATAGGTCAGCACCGAGCGTCGCGGGGAACCGCCGCCCGTGCTGCGGCGGCGCAACGTCTGCCAGACCGGATCGTCCCCGGCCAGGTCGTCGAGCTGGGCGACCCACAGACGCAGCCAGACGAACGCCTCCGGGCTGGCCGGCAGCCACTGAGCCGCTCCGCTGCCCTTGCGCCGAACCTGCACGGTCTGCTCGCCCCAGTCCACGTCCACCGCGCGCAACCCCAGGATCTCCGCCGCCCGCGCCGCGGTGCTCACCGCCAGCGCCAGCAGCGCCCGGTCCCGATCCGAGCGCAGCACCCCGAACAGCGCGTCCCACTGCCGGTCGGTCAACGCGCGGCGCCGACGATGCGGCACCTTCGGGTTGTAGCGCAGCCGGCCCTCGAACCCGAGCGGCTCCATCGGGTTGTGGTGCGCGCCCGCGCGCAGCCCGCCGGCCCGGTCGCGCGGCATCGGGTTGAGCAGCGGACCCTCCCCGCGCTCGCCGAAGAACTCGTAGA
>NZ_JAHKRK010000435.1 GCF_019396355.1 Pseudonocardia nigra
AGCAGTGTCAACGCCGGGAACGCCGCCAGCAGGGCGAGCCCGAACGCGATCCCCCGCGGGCCCCGCGGCGCCAGGTCACCGCCGTGGCGATGACCAGGACGACGAACAGCAGGAACACGTTCACGACTGGTCTCCCGTCCGGTCGAGCGGTGAATTGGGGTCACCGGGCACCTCGCGGCGGTGCTGGTCGGTGCGCCTGGTCGTGGCCCGGACCCGCCCCGTGGACGGCCGGCCCGATCCGGCGTGGACCTGCCACGGCTCGGCATCGACGTAGACGCGGCCCAGCACCGTCGCGCCACGGTTGGGGTAGAACCCGGACACCTCGCGCAGCTCGAACCCGGCCGCGAGCGCCACGATGGCGGCCGCGCACTCCGCTTCGGTGCCGATCAGTCGCAGCTTCATCGCGACCACCCCCACGAGCCCGACAGCGGGCCGTGTGTGGTCTGAACGCCGGTGACCCTGTCGACCTCGCGCACCCGCACCGGCACGCCGAGCCCGAGCGCGTAGCCGATCTCGCCGCGGGTCGACTCACCCCAGTAGCCGGTCCTGTCGGTCACCACCAGCACCGACGACGACATGGCGATCTTCGCCCGGTGCAGGGCGTCCAGGCGCACCTTCAACGCACGCCCGGCCGCGTCGCCGCACTCGGTGTTCTGCTCGTCGGGTGGCACGATCACGAACGGGGCCAGCACGATCGCGCCCGCAGCGGTCTCCGCGGCGGCGACCTGAACCATCAGCGGCCAGAACCGCATCGACCCGCACAACGTCACCACCGGCGGGCCCACCCACCCCGGGCGATCGGTCGCCCACGGAAGAACCTCCGTGGCGTCCTCGTCGTCGATGTCTTCCGCGGTGATGTCCATCGACCACCAGCTCGTGCAGCCGCAGCCAGGCCGGGCACAGGCGAACGACGCGGTGGCCTCGGTCCAGTGCTCGCCCGTGGAATGCCCACACTCACCACACGGCCGGTGATCGTCGAGGTAGGCCACCCGGCCCGACGTGGACTCGGTCATCGGGTCGCTCCCACCGCATGCGCGACCGCCTCGGCGATCAGCCGCGCGTTGTGATGACCCATGGACCGGAGCCGGTAGCGGTCGGACCCGAGCGCGATCGCCAGGTCCAGCACCGCGATCTCCGTGGACGACGCCCGGTCGAACTCGCCGGCGTCGAACGCGGCCCGTGCGGCGCTCCAGTCGATCCAGTGCTCGCCGTCGGAGTCCCGGCGCACGCACGCGGCGCGGAACTCGGTCCGGCGCGGGCATACGTCGTGGGCGAGCAGCAACCCCACCGCGGCCTGCACATGCGGGTCGTGCCCGCGCACCCAGGCGCGCAGCCCCGCCACCACTGCGGCCGTGGTCCCGGCCCGGGCGGTCATGACACGCCCCCGGCCTGATCGAGCAGCGTGGCCAGGCCGGCCTCGAGCTGCGTGTGCACGATCGCGGTGGCCTCGTCCGGGCCGACCACCCGATAGGTCGCAACCAGGAAGTCGGTCACCTCAGCCGCGTCCAGGCGCACATCGGCGCACCCGCCCGGGCCGCTGACCCACACCTGCACCCGCGCACCGAGCAGACACACCTGCACGTCCCCACGCCCGGCCGGGCGGACCAAGCCCTCGCCCAGCAACTCCCGCCCGACCAGCCACACCACATCCGCCGCGACGAACCGGATCCGCACCGTCAGCGGGT
>NZ_JAHKRK010000436.1 GCF_019396355.1 Pseudonocardia nigra
TGGCGAGCACTGCGCCGCATCACCGCCAGCCCCCGCAGAATCGGCGCCTACGTCAAAGCAGCGCTCGTCCTCACCCACATCGAACAACTCCAGCTACGCACTTCTTGCTGAGATCACCTCAGTGTCCTCACCAGATCCCTGTTGCTCATGTCGCGACTACCGACTGCCACACCGAGTCGAACCACTTCTGCGCCTCACGGACGTATTGTGCGCCGATTGCAGTATCGTCGTCGCTCGACGCAAAGTGGAACAGGACGGCGTCCTTCCCCATTGGGTCGAAGATGGCGGTCGGTTCCTTCTCGATCGACACCTTGTGTTCGAGTACGGGGTAGAAGCCGAAAAAGACCTCATCTCCGTTGATGATGTAGAGCCACCCTCGCCGGGGTCGACGACCCCGCCTGGTCGCCACCAACCGGGTCGAGGGCCCGGACGGGCAGCCGCGTTCCTCGCCCACACCGCCGGCACCCGCGCGGCGGCCGAGCGGGCCAAGGCCGAACTCGCCGCCCGGCACGTCGACGACACCGAACCCGAGCAGCAAGTCACCGCCGAAGAGTGGCTCGCCGCCCACCGCGCCGCGCTCGCCGAGGACGAACCCCACCGCGACATCACCGAAACCGACGTCGCCGAGGCCGACACCGCCCGGGCCGAGGCCACCGACCGCACCGACGAGCACGGCGCCGACGTGCACGCCACCGACGAGACCGTGGCGCCGCCGCACGAACGCGTCGAGGTGCCCGACCGGGACCTGCGCGAGATCGCTGCCGACGAACCCGCGCCGGTTGACGAGGACACGGTGCGCGTCCCGTCGGCCGAGGAGACCTCCGACGCGATCGAGAAGGCGAACCGCGCCCTGGTCGAGATGCGCGCCCGCGACGCCGCCGACGCGCAGGAAGCCGAAGAGCACCGCGCCGAGGAACTGAACCGGTGGCACACCGACGACCAGGCCGACGAATCCGCCGAGGTCGACGAGGACCCCGCGGCCGGGTATGAGCCCGCTGGCTACGAACACGCGGACGCGCTGTGACAGCCTCTCAACTCCCGGTACTTGCCTCCGCGTGCACTTCCAGCGGCGGTGGTCCGGCGTGCCGCCAGGCCCACCGCAGGGTCGCCCGAACGGCCTCGCACCAGCCCGGACGCGCCTCCACCAGGTCAGGACGCCGAACGTCGAGCAGCTCCGCGGCCAGAAACTCAGCCTCGATCAGCTCCTCGTACGCCGTCACGGTCCGGTTCGACACGGGCGAGTACGCCAGACGACGGCCACCCTGGCGAGCCGGAACGACCGCGCCAGCGATCCATCGGCAGGTCGCCACGACACCACCGGCGTACCAATCGGTCACACCCCGCTCGCCCTGCTCACGGCACAGCCGCTCCGCCGCCGCCCAGACGGCGGCGAACTCGGCGCGGGGCACCCGGAGGTTGCGCACCGGAATCCGCGCGATGTCTTTCTCGGTGACCTCCATGCGCCCAGCGTGACACGCACCACCGGAGTTCCGCAGCTAACCGGTGATCTGGTCCACACTCGAGGTCGTCTATACTGGTCATCCCTGAAGGAGCGGGGCCGGTCAACCCCCTGTTGTTGTAGTTGATCTTTTCTTCGTTGGCTCTCCGACTGTTCTTGGGCGCGTCGAGGTAGGCGGCGGGGTCAAGGAGCGCCCGGGAG
>NZ_JAHKRK010000437.1 GCF_019396355.1 Pseudonocardia nigra
ACATATCTAGGCGTAGCGAGTGGTGGCGGTCGGCCGCAGTGACCGCGGGTCCCTGCGTGAGCCTGCTCGGAAACCGGAAACCGACCACCGCATGGCTCGTCGGGCTGGGGCGCAGCCCCGGTTAGAGATTGCGCTCAACGTTCTGCTCGAACGAGGTCGCGATCTCGGTGGCGGCGGCGGAGAACACGGTGGCCGGGTCCGCGTTCTCCAGCATGATCCGCTCGAGGGCCGTGGTCAGGTACTGGTCGCCCGACGGGACGAAGGCGCGCGCCCAGTCCTGCACTCGGGTGGTGGCGAGCGGCGGTGCCGACGCCGATTCCGGGCGCGCCGCGGTCGACGGCGAAACGGTGACACTCATGAGTAGTGCACCTTCCGCTCCACGAACCGCAGTTGCGCGACGGTGATGACGAACAGCACGAGGAACAGGATCGTGGCGATCGCCGACGAATATCCGGCGCGACCGGAGTCGAATCCCTCCTGATAGATCTGGTACATCATCGTGGTGGTTCCCTCGAGCGGACCGCCCTTCGTCATCGCGCGGATGATGTCGAACGACTGCAATGACGTCAGCAACGTCGTGATGCCGAGGAAGAACGTGGTCGGGCCCAGCAGCGGGAGGACCACCGAGAAGAACGACCGGAACGGCGACGCCCCGTCCAGGGAGGCCGCTTCCAGCAGATCCCGGGGCACCGCCTGCAATCCGGCGAGATAGATGAGCGCGACGTATCCGACGTTCTTCCACAGGTACACGACGATGACCATCGCCAGTGCCCACTGCGGGTCGTTGTACCAGTCCGGGGACCCGATCCCGACCACCCGCAGCATCGCCGACAGCGCACCGAAGCTCGGGTCGAACACGAACAGCCACAGCAGGCCGACGGCCACCCCGGAGAGCACGTACGGGGCCACGACGACCGTGCGGGCGGCTCCGCGCAACCGCAGCTTCCGGTTCAGCAGCATCGCCAGCAGCAGGCCGAGCACCATCCCGCCGCCGACCGTCGCAACCGTGAACACCGCCGTGACGGCGATGGTGGTGGGCGTGCCCGGATCGGTGAACCAGTCCACGTAGTTGCCCAGGCCGACGGAGATCGCGGTCGGCGATCCAATGTTCCACTGCAACGTTGAGTAGTGGAAGGACTGCAGCAGCGGCCGATACGTGAAGACGATCAGCAATGCGATGTTCGGACCGGCCAGCGCGGCGAAGAGCAGCCAGTTGCGCAATGGCGTCCGCCGCCGGACCGAGCGGGCCCGGATCGCCGGCCGGGGTATGGCGGTCGCCATGTCGTGGACGTTCCTCCGTTGTCGGTGCGCGCCCAGAATAAGCAGCACCGATCACCCGATCGAGGAAACCACAGCCAAAACTCCGACGTTTCCGCCCGACGTCGCCGGCCGTTCATCCACCGGTTCACGGGAGAACCGGTCGTTCAGCGGCCGGACACCCCTCGTGGTAAACATTCAGCGGTGTGGTGACATGGCGTGATCGCCGGTCGGCCGTTCGGCCTCCGGTGCGCTCGGCTCGGTGTCCGTGGTCATCCCTGAAGGAGCGGGGCCGGTCAACCCCCTGTTGTTGTAGTTGATCTTTTCTTCGTTGGCTCTCCGACTGTTCTTGGGCGCGTCGAGGTAGGCGGCGGGGTCAAGGAGCGCCCGGGAGGG
>NZ_JAHKRK010000438.1 GCF_019396355.1 Pseudonocardia nigra
CCGCTGCGACGTCGCCGGGGCGCCCGGTCGCCCGGGTGGCGTCCCCGGCCGCCGCCGCCGCGGCCCGCTCCCGTGCCGAGGTCAGCGCCGTCACCGGCGGGACGCCCGGCTCGAGCCGTTCGAACCGGAGCGCGGTCTGCACCCGGGGCAGCGGCACCCGGAACACCGCGGTGACGGGCGTGGTGCCCGCGGTGGCGGCGACGGCGTCGGCGATCGGCAGCTCCGCGGCGAACTGCACCAGCGCGAGCGTCTGGGCCTGCGGCGGCGGGAGCTCGGCGGGCAGACGCGCGAGGTAGTGGTCGACCGCCTCCCCCGGCTCCGGCCCCAACCGGACGGACCCGACGGCGACGGGGTCGGACCCGGCCCCGGACGGCGCGGACCGCGCCCCCACGTACCAGGCGGTGAGCAGCGCGACGGCGGCGCAGACCAGGAGCACCGCGATGCGGCCACGAGCGCTCATGCATCACCCCTCGGCCAGTATCCGTTCTGTCCGATTGCCGGCGGCGGCGACCCGCGCACCCCACCGTGGGACACCGCAGCGACGTCAGAGCCGCGATCAGCGGCCGGCGCTCCGCGCGGCCTGGTCCACCTACTGGTCCCGCAGGCGATCCAGCGCCGCGGCGAGGTCCTCGGGATACGGGCTCGTGAACTCCACCCACCGCCCGTCGGCCGGGTGCTCGAACCCGAGCGAGCGGGCGTGCAGCCACTGCCGCTGCAGGCCCAGCCGCTTGGCGAGCGTCGGGTCGGCGCCGTAGGTGATGTCGCCGAGGCAGGGGTGGCGCAGCGCGGACAGGTGCACCCGGATCTGATGCGTCCGCCCGGTCTCCAGCCGGATGTCCAGCAGCGACGCCGCGCGGAACGCCTCGAGGGTGTCGTAGTGGGTGATGCTGGGCCTGCCGTCCGCCACCACCGCGAACTTGTAGTCGTGGCGGGGGTGGCGGTCGATGGGGGCGTCGATGGTGCCGCTGGACGGGTCGGGATGGCCCTGGGCCACCGCGTGGTAGCGCTTGTCGACCGTGCGCTCCTTGAACGCCCGCTTGAGCACCGTGTAGGCGTGCTCGGACGCGGCGACCACCATCACACCCGTGGTGCCGACGTCGAGGCGGTGCACGATGCCCTGCCGCTCCGCCGCACCCGAGGTGGACACCCGGAAGCCGAGCGCGGTGAGGCCGCCGACGACCGTGGGGCCGGTCCAACCGGGGCTCGGGTGCGCGGCGACGCCGACGGGCTTGTCCACCACGACGATCTCGTCGTCGGCGTGCAGGATCTCCAGCCCGGCCACGACCTCGGCGGGCGCCGCGATGTCGGTGGGCGCGTCCGGTTCCGGCAGCTGCACCTCGAGCCACGACCCGGCCGTCAGCCGGTCGGACTTGCCTGCCGCGCGGCCGTCGACGGACACCCGGCCGTCCTCGGCGAGCGTGGCGACGACCGTACGGGAGAGCCCGAGCAGCCGGGACAGCCCGGCGTCGACACGCATGCCGTCGAGGCCGTCGGGCACGGGGAGCTGGCGGAGATCGCTCACTGGTGCACCATCCTTGTGTCGGTAGCCGCCAGGCTGCTGATGCACCCGAGGTGCCCCTGGGTCACCGCCCTGCTCGCTCGACGCTGCGACGTCCAGCATGAGTTTCGCGGGGCCCGGTG
>NZ_JAHKRK010000045.1 GCF_019396355.1 Pseudonocardia nigra
CGTCGCGGTGTCCGGTCGGGCAGCAACGGCTCCAGCCGTGCCCACTCCGCGTCGGTCAAGTCGTGGCGATCAAGCACAGAAGAGATCTACCGCAGCCGACCCGCATGATCCACGGGACACGCTCTAGTCCGATCGGTCGGGCTCGTGCGTTCCTCCGGGACCCGTACGGGGTAGCCCAATGACGTGTGGATGTGCGTCGTGGTTCCGCTGGCCGTCATGCTGATCGCGATCGGCCTGCAGCGGCTCGAGGCGGGGCTGCTGCCCGACCGGAACCGATCCACGCATCACGAGCGGAGCATCCGGCGCCGTGTGCGGACGCGACGGGCCGTGCAGCCCCGTGCGGGGCTCGCGCTCCTGTCCCGTGCCGCAAAGTCGTCTGGCAGTCCGTACAACCGCATCCACCGCTTCCCGGCCCGGCGCCGCCTCGTGCACGGCCGCGGCTGACCCGCGTCCCGTCACCCGCCGGGGTGGTCCTGAGGTCCCCGCGTGTCGCCCGATCGGCGTTCCCGCCGTTGTGGCGTCCCCGGCCGGGTACCCGCGGCCACAGTGGACCGGAAGGGGATCGCCGTGCCAGCGGACATCGGGTCTGTGCAGGTCACCGCCCACGTGACGCCGGCCGGCTCCTGAGCCCGGGAGCGGGCGGTCTGGCTCGGCTCCGCCGCCCGCTCCCGACCCCATTCCCGACCCGACTCGCGCGCACGGATCGCCCGACTCGCGCGCACGGATCGCCCGACTCGCGGGAGGGCCCGCGCGGTTCTCCGCGAGTCGGGGCCTGAGTGCGCGCGAGTCGGAGTCTGAGTGCGCGCGAGTCGGGGCCTGAGTGCGCGCGAGTCGGGATCGGAACTCAGTGCGCCCGGACCAGCCCGCCGTCGCACCGGATCTGCTCACCGGTGACGTACGAGGCCGCGGCGCTCGCCAGGAACGTGACGACGGCCGCGAACTCGGCGGGGGTGCCGTAGCGGCCGGTCGGGATCGTCGCCTCGGAGCGGGCCCTGGCCTCCGCGGGCGTGACCCCGGTGCGGCCGGCGACCGCCTCGTCCAGCACGCCCACCCGGTCGGTGTCGATGCGGCCCGGCAGCACCATGTTGACGGTCACGCCGTCCGCTGCGACCTCGCTCGCGAGCGTCTTGAGGTAGCCCGCGAGCGCGGCGCGCCCCGCGTTGGACGCCACGAGCTGCGCGATCGGCTGCTGCACCCCGCTCGACGCGATGGCGACGATCCGCCCGAAGCCGCGTTCGCGCATCCCGGGCAGCACAGCGGCGACGAGCCGCTGGTGCGGGTGCACGAGCTGCGCGACGGCGGCGGACATCTGGTCCGGCGTGAAGTCGACGGCGCTACCCGGCGGGGGCCCGCCGCCGTTGAGCACCAGCACGTCGACCGGGCCGAACTCCTCTTCGGCCCGGGCGACGAGGGTGGCGGCACCGTCGGGCTCGGTGATGTCGGCCTCGACGCCGATGGCCGAGGGCAGCCGCTCCGCCTCCGCGCGCACCTGCTCGCCGCGTCGGCCGGCGAGGACGACGTGCGCGCCCTCCGCCGCGAGTGCCTGGGCCACGGCGAGGCCGAGCCCCGACGTGGAACCGGGGACGAGCGCGACCCGTCCCTGCAGACCGAGATCCATCAGGCGTTCACCTCCGTGGGCACCGCTGCGAGGTGCGCGTCGACGAGGGGCAGAAGGGGCGTCGGCACCGCCGGGGCCGGCGGCCGGACGGCCGCGTCGGCGAGGACGCCGCGGCGGCGCAGGATCTCCTTGCGCAGGGCGAGCCCGATCCCGGGCTGCGCCTCGAAGTTCACCAGCGGCAGCCAGGGTGCGAAGACGTCCCGGGCGGTGCGGTAGCCGCCGCCGTCCCAGGCCCGCAGCGCCGCCAGCAGCGCTTCGGGGTGGGAGAAGCCGGTCATGGCGCCCGCGGCGCCCGCCGCGAGCTCGTCGAGCAGGCCGACGCCGCCGAGCCCACCGAACACGGGCACCTGCGTCCCGGCCGTGAGCGCCGCGATCGCCGCGGCCGTCGGCGGCGCCTCGGACTTCACCGCCACCACGAACGGGCAGCGCTCCAGTGTGGCGAGCACCTGCGCGGGCGAGATCCGGACCCCGGACGCCACCGGGTAGTCCTGCAGGACGATCCCGGTGCCGGTGGCGTCCTGCACGGCGGTGAGGTGCGCGGCGAGCACATCCGGGTCGGGGCTGTTGACCTGCACCATCAGGGCGGCGGGTGCAGCCGCGGACACGGCCGTGCCCGCCTGCTCGACGGCGACCGCGGTGGTGCGCGCGGAGAGTCCCACCACGATCGGCAGGTCCGGTGCCTCCGCCGCGACGGTGCGCACGACGAGCGCCTGCTCGGCCGAGTTCAGTGCGGCGCCCTCGCCGAACACCCCCAGCGCCACCAGGCCGGTGGCCGGGACACCGGCGAACATGCGCACCTGTCGGCGCAACGACTCCTCGTCGACCCGCAGGTCGGGGGCGGCGAAGGGCGTGGCGAGCACGCCCCACAGGCCCCGCGCGAGAGGTTTCATCAGGTGGTCGTCTCCTTCGGGGAGGGAGTTGTCGGGGCCGGTCCGGACCTGGTGCGCCGGCGCCGCCGCCCCACCAGGTGCGCCGCGACCCCCGCCAGGATCGCCACCGCGCCGACGCCGATGGCGACGGGCGCCATCACCAGCAGCGCGACGGCGGCGACCGCGAACAGGGCGCGCTCGGGCCACTGCGCGGGCCCGACGAGCCACGCCCCGGTGACGACGGCCAGCGCGGCGACCGCGGCGGCGGCGGTGATCGCAGCGGTGACGACCGTACCGGCGCCGCCCGCGAACAGCAGCCCGACGCCCTGTGGCGAGAGCACGACGATGAACGGGACGAGGAAGGCCGGCAGCGTATACTTCCAGGTGAGCCACATCGTCCGCACCGGCTTGCCGCCCGTGATCGCCGACGCGGCGAACGGCGACAGTGCGGTGGGCGGCGAGACCTCGCTCAGCACCGAGTAGTAGAAGACGAACATCGCCGCGGCGAAGGCGGGCACGCCCACGTCCTGCAGCGCCGGGCCGATGATCACCCACGAGATGATGAAGCTCGCCGTGACGGGCACGGCCAGCCCGAGCAGGATCACCGAGATCGCCGAGAACAACGCCGTCAGCGCGAGGTTCCCGCCCGCGATCATGACGATGATGTTGGCCAGCTTGAGACCGAGCCCGGTCAGCGTCATGACCCCGACGATGATCCCGGCCGCGGCCATCACCGGCACCACCGACAGCGCGCCGGTGGCCCCGGACCCGAGGGCCTCGAGGGTTCGCCGGGGGGTCATCCACGCTTGGCGTTCGAGGAAGCTCAGCACGAACGCGAGCGCGGTGGCGAGCACCACGGCGCGGAAGGGCGTGTAGCCCATCGCCATGAACACGACGATCGCGATGAGCGAGCTGAAGTGGTACCCGAACCGGAGCAGCAGCTTCCCGGCCGGTTGGACGTCGAGGTCGATCGCGTGCGTCTTGAAGCGGCGCGCGTCCATCTCGACCGCGAGGATGATTCCGAAGTAGTACAGCAGCGTCGGGATCGTCGCCCAGATCAGCACCTGCAGGTAGGAGACGCCGAGCAGCTCCGCGATGATGAACGCCGCGGCCCCGAGGGTGGGCGGTGACATGATCGCGCCGATACCGGCCGCGGCCAGGACGGCGCCCCCGTTCTCCTGCGGGTAGCCCGCGCGGCGCAGCAGCGGCCAGGTGACGCCACCGAGGGTGACGGTGGTGGCCACCCCAGAGCCCGACACGGTGCCGAGCAGGAACCCGGCCAGCGTCACGGTTCGCCCGGGGCCCGCAGCCGACTGGCCGAAGGCGGAGAACGACATGTCGATGAAGAAGCGGGTGGCCCCGGAGTACGTCAGGACGGCGCCATAGATCGTGAACAGGATGATGTAGGTGGCGGCCACGTCCATCGGCACACCGAAGAGGCCCTGGGTGCCCATCACGTTGTGCCCGACCAGCCGGGGCCACTGGTAGTCGGCCGTGGCGAACGGGCCGGGGAAGAAGGACCCGAAGCGCGCGTAGCCGAGGAAGCCCAGGACGACGAGCGGCACGAGCAGTCCGACGGTGCGCCGGGCCGCCTCGAGGGTGAGAACGATCGCGATCGTGCCCATCACGAGGTCGAGGTCGGTGGGCACCACCGCCCGCCGGAAGAAGGAATCCCAGTCCGACACGATGTAGGCGAACGGCACGAGCGCCACCGCCGCGAGCAGCCAGTCGACGAGGTGCGGGTGGTCCGGGCGGTCCTCCGCCTTCGCCCGCTGCGGCCGTGGCCAGCCGCGGTAGACCAGGAACGTCATCGACAGCCCGACCCCGAGGAACGACGGCAGGTAGACCTGCACGGGCATCGGGTTGAACACCCACCACAGGGCGTACAAGGACAGGCCGATGCCCATCGCCTGCACGACGCGCAGGGGAATCCCGGACAGGTGCCGCGCCGGCTTCTCGGACTCGTACTCGGCGAGGAGCGCCTCCTCGTCGATGGGCTCGTCGATGGGCTTGTCGATGGGCTTGTCGCCGGCCTCGTCGACGGTGCTGGTGGTGTCGTCCTCGGCCGAGGCGCGCCCGGGGTCGTCGTGCCGCTTCCTCATGAGGACTCCTCGACGTCGAGGACAACGGTGGGATCGGAGGGGGCGAGCGGAGGCAGCGCGACCGGCGGGTGGCCGGGGACGTGCAGGGTGCGCTCGCCGAGGGCGGTGGCGGCGATCGACAGCTCGGCGAAGGCCGGGTTGCGGTCCGGTGCCGCCACCCAGTTGCGACGGTCGCCGTCCGGGGCGGCGGTGACCGGCCCCGGTACGGCGTAGTACTCCTCGAGCACCGCGAGCTGGTCGGCGGCGAGCTCGACGAGTACGAAACGCCCGTCGGCGGCCACGCGGTAGCGCTCCTCCGCCGGCGTGCGGTAGATCGAGTTGCGGTAGCTCACGGCGAAGGTCCCTGCGGTGAGCGGCACCTGCGCGAGCAGTGCCCCCTCGGCGTCGCGCACGGTCACCGCGCGGCCGGCGCCGCCCGCGTCGGCCGCTCCGGCGCAGCCGACGAGCCCGATGCCCGACACCGCGCCCGCCACGACGCCGACGGCACAGGCGACGGCGGCGAGGCGGGCGCGGAGCGGGACCACGATGTTCCCCGGATCAGCCTGCTGCCTGCTCGAAGTAGGCCTGCGCGCCCGGGCAGACGGGCACGAAGCCGACGTCGCCCGCCGTGGCCGGGTCGAGGGCCTCGGCCGCCGGGTGGACGGTGGTCAGCTGCTGCTTGTTCTCGAAGATCGTCCGGGTGATGTCCTGCTGGAGTTGCTCCGGCATGTCGGACCGCACGACGAGGACGTTCGGCACCACGACCTCCGGGACGGGCTGGGTCTGCCCCTGGTAGGTATCTGCCGGGATCTCCTCCGACAGGTAGTACGGGCCGTACTGCTCCGACAGCGGTTTGGCGTACTCGCCGGTGGGGATCAGCACCATGTCGCCGGTGCTCGCCAGGTCGACCAGGGCACCGGTCGGCAAGCCACCCGACCAGAAGCCGGCGTCGATCGTGCTGTCGCGCAGCGCCTGCACCGTCTCCCCGACGCCCAGCTGGGCCCGCTGGATGTCGGTGTCGGGGTTGATCCCGGCGGCCTCGAGGATCCGGACGGCGATCACCTCGGTGCCCGACCCGGGCGAGCCGACGGACACGCGCTTGCCCCGCAGGTCCTCAATGGTCCGGATACCGGTAGCGCCCGTGGTGACCGGCTGCGTGAAGTTGTTGTAGAGCTTGCCGAGGGTGCAGACGTCGACCGGGTTGCCCTCGAACTGACCCGCCCCCTCCACGGCGTCGGCCACCGTGTCGCCGAGCGCCAACGCGAGGTCGGCGGCACCGTTCTGCACCAGCAGGAGGTTGTCGACGGAGGCGTTGGTCTCCTGGACCGTGGCCGTGATGCCCTCGACGCTCTGGCTGAGCACGTTGGCGATGCCGCCGCCGTAGGGGTAGTAGACGCCGCCGGTGCCGCCCGTGGCGATGGACAGCGTGCCGTCCGCACCGGGTGGCTGATCGCCTCCGCCTCCGCCCCCGCCGCCGCAGCCGGCGAGCAGCAGTGTGCCGGCGGCCACGAGCGCGCCGAGTGCCCGGCGGTGTGCTCCGGACGGGCGCCGGCTCCTGGACGTGTGGGCCATGACCCTCCTCCTCGTGGTGCCCCGTCGGGCGCCGTCGCGACGTTGCGTGAGTGACCGAGAGTGGGGCACTTCGTGGCAGGTAAACATGTCACATCGCCGGAGCGGCGCCACCCCCTGCGACGCGATCGTGATGCGAGCCGGCGCGTCGCTCAGCGCTGATGCTCGCTCCGCAAGCTCCGGTCAGCCGGCCCGCAGCTCCTGCGCCACCGGCCCGTACACCTCCACGATCTCGTCGAGGATCGCCCGGAACTCCTGCGCCCCGATGAACTCGTCCGGGACGTAGGCCTCGTCGAGCTGCTGCCGGACGGAGTCGTCGGCCAGCGCGTCCCGCATCGTGGCCTCCAGCTCGGCGATGATCTCCGGCGGCGTCCCGACCGGCGCACCCAGCCCGAAGATCGACGTGCTGTAGGTGAGCTCGGGGAAGCCAAGCTCGACGAGCGTGGGCGTGTCCGGCAGGTAGTCGACGCGCTCGGCGGTGCTGATCGCCAGCGGCCGGAACGCGCCGGCGTCGATCTGCTCGCGGACATCCTGCGATACGTTGATCATCACGGCGTCCACGGTGCCGCCGAGGATCGCCTGGATCAGCTCGGCGTTGCCGTTGAACGGCACCACCGTGACCTGGACGCCGTACAGGTTCGCGAGGCGGCGCAGCTCGATGGCCTGGGAGGTGGTGGCCCCCGGGGTGCCGACGGTCAGCTCGCCGGGCCGCTGCCGCGCCGCGTCGAAGAACGCGGCGCCGTCGGCGAACGGGGAGCCCGCGCCGACGGCCAGCATCGACGGGATCTGGGTGATCACGCCGATCGTCTGGAAGTCCTCCGGCCCGTAGGCGACGTCCTGGATCAGCGGGGTGACCACCGTCGACGGGGCCGCGATCAGCTTGAGCGTGTACCCGTCGGGCTCGCTGCTGATGAGCTCGTTCATCGCCACCGAACCGGCCGCGCCGGGCAGGTTCTCCACGAGCACCGGCTGGCCGAGGCGCTGCTCCATGGACGCGCCCATCGTGCGGGCGGCGAGGTCGGTCGGCCCGCCCGCGGTGTAGGGGACGAGCACCCGGATCTCCTCCGTGGGGAACTCCTCGGGAGCCGCGTCCGACCCGCTCCCGCCACCGCACGCGGCGGCGAGCATTGACAGGGCGGCGATCGCCACCCACTTCCCGTGTCGCATCGTCTGCTCCTTACGCCGGGCGCCGTCAGGCGCCGAGGATCGGCTCGTACACGGCCTGCGTGTTGTCGAGGATGGCCCGCAGCTCGTCCGCGCCGCGGAACTCCGGGCCGATGTAGCGCTCGCCGACCGTCTCGACGACCGTCGGGTCCGAGTGGGCCTTGCGCAGCGCGTCCTCCAGCCGGGTCACCACCGGGTCCGGCATGCCCGCGGGGCCGGCCAGCCCGAACGTGGAACCGGACAGGGTGAGGCCGGGGAAGCCCGCCTCCACCAGCGTCGGGGTGTCGGGGAGCCACTCGAGGCGCTCCTCGGTGGACACCGCCAGCGGCCGGAAGCTGCCCGCCTCGATGTTCTCCACGACGTCCTGCGAGGCGTTGATGAGGACCGCGTCGACGTTGCCACCGAGCAGCGCGGTGGTCATCTCGGCGTTGCCGTTGAACGGGACCACGGTGAACTCGACGCCGAACTCGTCGCGCATCCGCTGCAGCTCGATGGCCTGCGGGGTGGACGCCCCCGGGACGCCCAGGGTGACCGTGCCCGGCTGCTGCCGGGCGGCGTCGGTGAGGGCGCCGATGTCCTGGTACTGCGAGTTGGCGCCGACCGCGAACAGGGACGGCACCTCGGACATCACGCCGATCGTCGTGATGTCCGCCGCGGTGTAGCCGACGTCGTTGGCCAGCGGCGTCAGCACCGTGGTGCCCGCGGTGACCAGCGCCAGCGTGTACCCGTCCGGTTCGGAACCGATGAGCTCCTGGGTGGCGACGGCCCCGGAGCCGCCGGGCAGGTTCTCCACGACCACGGGCTGCCCGAGGTCCTGCTCGAGGAACTCCCCGTAGGCGCGCGCGGTCAGGTCGGTGGGGCCGCCCGCGGCGTAGGGCACGATCAGCCGGATCGACTCGCTGGGGAACGGCGCGTTCTCCTGCGCCCCACCGCCGCATGCGGCCAGCAGGGTGAGCGCCGCGAGACCGACGGCGGCGAGCATGCGTCGTTGCATGGGGTCCTCCCGGGATCAGGTGGGGGAGAGCAGAGCGAGGTCGGGGGCGAACTGCAGCTCGGCGGCCGTGACGTCCCGCAGGTGGTCCGGGGTGACGCCGGCGGCCAGCTCGCGCACGAGGAAGCCCTCCGGTGTCACGTCGAGCACGGCCAGGTCGGTGTAGACGCGGTCGACCACGCCTGCCGCCGTGAGCGGGTAGGTGCATTCCGCGAGGAGTTTCGGGCGGCCGTCGCGGGTGGTGTGGGTGGTCATCACGAGCACCCGGCGGGCCCCGACGGCGAGGTCCATCGCGCCGCCGACGGCCGGCGGCATCGTCGCCACGTCGGTGGCCCAGTTGGCGAGGTCACCGTTCGCGCCGACCTGGAACGCGCCGAGCACGGTGATGTCGATGTGCCCGCCGCGCATCATCACGAACGCCTCGGTGTGGTGGAAATAGGCGCCACCGGGCAGCAGCGTCACCTGCTGCTTGCCCGCGTTGATCAGCTCCGGGTCCCCGGTGCCGGGCGCGGGCGCCGGTCCCATCCCGAGGATCCCGTTCTCGCTGTGGTAGATGATCTCCCGGTCCGGCGGGACGACGTCGGCCACGAGCGTCGGCAGGCCGATGCCCACGTTCACGTACGAGCCGTCGGGGATGTCGAGCGCCACCCGGCGCGCCATCTCCGCGGGAGACAGACCAGTTGTCATGCCGACACCTCCACCACGCGGTCGACGAAGATCCCGGGCGTCACCACGGCCTCCGGGTCGAGGTCGCCGAGCTCCACGAACGTGCGCACCTGCGCCACGGTGAGCTCGGCCGCCGTGGCCATCACGGGCCCGAAGTTGCGGGCCGCGGAGTGGTAGACGAGGTTGCCCCACCGGTCGGCCCGGTCGGCCTTGATCAGGGCGAGGTCGGCGTGCAGCGGCTTCTCGAACACGTGCCGGCGCCCGTCGATCACCCGGACCTCCTTGCCGCCGGCGAGGGGCGAGTCGGCGCCCGCAGGGGTGAAGAAGCCGCCGAGGCCCGCCCCGGCGGCGCGCATGCGCTCGCTGAGCGTGCCCTGCGGCACCAGCTCCAGCTCGATCTCGCCCGCCCGCCAGAACTTCTCGAACCACACCGAGCCCGCGGATCGCGGGTACGAGCAGACGATCTTCCGGACCCGACCCTCGCGGATCAGTGCCGCGATGTCGGACTCGCCGCTCCCCGCGTTGTTGGTGACGATCGTGAGGTCCCGGACGCCGAGCTCGAGCACGCCGTGCACCAGCGCCACCGGCACGCCGGAGTTGCCGAACCCGCCGACGAGCACGGTGGCGCCGTCGCGGACCCCGGCCACCGCGTCGGCGACCGCCGGGACGCGCTTGTCGATCACACGCCCTCCCGGGCCCGGTACCAGCGGGGCGACGTCGACGGCGGTGGGGTCAGGCCGGCCCGCACCGCGATCAGGTTCGGGCCGTCGTCGTCGAGGCTCTTGACGAGTGCTGCCTCGAACGCCTCGCCGAACCCGTCGACGCTGTGCGCGGTCACCCCGAACGCGCCGGCCAGCGTGGCGAAGTCGGGGGTCGCGAGGTCGACGCCGCGCGTCGGCACCCCGGCGTGCACCTGGTCGAAGCGCAGCATCCCGTAGCCGCCGTCGTCGACGAGCACCACGGTGAGCGGCAGTCGCTCCTGGGCCGCGGTCGCCAGCTCGCCGCACGCGAAGAGGAAGCCGCCGTCGCCGACGATCGCGACGGCCCTGCCCTGCCCGACGGCCCGGCCCTGCCCGACGGCCCTGCCCTGCCCGACGGCCCGGCCCTGCCCGGCGACGGCCGCCCCGAGCGCGGCGGGGAAGGCGTAGCCGAGCGTGCCCCAGCCCATCGGGTACGCGAGCCGCCGCGGGCCCGGCACGCGGTGGAACCCGGCCACCCAGTAACCGGCGATGCACATGTCGGTGAGCACCACGGCGTCGTCGGGGACCACGCGACCGAGGACGTCCAGCAGCTGCGCGGCCTGCGGCTCCTCCTCCTGCACGAGCGCCGCGACGTGCCCGCCCAGCACCGCGATCCGCGCGGTGAGGTCGGCGAGGCCGTCGCGCTCCGGCACGGCGTCGGCGAGCCGGGCGGTGACCGCCTGCGCGTCCCCGACGAGCACGTGGTCGCAGGCGTAGTTCTTCGCCGCGTCCGCCGCGTCCACGTTGATCGCCAGCAGCGCCGGCGGCTGCGGCATCCGCCAGTTCTGGGTGGTCATGCCGTCCAGGTCGCTGCCGACTGAGATCACCAGGTCGGCCTCGTCCCACAGCGCCCCGATCGCCGGGACGTGCGCCGGGCCGGGCACCAGGCACGGGTGGTCGGGTGGGAGCACCCCGCGGCCGAGGTACGTCGTCACGACCGGCGCGGCCAGCCGCTCGGCCAGCCTGCCCACCGCGTCGCCCGCGCCGGCCCGCAGCGCGCCGCCGCCCACCCAGAGCAGCGGGCGCTCCGCCCGTGCGATCAGCGCGAGCGCGGCGTCGAGGTCCGGCTCCCGGTCGTCGGCCTGCGGCGCCGCGGCGGGTGCACGTTCGGTGACGGCGGCGGAGAGCAGGTCGGTCGGCACCCCGAGGTACACCGGCCCGGTCGGGGCGGCCAGCGCCGCCCGGCCCGCCGCGATGGTGTCGGCGTACAGCTCGTCCGCGCTCGCCGTGGTGGTCGTCGACTTCGTGATGGGCGCGAACATCGCGCCCTGGTCGCGGGTCTCGTGCAGCACCCCGCGGTACACACCGGGCCTGCGCAACGTCGACGGGATGTCGGTGGCCACGACGAGCACCGGCGCCCCGGCGGTCATCGCCTCGCCGGTCGCGCCGAGCGTGTTGGCCGCGCCCGGCCCGGTGGTCACCACCGCCACCCCGAGGCGCCCGGTCGCCCGCGCGTACCCGTCGGCGGCGTACACCGCGGCCTGCTCGTGCCGGACCCCGACCAGCCGGATCCCGGCGTCGGCCGCCGCCTCCCACACCGCCAGGTTGTGCACGCCGGGCAGCCCGAACGCGATCTCGACGCCCAGCTCGCGCAGTGCGTCGACCAGTGCCGCTCCCCCGTTGTCAGCCACCTGCGACATCCCGGAACGTCTCCTCCGTCTGGGCGAACAGTTCTGCCAGGTCCGCGCTGCCGAGGAACTCCTCGGGTACGTAGCGCTCGTCGAGCGCCTTCACGACCTCCGGGTCGGACGACGCGGCGCGCATCGTCTCCTCGAGCCGGGCGATGACCGGCTCGGGCGTGCCGGCCGGGGCGATCACGCCGAACGTCGTGGTGCTCTGCGTCAGCTCCGGGTAGCCCTGCTCGACGAACGTCGGCGCGTCGATGTAGGGCAGCCGCTCCTGCGTGCCGACGGCGAGCACCCGCAGGTCGCCGTTCTCGATGGACGGGAGCATGTCCTGCGAGACGTTGACGAAGCCCGCCACGGTGTTGCCGCCGAGCAGCGCCGTGAGGACCTCCTGGTTGCCGTTGAACGGCACCACGGTCAACGGCACGTCGTAGAGCTGCGTGATGCGGCGGGTCTCGGCGGCGTGCGTGTTGGTGGCGCCGGGCGTGGCCACCGTGACCTTCTGCGGGTTGGCCCGCGCGTCGGCGAACAGGGCCTCGAGGTCCGCGTAGGGGGAAGCGGCCGGCACCACGAGCGCCGACGGCACCTGGGTGATCACCCCGACCGGGGCGAAGTCCTCCCGGGTGTAGCCGACGTCGTTGCTCAGGTAGTTGAGCACGGCCGTCGGCAGCGCCGTCATCGACAGGGTGTAGCCGTCGGCGTCGGCGGAGAGCATCTCCTGGTAGGCGGTCGTGCCGGAGGCTCCGGGGAGGTTCTCCACGACGACCGACTGGCCGAGGTCCGCTTCCATGTACCGACCCAGCGTCCGCGCGGCGATGTCCGTCGGGCCGCCCGCCACGTAGGGGACGATCAGCCGGATCTGGTCGGACGGGTACGTCTCCGGGTCACCGGACCCGGATCCCTGGCCGCACGCGGCGAGCAGCAGGCCCGCTGCGAGACCGGCGGCCAGCAGGCGCAGGCGCTTCATGAGTCTCCCAAGGTGTCGGAGTCGGTTTCGCGGCCGGCGCGGGCGAGGCCGTTGCCGTTCCCGTCGTCGTCGAGGGTGTCGTGGCGGTGCAGCACGCGGGCCCGGCGCCGCGCGGTGAGGATGCTGACCACGATGATCAGCGCCATCACCGCGAAGATGCCGCCGGAGATCGGCCGGGTGACGAAGATGCCCAGGCTGCCGCCGGAGATGAGCATCGACTGGCGGAAGGCGCGCTCCAGGATCGGCCCGAGTACGAACGCCAGCACCAGCGGGCCCGGCTCGAACCCGGTCTTCTTCATCAGCCAGCCCAGCACGCCGAAGGCCAGCACGACCCACATGTCCGTGGCGTCGTTGTTGATCGAGAAGACGCCCGCCATCGTCACGAGCAGGGCGAACGCGCCGAGGATGCCCGCCCGCACCCGCAAGATCTGCACGAACACCCCGACCAGCGGGATGTTCAGCGCGAGCAGCATCAGGTTGCCGATGAACATCGACGCGATCACGCCCCAGAAGATCTCCGGGTTCTGGCTGATCAGCTGCGGACCGGGGGTGATGCCCTGCACGAGCAGCGCCCCGAAGATCAGTGCGAGGACGACGTTGGCGGGGATGCCGAGGGTGAGCAGCGGGATGAACGCCGACGTCGACGAGGCGTTGTTGGCGGTCTCCGGACCGGCGACACCCTCGATGGCGCCCTTGCCGAACCGGCTCGGGTCCTTGGCCCGGCGCTTCTCCAACGCGTAGGAGGCCAGCGACGACACCACACCGCCGCCACCCGGCAGCACGCCGATCACGAACCCGAGCACGCTGCCGCGGCCGATGGCGCCCGCGGAGTCGTGCAGGTCCTTGCGGCTCGGCCAGATGTGCGTGATCTTCTTCGTGACGGCCTGGACCTTCTCGGTGCGCTCCAGGCTGTGCAGGATCTCCCCGACCCCGAACAGGCCCATCGCGACGGCGACGAAGTCCAGCCCGTCGAACAGCGCCACCTGGCCGAAGGTGAACCGGGTGGTCCCGGTGATCGGGTCCTGCCCGACGGTGGCGAGCAGCAGGCCCAGCGCCGCCATCGAGAGACTCTTCAGCACCGATCCGGTGCCGAGGTAGGTGACGAGGAGGATGCCCAGCGTCGTCAGCGCGACGTACTCCGGCGGGCCGAACGACACGGCGAGCGCGGCGAGCGGCGGGGCGAGCAGGGTGAGCCCGACGACGGCGAGGATCCCGCCGATGAACGAGCCGATCGCCGCGATCCCCAGCGCGGGCCCGGCTCTGCCCTGTTTGGCCATCTGGTAGCCGTCGAAGGTCGTGACGACCGACGCCGCCTCTCCCGGCAGCCGCAGCAGCACCGAGGTGATCGTGCCGCCGTACATCGACCCGTAGTAGATGCCGGCCAGCAGGATCACCGCTGTGGCCGGCTCGATCGTGTAGGTCAGCGGCAGCAGCAGGGCGATGGTCGCGGTGGGGCCGAGCCCCGGGAGCACGCCGATGACCGTGCCGATGAGTACGCCGATGAAGACGTAGAGGATGTTGATCGGGTCGAGCGCAACCGCGAAGCCCTGGGCGATGCCGTCCATCAGTCCCATGTCAGGCCCCCACCAGTCCGGCGATGACGTCGTCCGGGAACGGGACGCCGAGTGCCTGGTCGAACAGCAGGTACATCCCGATCGACCCGGCCAACGCCAGCCCGAGCGACCACCGCCACGACTCGCGCCCGAAGATCCGCAGCCACAGCAGCAGCATCAGGAACGCCGGGAGCAGGAAGCCGACGACCTCGAAGACGGCAATGAACACGCCGAGCCCGGCGATCCCGGCGACGATCCGGGCGGTGCCGCCCGTCCAGCGCTCGTAGTCCTCGGGGTCGTCGAGCAGCAGCAGCGCCAGCGCCGACCCGGTCAGCACCACGGAGACGATGAACGGCCAGAGCCCCGGCCCGGGCGCGGTCAGCTCGCCGAGCGAGAGCCCGATCGCGCCGACCACCGCGGCCACGCCGACGGCCAGCACGACCAGCGGGCCGAGCCGGAACAGCTGGCCACGCGGTCCGCGCCGCGACCCTGCGGTCGAACGGTCCATCGGCACCTCATCCTCGAGGGGGAACGAACAGTGTGGGCGGTGACACTAGGCACTGCGAACTGAACGGGTCCAATACAAGATGGTGCCAGAACCCAGACCAGATCCGAATCAATAGCGCCGGAGGGTCCCGTGGAGCTGCGCCACCTGCGCGCCTTCGCCGCCGTGGCCGAGGAGCTGCACTTCGGACGGGCCGCCGCGCGCCTGCACATGGCCCAGCCCCCGTTGAGCCAGCAGATCAAGACCCTGGAGCGCGACCTGGGCGTGCTGCTGCTCGAGCGCACCACGCGCCAGGTCCGGCTGACCAACGCGGGCGCGGTGTTCCTCGAGCACGCCCGCCGGGTGCTCGCCGAGGCCGACCGGGCGCGCGAGTCGGTGCTGCTCACCGAGCAGGGCGAGCGTGGCGAAATCCGGGTGGGCCTCACCGGTGTGACGACGTGGCGGCTGCTGCCGAGGCTGACCCGCGCCTACCGGGAGCGCTACCCGCTGGTGCGGCTCGAGCTGAACCCCACCGTGTTCACCGGCGCTCAGCTGAACGCGCTGCTCGACGGGGGCATCGACGTCGGCATCCTGCGCGCGCCCGTGCCGCCGCTGCTGGCCAGCCGGACGTTGCTCGACGAGGAACTGGTCGCCGTACTACCCGACGACCACCCGCTCGCCACCCGGCCGTCCGTCCCGCTGGGCGAGCTGGCGGGGGAGAACTTCGTGAGCTACCCGCCCCGGCAGGGCTCGTCGCTGCGGGACAGGGCGTTCAGCGCGTGCTCGGCGGTCGGCTTCTGGCCCCGGGTGGTGCAGGAGGCCGCGGACACCTACACCGTCGTCGCGCTCGTCGGCGCCGCGGTCGGCGTGGCACTGCTCCCGGCGTCGGCGGAGCGGCTGCAGTTCGAGGGCGTCGTCTTCCGGCCCGTCACGGGCGCGGACGTCCGGGTGCCGGTCGCGCTCGCCTGGCGGGAGGGGGACCCGTCCCCGGTGCTCGCAGGCTTCCTCGCGATCGCGGAGGAGGTCCTGCCGTCGCCCAGGTGATCAGGAACTGCCACCGGGTCGGGAGCCGGGCGCTGCGCGGCCTCCTGTCGACGCGGCGATCACGGGGAGAAGGCGCCGGACTCCGGCGGATGAACGACCGATTGCCCGTGATCGCCGGGCCGCGGGGCCATCGCACGCGCTCGAACGGGGCGCCACAAGGGCACAGGCGGATCAGACAAATCGCCCTTCGATCACGAAGCGTACACGCGGGTTCACTCACATGTGTATTCCCTGTGCTGAACCTGTGGCCACCTACTGTTCACCGGGAGGCCACCGATGACCGCTCGCCTGAACCGCCGATCCCTGTTGTCCCGAGCCGCCGCACTCGGTGCGAGCACCGCCGTGCTCGGCACCGTCGACTCCCTGTTCGCCGGCCACGCGGCCGCCGCCGAGATCGCCCGCGACGGCGGCTACGGGCCGCTCCTGCCCGACCCCGACGGGCTGCTCGACCTGCGGCGCGGCTTCCGCTACACGGTGATCAGCCGGGAGGGTGAGCCGCTGCTGTCCGGCGAGGGACCGGTTCCCGGCAGGCACGACGGGATGGCCGCGTTCCCCGGCGGGCCGAACACGTTCCTGGTGCGCAACCACGAGAACCGGATGGACACGCCGCACCCGGTGCCCGCCATTCCCGAGCTGACCTACGACCCGGCGGCCAAGGGCGGCTGCACGGCGATGCGGCTCACCCGCAGCCACCAGCTGGTGGCCGAGGAGGTGGCGATCGCGGGCACCGCCGTCAACTGCGCCGGTGGCCCCACCCCGTGGAACACGTGGCTGACCTGCGAGGAGGCCGAGGAGAAGGCGGGCGAGGGCGGCTACACCCGTGACCACGGCTTCGTCTTCGAGGTCGACCCCTACGACATGGCTCGCAACCGCGACCCGCACCCGCTCACCGCGATGGGACGCTTCCAGCACGAGGCGGTCGCCATCGACCCCCGCACCGGGATCGTCTACGAGACCGAGGACGCCTTCGAGCGGCCGTTCGGCCTGTACTACCGGTTCCTGCCGAACAAGCCGAAGGGCGGGCACGGCAGCCTGCGCGCCGGCGGCGCCCTCGAGGCGATGCGGGTTCCCGGCGTCCCGGACCTGTCGGTGGTGCAGGAGCCGGGCGCGTGCTTCGAGGGCATCGAGTGGGTGCCGGTACCCGACCCGCTGGCCGCGGAGACCCCGATCCGCCTGCAGGACTTCGGCAAGGGCGGGATCACGCACGCGCAGAAGCTCGAGGGCCACTACTGGGGCAACGGCTCGGTGTACTTCGTCTCCAGCTTCGCGCAGGTGGAGGAGGGCTCCGCGGCCGAGCACAACGGGCAGGTCTGGCGGTACGACCCGGAGCGGAATGCGCTGACCCTCGAAGTCATCTTCGGTCCGAAGATCGACCCGGACCTGCCGGGCGAATCGCCGGACAACATCGCGCTGTACCCGCACGGCGGACTGCTGGTGTGCGAGGACGGTGAGGGCGCCCAGCACGTGTTCGGCGTCGACCGGCGCGGCGAGGTCTACGCGTTGGCGCGCAACCGGCAGAACATCGGGACGGAGGCCGAGCCAGCGTACGGCGAGTTCGCCGGGGTCACGTTCAGCGGCGACGGACGCACGTTGTTCGTGAACGTCTACAACCCCGGCACGACGTTCGCGATCACCGGGCCCTGGCGCAAGCACTAACGCCGGGCGGACGAGCGGGCGGTTCCACGTGGAACCGCCCGCTCGTCGGGGTCACTGCTGCAGGCGGATCACTGCTTGGGGCGCAGGCGCAGGCCCTGCATGCCGCCGTCCACCGCAAGAGCCGTGCCGGTGGTGGAGGCCGCCGCCGGGCTCGCGAGATAGGCGATCGCCGCGGCGACCTCCTGCGCGGACACCAGCCGCCCCATCGGCTGGCGGGCCTCGAGGGCGGTGCGCTCGGCCGCCGGGTCGGCCGCGGCGTCGAGCAGCCTGCCGACCCACGGGGTGTCGGCGGTGCCGGGGTTCACGCAGTTGACGCGAATGCCCTCGGCGACGTGGTCGGCGGCCATGGCCAGCGTCAGCGACTGCACGGCACCCTTGCTCGCGCTGTAGAGCGCGCGCTGCGGCAGGCCGGCAGTGGCTGCGATCGAGCACGTGTTGACGATCGCGGCGGCCTGCGACCGGCGCAGGTGCGGCAGCGCGGCGCGGCTGAGCCGGACGATGCCGAGCACGTTGACGTCGAACACCCGGTGCCATTCGTCGTCGGCGTTGGACTCGACGGTGCCCTGTGCGCCGATCCCCGCGTTGTTCACGAGGATGTCCAGCCCGCCGAGCCGCTCCACCGCCTCGGCGACCGCCGCGTCCACCGACTGCTGGTCGGCGACGTCCGCGGTGATGCCGATCAGCGGCTCCGCGATGCCGGACGGGTTCAGGTCGAGACAGGCCACCGTGGCCCCGCGCTCGGCGAGCAGCTGCGCGGCGGCCAGCCCGATCCCGGATCCGCCGCCGGTGACGATCGCCTTCAGCCCGGACAGCTCACCGGCGCTCACGACGCCCTCCCCGGGAACCCGTGCTCAGCGCCACTTGTCAGATCAATCTTCAGCACGACAGGGACCGTACAGCGCGGCCCCTGCTACCTCTGGCCGCCGTACAGCTGCAGCAACCCGTCGCCGCGGCTGGTGCGCCGGACGAGGACCCGTCGCCCCTCCCGCCTACGCGTCACAAGCCCGGCCGCCACCAGTGCGTCGACCTGGTGGGTGGCGGCACTCGGGGCGATCCGCATGGCCCGGGCGAGGCCGGACATGGCCCACTCGCCGTCCAGGTGCCGCAGCAGCCGGGAGCGTGCGGGTGTCAGCAGCGCGTCGAGGCCGTCGGGGTCGGCTGCGGGTGGTGCGGCCCCGGCCACCGGGTACGCCAGCCACACCAGGTCGGGGTGGTCCAGGTTGCTGATCGAGACATCCAGCCTGCTCATCACGGGCGCCAGCACGACGACCCGGTCGGTGGCGTCCAGCTCGGTGCCCTCCGGGTCCGGGAAGACCAGGGTCCCGTCCTCGGTGTGGCCCCGCGGATGGGCCTGCGCGAGCACCACGTCCAGGGCCCGGCGGGTCGCGGCGGCTCCGACCCGCTCGGCCTTCTGGCTGCGGAAGGGCTCCTCCCGCCGCCAGACCGGCTCCACCGCGGCCCACAGTCCGTCGA
This sequence comes from Pseudonocardia nigra, assembly GCF_019396355.1. Lineage (GTDB taxonomy): Bacteria > Actinomycetota > Actinomycetes > Mycobacteriales > Pseudonocardiaceae > Pseudonocardia > Pseudonocardia nigra. Next base: position 18,501 of record NZ_JAHKRK010000045.1, read on the forward strand.
GCGCGTCGGCGAGATCGCGACTCCAGCGGGTCGGGTCGTCGACGATCCGCTGCCATTGCGGCGGAGGCGCTCCGTTGTAGGTGCGGTCCAGGTCGTCGTGGAGCTCGGCGGCCGACAGCCCGCGGAGGCGGTCGAGCTCGTGCCGGACATCGGTGTCGGTGCCCATGTCGGCGGGGCTCAGGCAGTCCGGTCCGACGGAGCTGCCGGGGGCGACGATGCGCGAGACGGCGCGCAGGCTGCGGCCGCTGAACCGCTGGGCGACCCGCGCGGCGGCGCTGTCGATCCCGCGCAGCCGGTCCCGCGCCCCGGCGCAGGCGAGCGCACTCGAATAGGGATCGAACGTCACGCGCACGGCCGCGCGCGGGTCGATCCGCACCCTGCTCACCGGCACATCCATCGCGCCCCCCGCCGCCCGGGACGAGCATGCGGCGCTCACGGTCCGGGCCGGCCGATCCTACGGACTCCACGCGGTTCTGCACGCGCCCCTTACAGCGGCCGATCGCTTCGGTGATCGTTGAAATGGGCGGACACGCCGGTCCGGCCGGAAGCAGGATCGTTCCCGCGGGGGGCGCCGGGGCCGGCTCGTCGGTCGCCGGGGGGACGGCCGGCGAGCCATGCCCACGCCGTTCATGCACCCCGTTTCGGCGGAGGCGCCCCGTCGACGGGGGGCATGGGCCGCGACGGGGTGCATGGGCCGCGACGGGGGGCATGGGCCGCGAAGGGGAGCGTGGCGCGCGCGTGCCACCCGAGTGGGCCGTCCCAGGAACGTCTTACCGGGCTCTTGACAGTTCTCTCGCGTCGGTGGAAATTTTCACCACCTCGCATCGACGCGAAAGGTTCTGCTGATGGCGGTGGCGGCCGGCTCGGACACGCCCGTCGAGGCGGGCTCGGGGCAGCTCCTCGTGCGCCTGCGCAGCCTGCTGCCCGGCCTCACCGGCGCGGTGCGACAGGTCGCCGACGCGATCCTGGAGGACCCCGGGTGGGCCTCCCGCGCCACGATCACCGAGCTCGGTGAGCGCAGCGGCACCTCGCCCGCCACGGTCACCCGGTTCTGTCGCACGCTCGGCGTCGCCGGGTACACCGAGCTGCGGGTCGGCATCGCCACCGACATCGGCCGCGCCGACCAGGCCGGCTGGGAGCTCGGCATCGGCGCCGACGTGCTGCCGACCGACCCGCTCGACCGCGTGCTGCGCACGTTGCTGGCGGTGGACCTGCAGGCCATGCACGAGACCGCGGCCGCGCTGGACCTCACCGCCATGGACGCGGTGGTCGACGCCGTGGTGGCCGCGCGGCGCGTCGACTTCTACGCCACCGGCGGCAGCGCGGCCGTGCTCGAGGACCAGCAGCTGCGGCTGTACCGGATCGGGATCGCCACCTGGACCTGGTCGGACGTGCACAACGGGCTCACCAGCGCTGCGCTCCTCGGGCCCGGCGACGTGGCGGTAGCCCTGTCGCACAGCGGGCGCACCACCGAGACCGTCGAGACGCTCGCCAGGGCCCGGGCCCGCGGCGCGACGACGGTGGCCATCACGAACTTCCCCACCTCGCCGATCGCCGAGGTGGCCGACCACCTGCTGGGCACGGCGGTGCGCGAGACGTCGTTCCGCGCCGGGGCCATGTCGGCGCGGCACTCCCAGTTCCTGGTGCTCGACCTGCTGTACCTGGCCGTCGCCCAGCGCACCCACGAGCGGGCCACCGATGCGTTCGGCCGTACCGCCGACGCGGTGGCGGCCCACCGGATCCCGCACGAGCCGAGGTCGCGGGGCGCCGTGGCGCGCCCAGCCGACTCCCCGCGGGGTGCCTGATGGCCGAGACCAGCACCGGTACCGACATCGGTACCAGCACCGAAACCGACACCGAGGTGTCCGCCGCCGCCTTCACGGCCGCGGCGGAAGCGGCCGTCCGCCGGGTGGGGTCCGGGCAGGCGGCCGCCGTCGCCAGGGCGGTGAACCTGGTCGTCGAAGGGCTGCGCGCGGGAGGGGTCGTGCAGGCCTTCGGCACCGGGCACTCGCAGGCGCTGGCGATGGAGCTGGCCGGACGCGCCGGCGGCCTCGTCCCCACGAACATGATCGCCCTGCGCGACCTGGTCCTGCTGGGCGGGGACCCGCCGGACGTGCTGTTCACCGAGCACCTCGAGCGCGATCCCGCGGTGGCCCGCAGGCTCTACGACCTCGCGGGCGTGCAGCAGAGCGACGTGTTCGTGCTCGCCTCGAACTCCGGGGGCAACGGCTCGGTGGTCGAGATGGCGCGGATCGTGAAGGAGCGCGGGCACCGGCTCATCGCGATCACGTCGATGGCGCACACCTCGCGGGTGACCTCGCGCCACCCGTCCGGCCTGCGGCTGTTCGAGCTCGCCGACGTCGTGCTCGACAACGGCGCCCCCTACGGCGACGCCGTGCTCCGCGCGGGGGACGTCGCGGTGTGTGCCGTCTCGTCGATCACCGCGGCGCTGCTCGCGCAGATGATCGTGGCGGAGGTCGTGCGCACGATGCTCGCCGCGGGTGAGACCCCGCCGGTCTACGTCTCGTCGAACGTGCCGGAGGGCGACGCCCACAACATGGCCCTGGAATCCCGTTACGCCTGTCGCATCCGCCGACCCGCCTGAAGGTCGCGGCCGGAAAGGCCGCTGATGTCAAGGAGGACATCATGAACCCGCCCCGTCGCAGTTCCGACCTCGATCGCCGGCAGTTCCTCCAGCGGCTGGCCGCGGCCGGGCTGCTCGCCGTGCCCGGCGCAGGCGTGCTCTCGGCGTGTGCCACGGCCGGGGGAGGCGCCACCGGCGCCGTCGAGGGGGAGCGGAGTGCGCAGAACCCGCTCGGGGTCGCCGTGGACGCCCCCCTGGACGTGGTGATCTTCAAGGGTGGGTACGGGGACGAGTACGCGCTGTTCCACCAGTCGCTCTACGAGCGCCAGTACCCGGGCGCGCAGATCTCGCACACGGCGACCACACAGATCGCGCAGGAGATGCAGCCGCGGTTCGTCGCGGGCAACCCGCCGGACGTGCTGGACGACTCGGGCGCGCAGAAGATCGAGTACGCCACGCTCGTCAACGAGGACCAGCTGGCCGACCTCGCCCCGCTGCTCGACGCCCCGTCGGTCGACGACCCGAACGTCCCCGTGCGCGACACGCTGCTGCCCGGCGTGATCGAGTCGGGCACCTTCGGCGACCGGTGCCTCATGCTGAACTACGTCTACGAGACGTTCGCGGTCTGGTACTCGAAGCCGTTGTTCGAGCAGAACGGCTGGCAGGTGCCGACCACGTGGGACGAGATGATGGCGGTCTGCGAGCAGATCAAGGCCGCGGGCATCTCCCCGTTCGCCTACGGCGGTACCAATGCGGGCGACTACCTGATCGATCTCAACCTCGGCGCGGCGATCAAGCAGGGCGGCCTCGACGTCGTCCGCAACATCGACAACCTGGAGCCCGGCGCCTGGAAGCAGGACACCGTGGTCGCGGCCACGCAGGGCATCGAGGAGATGGTCCGCAAGGGCTACTTCATGCCGGGCTCCGAGGCGCTCAAGCACACCGAGGCGCAGACGGCCTGGGTGCAGGGGCAGGCGGCGTTCTACGTCTCGGGCTCGTGGCTGGAGAACGAGATGAAGGGCATCGCCCCGGAGGGTTTCACGATGACCGCGGCGCCGGTGCCGCTGCTCGACAGCGGCGGGGCGATGCCCGCCACCGCCCTGCGGACCCAGCCCGCCGAGGCGTTCGTGGTGCCGGCCAGGGCCAAGAACGTCAACGGCGGCCTCGAGTACGTGCGGCTGATGCTCTCGAAGGAGGGCGCTGCCGAGTTCGCCGAGCTGACCGCGTCGGTGCCCGCCACGCGCGGCGCCACCGCGAGCGCGCAGAAGACGCCCGCTCTGGAGTCGGTGTCCGCGGCGCTGGACGCGGCGGGTGACGACGTCTTCAGCTGGAAGTTCCGGATCTGGTATGCGCCGTTCAGCCAGGTCCTGAAGACCGAGACGACCAACCTGCTGGCGGGCCGGATCAACGCCGACACCTACCTGTCCACCCTGCAGGCGGAGTCGGACCGGATCGCCGCCGACGACAGCATCCCCAAGTACCAGCGCTGAGGACCGGGCCATGCGCTACGGCAAGTACCGCTTCATCGCGAGCTTCCTCGTCGTGCCGCTCGCGCTCTACGTCGTGTTCGTCGTGTCGCCGTACCTGCAGGCCTTCTACATCTCGATGACCGACTGGAGCGGCTTCTCCGGCAGCCAGAACTTCATCGGGTTGGGCAACTACGTCGAGCTCGCGACCGACGCGCGGTTCTGGCGGGCGATGAGCCACAACGCGCTGATGCTCGTGGTGGTGCCGCTGGTGACGATCGCGCTCGCGCTGTTCCTCGCCACCATGACCACGCTCGCGGGCCGTCACGGCGTGATCGGACACGGCGGCGTGCGCGGGTCGCGGTTCTACCAGGTGGTGTACTTCTTCCCGCACGTCGTGCCCGTGGTCATCGCGGGTGTGCTGTTCGCGTTCTTCTACAACCCCCAGGCCGGCCTGCTCAACAGCGTGCTGCGGCTGGTCGGGTTCGAGTGGCTCACCCGGCCGTGGCTCGGCGACACCACGTTCGCCCTGCCCGCCGTGATGGCGGTGCTGATCTGGGGGGCGGTGGGCTTCTACTACGTGCTGTTCAGCGCGGCGATGAAGTCGGTGCCCTCCGACGTGTTCGAGGCGGCGACGCTCGACGGCGCCGGACGCATGCGCACGTTCTGGAGCATCACGCTGCCGATGATCTGGGACAGCGTCCAGGTCTCCTACATCTACCTGGGGATCATGGTGCTGGACGCTTTCGCGCTGCTGCAGGTGATGCTTCCCGAGGGCGGGCCGGACGGGTCCACGGAGGTCGTCGCCCAGTACCTGTACCGGGCGGCGTTCACCGAGGGCCGGTTCGGCTACGCCTCGGCGATCGGCGTGGCGCTGTGCTTCGTGACCCTGCTGCTGGCCGTCGCCGTCCTGCGGCTGAGCCGCCGCGAGCAGGTCGAGTACTAGGAGGCCTTGCGATGACGCTCGACACGCCGGCGCCCGCGGCCCCGGCAAGCCCGCCCGCGTCGCCGCCCCGGTCCCACGGTCGTCCGTCCGGGGGCGGTTCGGCGGGGGAGCGGACGCTCAACGTGTTCTCCCACGGCATCCTCGTGGTGTGGGCGGTCCTCGTGGCCGTGCCGCTGGTCTGGGCGGTGCTCACGGCGTTCAAGTCCGACCGCGAGATCTTCACGAGCCCGTGGAGCCTGCCGACCGAATGGCACTTCGACAACTTCGTGCGGGCCTGGACGACCGCCAACATCGGGCAGTACTTCCTCAACAGCGCCATCGTCGTCTGTTCGTCGGTGGTGCTGGTGATGCTGCTCGGGGCGATGGCGGCCTACGTGCTCGCCCGGTACGAGTTCCCCGGCCGCAACGTCATCTACTACGCGTTCGTCACCGGGATGACGTTCCCGATCTTCCTGGCGCTCGTGCCGCTGTTCTTCGTGGTGCAGAACGTGGGGATGCTCGGCACCTACCACGGGCTGATCCTCGTCTACACCGCGCACGCGCTGCCGTTCACGGTGTTCTTCCTGACCGGGTTCTTCCGGACGCTGCCGGCCGCGCTGGCCGAGGCCGCGCTGCTGGACGGCTGCTCGCACGCGGGCGCGTTCTTCCGCGTGATGCTGCCGCTCGCCCGGCCCGGGCTGATCAGCGTGGGGATCTTCAACTTCCTCGGGCTGTGGAACCAGTACCTGCTGCCGCTGGTGCTGATGCCCGACAGCGAGCGCTACGTGCTCTCGCAGGGCCTCGCGGTGCTGGCGGCCAACCAGGGCTACCGGTCGGACTGGAGCGCGCTGTTCGCGGGCCTGGTGATCGCGCTGCTGCCGGTGCTCGCGGTGTACATCGCGTTCCAGCGGCGGATCCAGGAGGGGCTGAGCGTGGGGGCGCTGAAGTAGGGGCACCCACTGACAGGAAAGCCACGTTGCTGTCGTTCAGCGTCCGGAACGTGGCTTTCCTGACGTTCGCCGGCCACCCCGCGGTCGCATCGGCGGGTCCGTCACACCGGCCAGAAGTACTCCATGCCGGGTCGGCGTCGGGGAACAGTGGGCCGTAGAACTCCGGGTCCTTGCGCACGAGGGCCGAGCGGTGGCTGCGGTGCACGCGGTCGTTGCCGATCCACTCGGGGAGCAGGCCCCGGTCGGCGAGCTGGGCCTGCGGCCGCGGCGACGTCAACCCGGCTGCGGCGAGGTCGGTGCCGATCGTGGCCGCGCACGTGTCGGCCCGGCCCCGCCCGACCCACTCCGCACAGATGTCGAGCCCGTAGGCCGCGACCGCCTCGGGGTGCCCCGCCCACATCCGCACGGCGGGGTGGCGCTTCCACCCGTACGTCAGCCGGGTCAGCGCGCGCAGCACCTGCAGCGCCTCCACGCGCTGCTTCCCGAGGCGCCGGTCGTCGAGCACGGCGGCGCTGGCCGCGAAGTCGGGGTAGGGGAGGAAGGTCTGCACCGGCTCACCCCGCCTGCACGAGCGTGACCACGCGCGTCAGCGACGGGGTTCGCGGCGTCGACCCGAACCCGAACCGCACGGGCGGGGACACCGGCGCGAGCGGGCCCTGGTCGGCGCCGTCCCACCGCACGGCGGCCTCCGTGAGCCGGTGCAGGTCCAGCGCCCCGTAGTACTCCCGCCGCCCGCCGGCCGCACTGCCGCGGGTGCGCACTCCCGGCAGCACCGCGCGCGCGACGACGTCGACGGCGCCGATCCACCGCGGGTGGGTGGCGAGCGCGCGCGGCACCGCCCGCAGCAGGAGCCCCAGCGCGGTGCGCCCGCCCACCGTGAACGCGACGACCAGCGGGCCCGCCGTCACCCGCCAGTGGGCGCCGGCCACTTCTGCGTCGACGGGCGCCGTGCGGACGTCGTCGAACGTGTAGGTCGCCGCGACGAACTCCGCGACGGCGTCCGACGGTGCGAGCAGCACGCGGTGTCCGTCCGGCCGCTCCACCATCACGTCCGTGAACGCGCCCAGCGGCGATCGCGGCCAGTGCCCCACGACGACCCGGAGCCCCGCCCTCGTGCCCAGGCCGGCGATCCAGCCGTCGAAGCGATCGGTCATCAACCCTCCTCGCGTCGGAGCCGGACTACCCCGCAGCGGCGAAGGGATGTCCCTCCGGCCCGACGGCCTCGAGCACCCGGTCGTGCCCGCCGCGCCCGTCCTGGGGTGCGGATGATCGGGCGCGGCGGGAGGATGTGCTCATGCCACAGCCACAGGGGGCCGAGCTCGAGGCCGTGCGGGCCCGTCGCGCCGAGCTGAAGGAAGAAGTACCTGCGTGCGCCGGGGGAGCGCCGGGCGACCACGGTGCGGGGCGTGCACCACCTCGCGCTGATCTGCCGCGACGTCGAGGAGACCATCCGCTTCTATCAGGACGTCCTCGGGTTCCCGCTGGTGGAGCTGGTGGAGAACCGCGACTACGCCGGGTCGAGCCACTTCTTCTTCGACATCGGCAACCGCAACCTGCTGGGCTTCTTCGACTTCCCCGGCCACGACCACCCGGACTTCTCGGAGACGGTCGGCGCGGTGCAGCACCTCGCGCTGTCCACCTCGGCCGAGGAGTTCGCCGCGGCGCGGGCGCGGCTCGACGATGCCGGCATCGACTACCTCGGCCCGGACCGCGGCATCGACAACAGCCTCTACATCCGCGACCCGAACGGGGTGGGCATCGAGTTCTACTGCGAGGAGCTCGGCCGCTTCGAGGGCGAGCCGCTGCTCTCCTCGTGACCGCCGCCGGGCGCCGGGTGGCGACGGCCACGGAACCCGCCCAGCGTCTCGCGCGTCCTCTCGGTGTGGGACGACCGCGCGTGCGTATCGTCGCCGCGGCCCGGGCGGAACCGCGGATCGCCTGCGGCGACGGGAATGGTGGACAGGATGAACGGTGACTACCCGGGGCGGGGCGGTCCGCCGCCGCCCGGACGGCCACCCGGCCCCCCGCCGCGCCGCGGTGGTGGGCCCCAGTGGGTGCAGCCCCAGCGGCCGCGTTCCCAGCCGCCGAGTCAGCAGCAGCCGGGCCGGCAGCCGCCCGGCGCATTTCCTCCGCGCTCGCCGCAGGGCCAGCCGCCGCGCAGGCCGCGCCCGCTGCAGCCCACGGCTGTGCTGCCGGCCGGACAGGTACGACCGCAGGCCCCACCGGCCGCCCCACCGCGCCGCCCGGCCCGGCCCCGCCCGCTCCGGCGACCCAGGTGGGGGCGGCGGATCGGTGGCGCGCTCGCCGTCCTGCTGCTGCTCGTCGTCGGGTTCGGCGTCTACATCGACACCACGCTCACCAGGGTGTCCGCGCTCCCGGCCGACAGCGCCGCGGTGTCGGAGGGCACGAACTGGCTCATCGTGGGCTCCGACAGCCGGGCCAACCTCACCCCGGAGCAGCGCGCCGAGTACGCCACCGGCGATCCCGAGTCCGAGCTCACCGACACGATCATGCTGCTGCACACCGGCAGCGGCCCGACCACGCTGGTGAGCATCCCGCGGGACTCGATGGTCAGCATCCCCGGGCACGGCCGGCACAAGATCAACTCAGCGTACGCGCGCGGTGGCGGGGCCGACGGCGGCGGGCCGGAGCTGCTGGTGCGGACGGTCGAGGGCGCCACCGGGCTGCACATCGACCACTACGTCGAGATCGGGTTCCTCGGGATCGTCTCCGTGGTCGACGCCGTGGGCGGCGTCGACATGTGCATCCCCGAGGCGATCGAGGACCCGAAGGCCGCGCTGGACATCGAGGCGGGCTGCCAGACCCTCGACGAGGCCACCGCGCTGGGCTACGTCCGCACCCGCGCCACCGCGACGTCGGACTTCGGCCGGGTGGAGCGCCAGCGCGCGTTCATCTCCGCATTGCTGGACAAGGTCACCAGCCCGGGCACGGTGCTCAACCCGTTCCGGATCGTGCCGCTGGCCACCGACCTGTCCGAGTCGATCGCCGTGGACGAGGGCACCCACGTGTGGCACCTGGCGAGCCTCGGCCTAGCGATGCGCGGGCTCGCCGAGGGCGTCTCCACCACCGTTCCCGTCCGCGACGGCGTGGTGAACTGGGACCGGGAGCGGGCCAGTGCGCTGTTCGAGGCACTGGCGAACGACGAGCGGCCGCCGGAGAACGCCCTGGGGCCCTGACGGGCTCGTCAGTGGAGGACGTCGCCGGAGCGACGTTCTCCACTCACAGGTGCTCAGGCCGGCTTCCGGGTGCGCTTGCGCGGCGCGGGCGCGGCCTCCTCGTCGTCCGCGGCCTTCTTCTTCGCCGACGACTTGCGCGCGGGCGCCTTCTTCGGGGCCGGCTCCTTCGCGGGTGGGCTCGCCGCCTGCTTCCCGCCCGCCGCGCCCGCCCGGGCCGCCTCCACGCTGGCCTGCAGGGCGCTGAGCAGGTCGGTCATGCTGTCCGGCCCCTCGTCGGCCGTGGCGGCCGCCGGTGCCGGCCGCGTGTCACCGGTGGTGCGCTTGCGATCGATGAGCTCCACCACGGCGTCGCGGTACTCGTCCTGGAACTGCGTGGGGTCGAAGTCGGCGCCGAGGCTCTCCACCAGCGACGCCGCCATCGTCAGCTCCTGGGGCCGCAGCTCGACGTCGGCATCCAGGATGTCGAACTCGGGCTCGCGCACCTCGTCGGGCCAGAGCATGGTCTGCAGCACGATGGCCTTGTCCCGCACGCGCAGCAGCGCCAGCGTCTCGCGCTGCCGCAGCGCGACACGCACCACTGCCATCCGGTCGGTCTGCACGAGCGCCTCACGCAGCAGTGCGTACGGCTTGGCCGCCTTCACCTCGGGTTCGAGGTAGTAGCTCTTGTCGAACAGGAGGGGATCGATCTGGTCGGCGGGCACGAACTCGATGACGTCGATCTCGTGACCCGACACGGACGGCAGCGAGTCGAGGTCCTCCTCGCTGAGGGTGATGAGCTCGCCGTCCTCGGTCTCGTATCCCTTGACGATGTCGGCGTAGGCCACCTCCTCCCCGTCGATCGAGCAGGTGCGCTTGTACTTGATCCGTCCACCGTCGGCCGCGTGCACCTGGTGGAACCGGATGTCGTGGTTCGTGGTGGCCGAATAGAGCTTGATCGGCACGCTGACCAGACCGAACGACACGGCGCCGCTCCACATCGCGCGCATGCGAGCCCCTGTTCCTCCGCGGGTTACCACTCTGGGTGATTGGTGTTCCTGGTGTCAGCATGGCGGCGTGCAGCCCATGCTCGCCACCCCTGGAGCCCTTCCGGATGGACCGGAATGGCTGTTCGAGGTGAAATGGGACGGAATGCGGCTGCTCGCCGAGGCCGTGGCCGGTGGGGTCCGGCTGACCAGCCGCAGCGGACGCGACGTCACGTCCCATTTCCCCGAGCTCGCCGAGCTCACCCGCCTCGCCCCCGACGTCCTACTCGACGGCGAGGTGGTGCTGCTGGAGGGCGGCATCCCGAGCTTCGCGGCGCTCGCCGACCGCATGCACGGCCCGGTCCCCCCGCGGATCGCGCACGCGCGGCCGGTCACGTTCATGGTGTTCGACGTCCTGCGGCTCTACGGCGTGCCGCTGCTGGAACGCCCGCTCGAGGAGCGCCGCGGCACCCTGGAACGGCTCGACCTCACCGCTGTGCCCGCCCTGTCGCTGTCGCCGACCTACACCGATGGCCAGGCCCTTCTCGACGCCACCGTGCAGCGGGGCATGGAGGGTGTGGTCGCCAAACGCCGCGACTCGCCCTACCGGCCCGGATGCCGCAGCCCCGCCTGGGTGAAGGTCACCCATCGCCGCACCCAGATCTGCCTCGTCGGCGGGTGGCGGGCGGAACGCAGCAGTGCAGGACGGATCGGGGCGCTCCTGCTGGGAGTGCCGGACGGCGGCGGCCTGCGCTACGCGGGGAAGGTGGGGTCCGGGCTCGCGGGTGAGATCGCCCAGCGGGTGCTGCGGGACCGGCTCGTCACTGCGGAGGCCTCGCCGTTCACCGAACGGGTGCCGCGGTCGGACGGCGTGGGAGCACACTGGTGCGAGCCCTCGACCGTCGTCGAGGTGGCCCACATGGGCTGGACCGACGGCGGACGGTTGCGGCAGCCGGTGTTCCGGGGGGTCCGCGACGACCTGGATCCCGACCAGGTCGGGTCCGAGTCGTGATCTCCGGGCCCTTGGCGGGCCGCCCGGTCCGGGGCAGGATGTTGCAGGCGCAATGCTGGACGAGGGGGGCCCCGGTGGATCGCAACGAGACCGACCTCCCGGGTCGTCTACGGTGGTACCGGTGACGACGATGCTCACGTGGCAGGCCGACGACGGCCGAGGGCTCGAGGGCACGCGGCTCCTCCTCGGAACCGGCGGGTTCCGCGCACTGGGCCGGATGGTGCGGGTCGGCGCCGGCGGAGAGTTCACCGCCTCCTACCGCCTCATCGTGGGTGAGGACGGCAGGCTCGCGCGGCTCTCGGTCACCAGCGCCACCGCGGAGAAGGAGCGTCATCTCACGCTCAACCGCACCGACGACGGCGTGTGGCTGGTCGACACGGGCGCGGCCTCCGGCGGCACCCGCGGCGACTTCGCCGGGGCGCTCGACGTCGACCTCGCCTACAGCCCGATGTTCAACTCGCTCCCGATCCGCCGCCTCGGCCTGCACCGGAAGCCGGGCGAGCACGTGGTGCCGATGGTGTTCGTGTCGCTGCCGGACCTCGAGATGCAGGTGGTCGAGCAGGTCTACCGCACCGTGTCGGTGCTCGACGACGAGTCGGGGCACGCGCTGGTCGAGTTCCGGTGGGGCGACTTCTCCGCCGAGCTCGTGGTCGACGCCGACGGTGTGGTGTCGAGCTACCCGGGCCTCGCGCGCCGGCTGTCGCCGGGCGTCACGCCCGCAGCGGGCTGACGCCCGCCGCGCGCCACGTTCGCCGTATCGCTGGATGCCAGCATGGTGGCCTTACTGCCGTCCAGTGGCAGTATTGTCACCTTGCTGGCATCACCCCCAGCCCACCACCGCGTCGCCGCGGCGGCCGATGTCGCGCAGTTCGGCGAGGGCCCCGGGGCCCTCGATCCGCACCCGCACGCCCTGCGGATCGCGGGCGGCCGCCCACCGCTGACGCCCGGCGTGCCCGGCGCGGACGGTCGCGGCGAGCCCTCCGGTGGAGGCGAGCGCACCCCGCATCGCCCCGAGCCTGCCCAGCGCGTCGTCCACGGCCGCGAGCAGGGCGTCCCGGTTGCCTTCGCACATCGCGAGCACGAGCTCCGGTCTCGTCCCCGCGACCCGGGTGCCGTCGGCGAAGGACGACGCGGCGAGCGCGAGCGGCAGGTCGTCCTCGCCCGCCGCCCCCACCGCGGCCAGCACGGCCGCGAACAGGTGCGGAAGGTGCGACACCTTCGCCACGGCGAGGTCGTGCTCGTCGGCGGCCGCCGGCACGACCCGGGATCCGCACGCCCAGGCCAGCTCCGCGACGTCGGCCCACACGTCGAGGTCGAGGCCGTCGTCGGCGGCCACCACCCACGCCGCGTCGACGAACAGCGTCCCGTTGCCCGCCGCCCAGCCGGACTCGGCGGTGCCCGCCATCGGGTGCCCGCCGACGAACCGGGCCCGCGGTGCGTAGCGGGCGACGGCGTCGGCCACCGCCACCTTGACGCTCACGGCGTCGGTGAGCCGGCAGGTCGGGGCGACCGCGTCGACCCGGCGCAGCACCTCCGGCAGCACCGGCAGCGGCACGGCGAGCACGACCAGCGCATCGGTGTCGGCGGCCCGGCGCAGGGCCGCGTCGGTGTCGGTGCCCACGTCGAACCCGTCGGCGCGGGCCTGCTCGGCCGTCCCGTCGGACGCCGTGGCGCCCCACACCGTGCGCCCGGCCTTGTCCGCGGCGCGCAGGAGCGAACCGCCGATCAACCCTGCGCCTATCACGCAGACCGCCCGTTCCGTCACGGAGGGACGGTACCGCCCGTGAGTGGATACGAGTGCTCCAGCACTCGTATCCACTCACGGCCTGGTCAGCGCCCCCGCCACCCGCAGCATCCCGCGCTCCTCGAGCCCGACGCCCACCACCTGCACGCCGGCGGGCAGCTCGCCGTCGGGCACCTCTCCGGGGACCGACACGGCGGGCCAGCCGGTGAGGTTGAACGGCAGCGTGAGCGCGAGCAGTGCGGGCCGCACGGGCACGGCCGCGCCATCGACCTCGACCGTGGCCGCGCCGATCGGGGTGGCCCGCAGGCGGGTCGTGGGCAGGACGAGGACGTCGACGTCGCCCACTGCCGCCCGCATCGCGGCGACGAGCCTGCCCCGGGCGCGCAGCGCGTCGACGTACTCGCGCGCGGGCTGCGTGACAAACGGCTGCAGGCGATCCCGCGTCGCGTCCTGGTAGTCGTGGGGGCGCTCACTGAGCCAGGCCGCGTGCGTGGCGTACGCCTCCGCCCCGACGATCGCGGGGTAGGTGGCGGCGAGCTCGTCGATCATCGGGGTGCGCACCTCGACGACGGACGCGCCCGCGGCGCGCAGCCGCTCGACGGCGGCGTCCACCGCCGCGGCGAGCACGGGGTCGGCCGGGCGCCAGTAGTCGTCCACCGGGACCCCGACCCGGACGCCCGCGACGCCGGGTGCCTGGATGCCCCCGCCGGTGCCGTCCGGGCGGCTGAGCACGTCCCACGCCACCGAGGCGCCGTGCACGTCCGCGGTGAGCACGCCGACGTGGTCGCAGGTCTCCGACAGCGGGAAGACGCCGTCGGTGGACAGCCTGCCGAACGCCGGCTTCAGCCCGACCACCCCGCACAGCGCGGCGGGCGTGCGGACGCTCGCGCCGGTGTCGGTGCCCAGCGTGAGCGGGAGGTGCCCGGCGGCGACCGCGGCGGCGGATCCCGACGAGGAGCCACCGGTGATGCGCGTCGGGTCGTGCGGGTTGCGCGCGGGCCCGGTGGCGGCCACGTCGCCGGTGGGGCCGTAGGCGAACTCGTGGGTGTGCAGCTTGGCGACGACGATCGCGCCCGCCTCCCGCAGCCGCGCGACGACCCGGGCGTCCTCCGCGGCCGGCGCGGCGTCGGCCAGGATCGCCGAGCCGGCCCGGGTGGGCAGCCCGGCCACGTCGAACAGGTCCTTCACGCCGACCGCCACCCCGTGCAGCGGGCCGCGCCACTCGCCGCGCGCGAGCTCCTCGCCCAGCGCGGCGGCCTCGGCGAGGGCCCGCTCGGCGTCGAGGGTGATCACGGCGTTGCAGGTGTCACCGGCGAGCCGGTCCAGCACCTCGGTGACGTGTTCGGTGGGGGAGAGCTCGCGGGAACGCAGCGCCATCCCGAGCTCGCGCAGGGGCGGGATCACACGTACCTCCCGGGGTGCAGGGCGTCGAGGGCCAGTCCCGAGTAGACGGCGACGCCCGCGGCCATCGCGTCCTCGTCGAACACCACGCGGTTGGAGTGGTTGGGCGGCGCCGTGGCCAGGTCGACGTCCAGCGGGCACCCGCCGAGGAACGCCAGCGCCCCGGGCACCTCGGCCAGCACGTAGGAGAAGTCCTCGGCCCCCATGATCGGGGTCTCCATCGTCGCCACCCGGTCGCCGCCGAGCGTCGAGGCCGCGACCGCCTCGACCCGCCCGGCGGCCCCGCGGTCGTTGACCGTGACGGGGTAGCCCCGCTCGATCTCGACCTCGGCGGTGCAGCCGTGCGCCATGGCCGTGTACCGGCAGACCCGCTGGATCTCCTCGTGCACTGCATCGCGCGACGTCTCCGACAGCGTGCGCAGGGTGCCCTCGAGGAAGGCCGTCTCCGGGATGACGTTGTCGGTGGTGCCCGCGACGATGTGCGCGATCGTCAGCACGACGGGCTGATGGGTGTCGATGCGGCGGGTGATCGCCGTCTGCAGCGCGCCCACCATGGCGGCGGCTGCGGGCACCGGGTCGAGCGCGTCGTGCGGGGCCGAGGCGTGGCCGCCGCGCCCGGTCACCGTCACGCGGATCGTGTCGGCGGCCGCCATCAACGGGCCGGGCCGCACGTGGACCTCCCCGGCGGGCAGCGTCCCGCTGATGTGCAGGGCGTAGGCGCGCTCCGGGCGCCCGGCGGGGCCGGTGCGGTCGAGCAGCCCCTCGTCGATCATGTAGCGGGCGCCGTGGAAGCCCTCCTCGCCCGGCTGGAACATGAACAGCACCCGCCCGGCCAGCTGCTCGCGCAGCCCCGACAGCACGCGCGCCGCCGAGGCGAGCATCGCCACATGGGTGTCGTGCCCGCACGCGTGCATGGTGCCGTCCACCTCGGACGCGAACTCCAGGCCGGTGTCCTCGGTGAGCGGGAGAGCGTCCATGTCGCCGCGCAGCAGCACCGTCGGGCCCGGCCGTTCGCCCTCCAGCACGGCGACCACGGAACTGACGGATCGGCCGAGGTGCACCTGCAGCGGCAGGTCGGCAAGCGCGGCCACCACGGCGTCGCGGGTACGGGGGAGATCCAGACCGAGCTCGGGATGACGGTGCAGCGCGCGGCGCAACGCCACGGTGCGGGGCTGGACGCTGCGCGCCATGGCGTGCAGGTCGGTGATCAGGGCGTCCGGCATGGCGCGATCCTGACACCTACGGAGGTGACTCGTGCCTCCACTTTCCGATTGTGGGTTGGAGCACAGTACTCCGTGGGATTACCGTAGTCTCATGGCCGTGCAGAGCGTCCAGGCGCCCGCGAACGTGCGGGAAGAGGCCCTGCCCGGGTTCGCCGTAGCGGCGATCCGGGAGGAAGGGCGGTGGCGCTGCACCCGCATGGCACCCGAAGCGCTCGTCGACCTCGACGCCGCCATCACCGAGTTGAGGCGGTTGCGGTGCGCGGGCGCGGTGCTCGGTCTGCTCGATGTCGACGACGAGTTCTTCGTGCTGCTGCGGCCCAACCCCGGTGGGATCGCGATGATGGTGTCCGACGCCGTGGCCGCGCTGGACTACGACGTGGCCGCCGACGTCCTCGACCTCCTGCGCGTCGAGCTCCCGCCCGACGACGACGCCCTCGACGAGCCGTGGCCGGAGGGCGACCTGTCGATCCTCGCCGACCTGGGCCTGCCCGCCGACGAGCTCGAGGTGCTCGCCGGAGAGGTCGAGCTCTACCCCGACGAGCAGCTGGCCGCGATCGGGCGCCGCTGCGGGTTCGCCGACGCCCTCGCCGAGGTCGTCGACGCCCGGTGACGTTCGTTCCCCACGCCTCGGACGAGGCGCTGGTCCGTCGCGCGCTCGAGGTGGCGGCGGTCGCCCCGCACACCGGTGACGTCCCGATCGGCGCCGTGGTCGTCGACGCCGACGGGCGGGAGCTGGCCGTGGCGTGCAACGCCAGGGAGGCCACGGCCGACCCCACCGCCCACGCCGAGGTGCTGGCGCTGCGGGCCGCCGCCGCGAAGCGGGGGGAGTGGCGGCTGGAGGGCTGCACCCTCGCCGTCACCGTGGAGCCGTGCACGATGTGCGCGGGTGCGATCGGGCTGGCGCGCGTCACGCGGGTCGTGTTCGGGGCCTGGGAGCCGCGCACCGGCGCAGTCGGATCCCTGTGGGACGTGCTGCGCGACCGGCGGCTCAACCACCGCCCCGAGGTCGTCGGGGGCGTGTTGGCCGACGAGTGCGCCGCGCTGATGGAGTCGTTCTTCACGACGCACCGCTGAGGGTCACTAGCCTCGGATCGGTGATCGTCTGGGTGAACGGGCCGTTCGGCAGCGGGAAGACCACGTTGGTCGACGCGCTGCGGAAGCGCTGGCCGGAGCCGCTGGTGTTCGACGCCGAGCTCGTCGGCTTCGTCCTGCGCGAGATCGTCGAGGTGCCCCCCGGCAAACTTCCAGGACCTCCGGCTCTGGCGGCGCCAGGTGGCGAGCATGGCAGTCGGGCTGCTGGAGGAGTACCGGCGCCCGGTGCTCGTGCCGATGACGCTGGTGCAGCCGGAGCACGGCACCGAGATCTTTGCCGCTCTCGACCGGGCAGGCGTGCCCGTCCACCACTTCTACCTGCAGGTGCCGCGCGCCGTGCTGGAACGCCGGATCGACGGGCGCAGCCTCACCCCGGACGACCCCGACCGCGACGCGGGGATCCGGGAGTGGTGCAAGGCGCAGATCGAGCCGTGCCTGAGCGGCGTGCCGCGGCTGCCGGAGGGCACGATCCTGCTCGACGGGGAGCGGCCGGTCCAGGAGCTCGCCGGCGAGGTGCTCGCGCGGGTCGGGGTGAGCGCCGCGCGGTGAGCCGGCCGGTCACACCGAGAGGGTGCGCAGGCCCACGCCTTCCGCCGCCGCGATCTGCTGGCGGTCGTAGGACAGCATGACGTCGGCGCTCATCCGGAGCGCGGCTGCGACGTGCAGCGCGTCGAGGCCGCGGAGCATCCGGCCGGAGAGCAGCCCGGCGTCGCGGTACATCGAGCGGTCGGGCTCGATCAGCATGAAGCGTTCCATCACCGCGGTCACCGCGGCCTGCGGGAGATCTTCGCGCACGGCCATGCGCCGCAGTCCGGCAGCTGGTCGAGGTACTCGCCGAGCCGGCTGGACTCAGCCTCGGTGACGAGGCGGTGACGAGGAGCTTCGCGGCGGCGACCGTTTCGACGTAGACGATCACCGCTCGCCGCGGATGTCGTCGAGGACGTCCTGGACGGGGTCCTCTCGGAGTACCGCGCTGCTGTTGTTCCGCAGCTCGCGATGCGCGATGGTTCTGGCCACGCCGACCACCTCCGCAGCAAACGTAGCGCGCCTCGGCGGCGCCGAACCGCCTGCAGATGCGCGACGGGCACCTTGTAAGCTCGTCGGCGGTAGCGTGTCCGAGCGGCCGAAGGAGCGCGCCTCGAAAGCGCGTGAGGTGCAAGCCTCCGTGGGTTCAAATCCCACCGCTACCGCCAGCGCGAACGCCGGGCTCCCGCACGGGGCCCGGCGTTCGTCGTTCCACGGCACACAGCGGGTCGGCACCGCACACGACGCCGGCGCCCTGTGCCGTCACCACGCGGTGTGTGCGGTCCGCAGCAGAGCGCGGTGCCGCAGGCAGTGGGCCGAACGGTGCTGCCGGCACCCTTCGGGGAGTGCATAGAGTGGCGCCCATGGGGGGGCCCAGAAAACTCGTGGTCAGCTGGTTCGCCCGGCTGTACCTCCGATGGAAGCAGAAGCGCAGCGGATCGTCGGACGCACTGCTGTCGCTGTTGCCCGAGAAGGCGCTCGTGCCGCTGCAGCGGGAGGGCCTCGACCCGGTGCCGGAGCTGGGCCGCCTGCGTGAGCGGGAACCGGTCAGCGAGCTCCCGCTGCCGTTCGGGGTCCGGGGCTGGCTGGTCACCGGGTACGACGAGACCAAGGCGGTGCTCGGCGCCACGCACGCGTTCAGCAGCGACTTCACCAACCTCGTCGGGGCGGCGGGCATCACCGCCGACCAGAACCCGGGGGGCCTCGGCTTCACCGACCCGCCCGCCCACACGCGGCTGCGCAAGCTGCTGACCCCGGAGTTCACCGGCCACCGGCTGCGCAGGCTCGGCCCGCGGATCGAGGCCATCGTGGCAGAGCAGCTCGACGAGATGGCCGCGCTCGCGCGGGCCGGCGAACCGGTCGACCTGGTGCAGACGTTCGCGCTGCCGATCCCGTCGCTCACGATCTGCGAGCTGCTCGGCGTCCCCTATGCCGACCGCGCCGACTTCCAGCGGCTGAGCACCACCCGTTTCGACTTCCTCGGCGGCGTCGGCGGCTCCCTCGGCGCGATCTCGGAGTCCATGACCTACCTGTCGGACCTGGTCAAGAAGCAGCGCGCCGAGCCGGGCGACGGCCTGCTCGGCATGCTGGTGAAGGAACACGGCGACGACGTCAGCGACCACGAGCTCACCGGCCTGGCCGACGGCCTGCTCACCGGTGGCCTCGAGACCACGGCGAGCATGCTCGCGCTGGGCGCGATCATCCTGCTCCAGCAGCCCGAGCACCGCGACGCGCTGCGCACCGACGACGCCGCCGTCGACCCGTTCGTCGAGGAGTTGCTGCGCTACCTCACCGTCGTGCAGGTCGCGTTCCCGCGGTTCGCCCGCGAGGAGGTCACCGTCGGCGGCATGCGGATCGCGCCGGGCGACCTCGTCCTGTGCTCGCTGAGCGGGGCGAACCGCAGCGGCGCGGCCGACGCCGAGCTGGACCGGTTCGACCCCACCCGGCCGGCGCGCCCGCACCTGGCCTTCGGGCACGGCATCCACCGGTGCGTGGGCGCCGAGCTCGCCCGCATGGAGCTGCGGGCCGCGTACCCGGCGCTGGTCCGCCGGTTCCCGGACATCCGGCTCGCGACGGCGGTCGACGAGCTGGCGTACCGCAAGCTGTCGTTCGTCTTCGGGATCGACGCGCTGCCGGTGGAGGTCGGCTGACGGGGCCGGTGCGGCCGGTCAGGACGGTTCGCTGACCTCGACCACGAACTCGACGGTCCGGTCGTCGATCGTGCCGGTGACGGTCCAGCAACCCGCTTCCGGGAACGTCACCGACGCGGGCCAGAACACCAGCTCCCCGGTGCCGAACGCCCGGCTGAGCTCCTCGACACGGCCGGTGGCCTCGCCGGGGGCATCGCGGCGGGTCGCCGTGACCACCGGCGGGCCGAGGGTCGCCGTCGGCGCGCCGTCGGCGAAGGTCACCCACGGGAAGCGCAGGACCAGCGCCTCGCCGTCCACCTTCGCCGGGTAGTCCGGAAGGCCGACCCACAGGTCACCGTTGCCGAACCACGAGCGGGTGAGCGACAGCGCGGGCGGACGGCCCGCGGGCGGGCTCGCCTCGGTCTCGACGCAGCGGGCCTCGATCGGCACGGCAGCCAGCTGCGCCGGATGTTCCTCGGCGATCGAGCACCCGGCGAGCAGGCAGAACGCTGCAGCGCCGATCAGCGCGCGAAACGGTGGCATCGTCGTCCCCCGTCATCGGAATGATCGGGAAGACTAGGGGGTACTCCGCTGGGTTGGCTACCCGCCGTCAACACAAACGTGGCAAACGGGGGATGTCGTCACGAGCAGCGACGATCCCCTTCCGTGCGGTTGCATCGCACATGGTGCATGCGTGGGTGATGAGGGGTCCTTCATCTCTGTCTCACGGAGGTCGCCGGTTCCGTTCCTAGCGCCCCGAGCGGCGGGATCTCCCGCCGTCCGACGGACGCAGCACCGGGGCGCGCCGGCCCCACGCGGTGGTTGGGGCCGGCGCCCGCCGGTGTCCTCGTCAGCGACGCAGGGAGCGCCTGCCGGCCACGCCGGCCACGATGAACACGCCGATCGCGGCGAGCACGACCTGGACGAGCAGCTCGCCCCAGTCGATGCCCGGCGTCGCCGTGGCGATGCCCATGAGGTTGGCCAGCCAGGTTCCGATCAGGGCGGCCACGATGCCGACGGCGATCGTGAGCGCGATCGAGATGTTCTGGCGGCCGGGGACCAGCAGCCGACCCAGCGCACCGATGATGGCACCCACCACGATCGCGACGATGATGCTCCAGATGACGCCCACGGTTCCTCCCGCGATACGGGGGCCGCTCACGACGGCCCGCTGAAGCGGGTGTTCCCCGTAGCGACGAGCGGGATGCATGGTCGGGCGGGCCGGCGGCGACGTTGACCCGGAAGCCGGATACCGGTGCACCCGGCCGCAGGAACGTCAGTGCAGGAACTTCAGGCCGACGACCCCGCCGACGATCGCGACGAGGCAGAGCAGGCGGGCCGTCGTGACCGGCTCACCGAGCACGGCCATCCCGTACAGGGCCGTGCCGACGGCGCCGATCCCGACCCAGACCGCGTACCCGGTGCCGACGGGGATGGTCCGCAGCGCGTACGCCAGGCCGGCCATGCTGAGGACGAGCGCGACGCCGAACACGAGGGACGGGACGAGCCGGGTGAAGCCCTCCGACCGGCTCAGGGCCGCGGCCCACACGGTCTCCAGCAGACCCGAGACGACCAACACGATCCACGCCATGATGACGAGCACCTCCAGAGGTGGCGTCGTCTTGTCGTGCCGGGTACGACGCGCTCGTCCGGGGGTGCCGCGGGGCTGCGGGCCCACACCGGACGGTACCCGCTCGGGGCTCGCACGGCCGGGATCGTGAGCGTTCTGACCCGTCCGACCGGTGATCCTGCCCGCACGTCGGTGGCGAGCTTGACCTCAAGTGAGGTTCAGTTCACAGCGTGCCGCCGTGACCACGGAACCGAGCATCCGGGCAGGCCGCCGCGAATGGCTGGGCCTCGCCGTCCTCGTCCTCCCGACGGTGCTGATCTCGATCGACGTCGGGGTCCTCCACCTCGCGATCCCGAAGCTGAGCGCGGACCTGCGGCCGACGAGCTCGCAGCTGCTGTGGATCACCGACAGCTACGGGTTCCTCATCGCCGGGTTCCTCATGACGATGGGCGCGCTCGGGGACCGGGTGGGCCGCAGGCGCCTGCTGCTCGTCGGCGCGGCCGGGTTCGGCGTCGCCTCGGCGCTGGCCGCGCTCGCGCCGACGGCCGAGCTGCTGATCGCGGCCCGCGCACTGCTCGGGGCGACCGCCGCGACGCTCATGCCGTCGACGCTCTCGCTGATCCGCACGATGTTCCTCGACCCGGCGCAGCGCACCGCGGCCATCAGCATCTGGATGACCGGGTTCACCGGGGGCATGGTGATCGGGCCGCTCGTCGGCGGCGTACTCCTCGAACAGTTCTGGTGGGGATCGGTGTTCCTGCTGCGCGTGCCGGTCATGGCGCTGCTGCTCCTCGCCGGGCCCGCCCTGCTGCCCGAGTACCGCGACCCACAGGCCAGGGGCGTGGACGCGCCGAGCGTGCTGCTGTCGATCGCGGCCGTCATCGCGGCGATCTACGGGCTGAAGGAGATCGCCGCCTACGGATGGGACGTCCTGCCGGTGCTCGCGCTGGTCGCCGGCGTCGCGCTCGGGGTGGTGTTCGTCCGGCGGCAGCGCCGGGTGGCCAACCCGCTGCTCGACCTGCAGCTGTTCTCCGGCGGGCCTTCAGCGTCTCGCTGGGCACGCTGATGCTGGTGATCCTGGTCGGCCCCGGCCTCGGCCTGATCACGTCGCAGTACCTGCAGCGGGTGCTCGGCATGAGCCCGTTGGCGCCGGGCCTGTGGACGCTGCCGCAGACGGCCGCGGTGATCGTCGGCTTCCTGGTCTCGCCCGCACTGGCCCCCGCTACCGCACCGGCACCGTCGCGGCAGTCGGGCTGCTCGTCGGCGCGGCCGGGGTGGCGCTGCTGACCCAGGCCGGGTCGGAGGGCCTGGCCGTGGTCGTCGCCGGTCTGACGTTGTTCTTCCTCGGCGGTGCGCCGCTGCTCGTGCTCGGCACGGACCTGGTGGTGGCCTCGGCGCCGCCGCAACGCGCGGGCGCCGCGTCCGCGCTCTCCGAGACGGCGCAGGAGTTCGGGGGCGCGCTCGGGCTCGCACTGCTCGGCAGCGTGGCCGCGGCGATCTACCGGAACGAGATCGTCGTGCCCGACGGTGTGCCCGTCGAGGCCGCGGAGGCGGCGCGCGACACGCTCGGCGGCGCTGCCGCGACCGCGGGTGAGCTGCCGCCCGAGCTCGCCGGACCGCTGTGGGACGGGGCGCGAGCCGCGTTCACGTCAAGGATGCAGACCGCGGCGGTGATGGCCGCGGCGGTGCTGCTCGTCGTGGCCGGCCTGGCCGGTGTGCTGCTCCGGCGCACCGGCCCGGCCACGCCGGTCGCCGATGCGCCGGCCGCAGGCGTCCACTGAGCGGGGGACTATTGCTCCTCGCGACGCCGCTGGGCCTCGGGATCGGCGTCGCGACGTGCGGCCGCGGTCCAGCGCAGGTCGTCGCCGAGGCCGAACCCCATCCGGAAGTTGCCGCGCAGGTCGCGCCGGGTCTCCCGGAGCGCGAACCAGGTGCCGGTGCCGCGGAGGCGCCGCCCGCGGCGCCGGGCGCGAACGTCCTGCACCGCCGCGCCGACGAGGGCGAGCACCACGACGACGGCGATCGTCAGGAAGATCGCCGTCATCGCCCGCTCCCGCCTCGTCGGTGTCCCCACTGTGCCAGCGGATGTGATGCATGTCCCGCCGCCCGTGCCTGCCTGGGGCTGTGAGACTCCTCGAGTGGTCCGGGACCTGAGGGTGTTCTTCGTCGGGGACTCGTTCGTCGCGGGGGTCGGGGATCCGGAGGACCGCGGCTGGGTGGGCAGGCTGGCCGCGCGGACGCACCGGGAGGACCTGCCGCTCACGGGCTACAACCTCGGCGTCCGCAGGGACACCAGCGATGACGTGTGCCGTCGCTGGGCGACCGAGGTCGCCGCCCGGCGTGCCGAGGGCTGTGAGGAACGCCTCGTCCTGTCCTTCGGGGTCAACGACACCACGGTGGAGGGCGGAGTGCCGCGGGTGGACCCCGCGCGGAGCGTCGCGAACCTGCTCGCGGTCGCCGAGGGCGCCGCGGCGACCGGGCTCCCGCTGCTCGTGGTCGGTCCGCCACCGGTCGACGACCCCGCGCAGATCGAGCGGATCGCCGGGCTCGACGAGAGGTTCGCCGCGACCTGCGCCGCGGCCGGCGTGCCGTACGTGCGTGTCGTCGCGGCGCTGCTGGCCGAGCCGCGCTGGATGCGCGAGGTGCGGGTCGGGGACGGGGCGCACCCCGCGGCCACCGGCTACACCCTGCTCTCCGACCTCGTGCTGCCGGCGTGGCGCCGGTGGATCGGGACCGGCCCGTAACGGCCGAACGCCGGGCCACCCATAGGGCGGACCCGGCGTTCTCGCTGCTCACAGCGGCGGAGGATGCGGGATTCGAACCCGCGAGGGCGTGAACCCAACACGCTTTCCAAGCGTGCGCCATAGGCCACTAGGCGAATCCTCCGTGTCGAAGCATAGCCGGGTCGACGCGGCCGCCTGCGCCCGGTCTACACTCGTCCCCGGACCCCGCGCGGCGTCCATCCTGTGAACTCCCCCAGGGCCGGAAGGCAGCAAGGGTCAACGGGCTCTGGCGGGTGCGCGGGGTCCCCTTCGCTCGTCGGGAGCGCTCGCCCCGACTCGCTCATCGTGTCTCCGGGGGCGATGCCCCCAGGCCCCACCCGTCGTCTCGGTTGTTCCCCGGCGTTCCGCTGTCGGTGCCGGTCGGTAGCCTCGCGCCCGTGGCGCTGGCTCTGTACCGGAAGTACCGCCCGGCGAAGTTCGCCGAGGTGGTCGGGCAGGAACACGTCACGGAGCCGCTGAGCACGGCGCTGTCGGCCGGCCGCGTCAACCACGCGTACCTGTTCTCCGGCCCCCGCGGCTGCGGCAAGACGTCCTCGGCGCGGATCCTGGCGCGGTCGCTGAACTGCGAGCTCGGCCCCACCCCCGACCCGTGCGGGGTCTGCCCGTCGTGCGTCTCGCTGGCCCCGGGTGGGCCGGGCAACATCGACGTCACCGAGCTCGACGCGGCGTCCCACGGCGGCGTCGACGACACGCGGGAGCTGCGCGACCGCGCGTTCTTCGCGCCCGCCGAGTCGCGCTACCGCGTGTTCATCGTCGACGAGGCGCACATGATCACCACGCAGGGCTTCAACGCCCTGCTGAAGATCGTGGAGGAGCCGCCGGAGCACCTCGTGTTCGTCTTCGCCACCACGGAGCCGGACAAGGTGCTGCCCACCATCCGCTCCCGCACCCATCACTACCCCTTCCGGCTCATCCCTCCCGGCACGCTGCGGAAGCTGCTGGAGAGCATCTGCGCCGACGAGGGCGCCGTGGTCGCCCCGGCGGTCTACCCACTGGTGCTGCGCGCGGGCGGCGGCTCGGCGCGCGACACGCTGTCCGTGCTCGACCAGCTGCTCGCGGGCGCCGGCCCGGAGGGCATCACCTACGAGCGGGCCGTCGCGCTGCTCGGGGTCACCGACGTGGCGCTGATCGACGACGTCGTCGACGCACTGGCCGCCTCCGACGGCGCCGCGGTCTTCGAGTCCGTCGACCGCATGGTGGAGGCCGGGCACGACCCCCGCCGCTTCGCCTCCGACCTCCTGCAGCGCCTGCGCGACCTCACCCTGCTGCAGGCCGTTCCCGAGGCAGCCGAGCGCGGGCTGGTGGAAGCCGCGGAGGACGAGCTCGCGCGGATGACCGAGCAGGCGGGCAAGATCGGCCCCGCCGCCCTCGCCCGCTACGGCGAGATCGTGCACACCGGGCTCACCGAGATGCGCGGCGCCACCGCGCCCCGGCTGCTCCTCGAACTGTTGTGCGCGCGGATGCTGCTGCCCGCGGCCACCGTCGCCGAGCCGGGCATGCTGGAGCGCCTCGAACGGCTGGAACGGCGCAACGCGATCGCGCCCGCGCCCCTTCCCGCCGGTGAGACGGCTGCCGAGGCGCCCGACGCGGCCGAGCCGGCCGCCGGACGACGCACGTTCCGCCGCCCGAGCGAACGCACCGAGCCGGCCCCCGCCGCCCAGGCGGTCCCGGCGGCCCCGTCGGCACCACCGCCCTCCGCCGCACCGTCCGATCAGGCGCCCCCCGCCGCCCCGCCGGAGCAGCCGGCGGCGCCCCAGGTCGCTTCGGCCGCTCCGACCGCTCCCGACGGGCCCGCTCCCGAGCGCGGGCGGTCGCCGCAGGAGCGTCCGGCACCCGAGCGTCCGGCACCCGAGCGTCCGGCACCCGGACATCCGGCACCCGAGCGCGCAGCGCAGGAACGGCCCGCCCCCGAACGCCCGGCCGCCTCGGAGCCGGCCCCGGAGCGCCGCGCCCCCGAGCCCGCCGCGGCGCCCACGCCGCCCGCACCGCCCGAGCGCGCAGCCCCGCCGCCGTCCCGCCCCGAGCCCGAGCGGCCTGCCGCACTCGACGCGGCCGCGGTGCGCCGGGCATGGCCGGAGATCCTCGCCGCCGCCAAGGAGCGCAAGAAGCGCACCGCCGCCCTGCTGGTGAGCGCCACCGTGCGCGCGGTCGAGAACGACACCTTGGTGCTCAGCATCGGCACGGCCCCGCTGGCGCGGTTGCTGTCCGAGCAGAGCAACACCGACGTGATCGCCGAGTCGCTGCACGCCGTGCTCGGCGTCCGGTGGCGGGTGCGCTGCGAGCACGGCGACGGTGGCCCGCCGCCGGCCGCGCCGTCCCGCGGGGGCACCCCGCCCGCTGCGCCGCCGC
>NZ_JAHKRK010000439.1 GCF_019396355.1 Pseudonocardia nigra
GTAGCTATTCAGCAGGGTTCGGCGGCTGGTGGTAGCCATGCCCCGGTGGTGAACAGCTGAGTGAGGACGTCGAAGCTGTCGAGGCCCCACTTGGCGGTGGTGGACAGGTAGGACTGGACGACGGCGAAGTCGGCCAGGCCGGCGAGGGTGCGCCAGCAGCCGCCGGAGGTGCGTTGTTGGATCTTGGTCGGCCGGATGTCGCGCTCGGCTTGGTTGTTTGTCCAGGGCACGGCGAGGTCGACCACGAAGCGCAGGATCATGGTTTCGTGGTCGCGGAAGCGCCGGGCGAGGGTGAGCGCGTCGCGGGCGAGTGGTCCGGCGCGGGCGGTGTTGTCGCTGATCCCGGCGTGCATCGCGCCGCGGTAGCGCCGCCGGATCCCTGCAAGTACGTCGGGATCGAGTTCGTGGTGCCCGGCGGCTCGGGCGGTTTGTGCGTGGTGGTGGGCGTCGGTGAGCAGGTCGGCCATCGCGGCGGCCCAGAACTGGCCGTCCGGGTCGGCGCGGCCGAACGCGGCCAGATCCCGCAGCAGGTGCGCGCCGCACCAGGCGTGGTGGGCATCGATGAGGTGGGTGTAGCCGGCGTAGCCGTCACGCACGATCGTGCCCGAGTAGCCGGGCAGGATCTGGCCGGCGTCGATGTCGGTCTTGGACCGCCCGCCGGTGTGCATCGCGGTCAGGAACTCGGTGGAGGCGACGTGCACATATGTCAGGCCGCCGTCGGCGCGGGCGGGGGTTTCATCGACGTGCAGCACCCCGACCTGGTGCAGCAGGTCCCGCACCCGGGGCAGGAACGTGGCCTCCAGCAGGCGGGCGGCGCGGCCACGAACGCCGGCCATGAACCCGGTCGACACCGTGACGCCGAGCATCGAGGCCATCAACCGGGTCGCGCGGGCGACGGGCAGGTAGTGCCCGCACAGCAGCTCCGCCGCGCGGGCGTGGACACCGGGCCCGTACTGGGCCCGAGCCGCCACGAACCCCGGGACCGGCCCGGTCGTGGTCACCGTGCAGCACGGGCATTCTCGGCCGATGATCTGATACTCGGTCACTCGCGGGGGTGGGGGTTCGAGCACGTCGGTGACCTGGCGCCGGGTCACCGACACCACCGGCGCGCCCGTCAGATCGGTCCCGCAGTCCCCGCACACAGGCGGGTCGCAGATGATCGTCTCGTTCGGGTTGTCGATCAACGGCATCGTCGAACCGGATGCGCCCGGTTGGCCGCCAGGCTTACGTCCTGCCGAACCACGCGAGGAACGACGTGCCGGTTTGCGGTACGGCGGGTCCGACGAGGGCGGCTTGCTCGAGGTCGACGAGTCGCTGCTCAGGCGCCGTTCCAGCTCCGTGATCCGCGCAGCCAGCGCTTCCAGCTGCCCGGCCTGGGTCTCGATGTGGACCGCCTGCCCGGCGATCACCTCACGCAACCCGGCGTTCGTCGCCCGCAACTGCGTGTTCGCCGCGCTCAGCTGGGCGTTCGTCGTCCGCAACTGCGCGACCAGCTCCGAGAGCTCCGCCACGGACGGCGGCAGCGAGTCCGACATCCGTCCATGATCGCGCCACCACGCCGACGATCAAGCCGCCACGCCGGGCCCGATCACGTCACCAACAGCTCCGGACGTACTGAATAGCTAC
>NZ_JAHKRK010000440.1 GCF_019396355.1 Pseudonocardia nigra
GCGAACGGCGACGGCCGGTGCGGAGCGTCCTCCGCACCGGCCGTCGCGGTGTCGCGGTGTGGTCAGCTGGTGGCGGCCAGGGCCCCGTCGGGCTCCCGGCAACCGGCCAGCGGACACGAGGTGGTGCAGGCGAGGCGGCCGTGGAGGGCCGCGTCGGTGTGGGTGCCGGCGAACGGCCAGCGCCCGGTGAAGCGTTGCAGGTACCAGAAGAGGAACAGGTAGTCGGGTTCGGCGGTGTCGGCGACGAACACCGCGGGCCCCGGGAGCCGTTCGATCCAGCGGGCGTAGGCGGTCATCGCGATGGCGGGTGGACGGCTGGCCCGGCGGGTGCAGAGCCAGTCCTCCGCCCGTCGCCTCCAGGTCTCGAGGGCGATCGGGTGCAGGGTGGCACCGGGCAGCTCGCGCACGTTCGTGCTGAACGTGCTGATCAGGCCCCCGCCGGGCGCGTGCGCGGCGGAGGTGAGGGTGAGCAGGGAATGGGGGCCGGGGATCGGCCCGTCGGTGTGGATGTGGGCGGTCACGTGGATGTCGGGGGGCATGACGGATCCTGTCGCCGAAGGGACTTCGCACGTGTTCGCGGCGCGGCCTGAGCCAGCGTGGCGAACGGGATCCGCGGCGCGGTGTTCCGCGTGGCGGAAGGAACCGGGCCCCGTGGTCGGGTGGTCACACGGGTTGCGTCACTGCTCTTCGCTATGCACTTGTGCAGCACGGCGCGAGGGTCGCGGTGACACCTGGCCCGCTGAAATTAGAACTGTGCGTGCTCGCCCGTCAACGGTCCGTCGCCAACCGGCCGGCGAGCAGGACGTCCATCCGCTGCCCGTCCACCTCGTAGGCCGAGCGTTGCCTGCCCTCGGGGAGGAAACCGCACTTCGCCGACACGCGCGCCGAGGCCGCGTTGCCCTCCGCCCACGCGTAGGTCACCCGGTGCAGGCCGATCCCGCCGAAGGCGAACCGGAGCACCGCCGACAGCGCCGTGGTGATCATCCCGCGACCCCGGGCCTCCGGGAGCGCCCAGCAGGCGGCCTCGGCGGTGCCGAGCGGCAGATCGACCGCGGCGAGCTCGACCTCGCCGAACATCTCGCCCGTGGTCGGCTCGCAGACCGCCCACGTGTACCGCTCGTCCCGCGCCCAGTCCCGCGCCCGCCGGCGGATGTACGCGTCGGCCTCGACCCACTCCGCGGGCGGCCTCCGGCGCCACCGCCGGATCTCCGGATCGACGCACGATGCCAGCACTGCGGGCCGGTCGTCGATCCTCTCATCGGTCCGCAGCGCCCGGAGGTACCAGGTGCCCGCGTTGATCTCGACGGGATCCGTGGTCAGTCCTTGATCTCGCAGATGACCGTGCCCTGCGACACCGAGCTGCCCGCCTCGGCGGCCAGGCCCGTGACCGTGCCGTCCTTGTGCGCGGTGACCGGGTTCTCCATCTTCATCGCCTCCAGGACGACGACGAGGTCACCCGCCGAGACCGTGTCGCCGTCGGCGACCGCGACCTTGATGATCGTGCCCTGCATCGGTGCCGTGACGGCATCCCCGGACGCCTTCGCGCCGCCCTTGCCGCCGCCGCGCTTGCGGGGCGGGGCCTTCGCCGCCGCGGCGGGCGCCGCGCCCCCCCCCCCCCCCCAC
>NZ_JAHKRK010000441.1 GCF_019396355.1 Pseudonocardia nigra
CGACGGTCCGTTCACGTGGGCTTGTGTTGGCAAACCCATTCTCGCGTGAATCGGACCGTCACTCGTTTGTCGACACGCGCAAGTTGATCTCAGAACCGTAACGAAACGCTTCGCTGAATAACCCTCAGGGATGCCGAGGTTGTGAGCGATGTGCCGCAACGTCGCGACGTCAGTGATGACCCGCCGACCTGCAGGGCGAGCTGTTCTTGGCTGATCCGGTTCAGGCGTCGGTACGTACGGAGGATCACGGCGAGGTCATGGGACCGCAGTGCCTGGCTCGCGTCCGGGCTCGACCATAGCCACAGCGCTGATGGAGCACGCGGAGCTGACAGCGACGACGGCGCGATCACGGCATGTGATGCGCGGCGCGGTTGCTTTGTAGCTCGGTGCGCCAGGTCGCGATGGATCGGCGGTAGCCGTCGGGCATGTTGAGACGGGCTGTCTCGACGGCGGTGAAGAGGCCGATCTCTTTGTGCTCGTGAGAGAGCACCGGGTCGAGGTCGGTTTGTGGATAGCAGCCGTAGGTCACGATGAACACGTGCTTTTCGCCTGCGTTGATGTAGTACATCCAGGCATCGAGAATGGGCCCGGTTCGGACCTTCCACCGCGTCTCCTCGAAGATCTCTCGGGCGACGCATTGTTCCGGCGTCTCGCCGATCTCGATGCGACCTCCTGGCAACTCCCACTCCTCGCGTTCGTTCTTCAGTAGCAAAACACGCCCGAAGACATCCAGCACGACACCTTTGATCGAGATGGAGAATTGGGGTGGCGTCGCCAGTGGCAAATGCACAGGGTGATCCTTCCGGCTGGCATCACGTCGATCTCCTGGACGATATCAGGAGTCCGGCGCGCCGGGCGGCAGGGCGGAGTTGACAATCTGTCAGTGGACGCACGTTCCTACGGGCGGTGTGCTTCAGTCATCCGAGCTGGAGGGGGAAGCATGCTCCTGGAGTTGCCAGTCAGACGATGCACTGCGCCGACGGAGGTACTTGCGGACCTCGCCGCCGTCGGCGTGTCGCTGATCGATG
Organism: Pseudonocardia nigra; assembly: GCF_019396355.1. Classification (GTDB taxonomy): domain Bacteria; phylum Actinomycetota; class Actinomycetes; order Mycobacteriales; family Pseudonocardiaceae; genus Pseudonocardia; species Pseudonocardia nigra. The sequence goes on from NZ_JAHKRK010000441.1 coordinate 1,029, forward strand.
AGGTATCCGGACCGCCTGCGCTGATCGACCTGGCCCGCTCGATCGGGTCAGTGGTCCCACATCGGGACAGCGATTCCGACGGTGTCACCGTGATTCAGGATCGTGGAGTGCGGGAAGCGGCAATGGCGGGTTTCACCCGGGCGGCCCTTCCGCCGCACACAGATCGTTCTGGTGTCGCGAACCCGCCCGGCCTGCTGCTGACCGCTTGTGGACGTCAGCCGGATATCGGTGGAGAGGCGCTGATCGTCGATGGCCGAGCCGTGCACGACGACCTGGCGCAGGTTGCACCCGACGCCCTCGCGGCGCTGTACGCGCCTCGGTCGGTACTGTTCGGCGGCGCCGACGGCCACCTCGGGTCGGTCTTCGCCCTGGCATCGGGCACCGCCGTGGCGCTCCGCCTCCGACTCGACACCCTGGTTCGGTTCGCCCCTGCGGTCGCACCACATATCCCGGCACTCCTGGCCGCGTAAACATTCAGCGGTGTGGTGGCATGGCGTGATCGCCGGTCGGCCGTTCGGCCTCCGGTGCGCTCGGCTCGGTGTCCGTGGTCAGGTGGGCGCGGGTAGTGCCGGCATCCAGGGGTGGCCGGT
>NZ_JAHKRK010000442.1 GCF_019396355.1 Pseudonocardia nigra
ACGTGGTTGCGGGAAGGTGGCTGATACGTGAATCGAGGTGACCCGGGCGCGTGAAGGTACCCGGCACGCAGCGGTGCCGGGTTCTTTTCGGTGTTGGGTTAGGCCGCGGGGTCGAGAGTGACGGTGTGGCCGAGCGCTTGGAGCTTGGCCACGAGCCGGCGGGTTTCGATCGCGGGGTCGAGGCGGGCGGCGAAGTAGTCGGCGCCGAGGTCGTGGTAGGGGCGGCCGGTGGCCAGGACGTACCAGATGATCACGGCGAGCTTGTGTGCGACGGCGATGATCGCTTTCTTCTTCGCCGCGGGGCTGCGCCACCCGCCGAACTTCAGGACGCTGCGGCGGTAGAACTCACGCAGGTAGCCGTCGGTGCGGACCGCGGCCCAGGCGCACTCGACCAGCACTGGTTGCAGGTGCTGGTTGCCCTTACGGCGGTGCCCGCGGTACCGCTTACCTGCCGACTCGTGGTTACCCGGGCACAGCCCGGTCCAGGACCCCAGGTGCTGGGCGGTCGGGAAGTAGTCGCTGAGCTCAACCCCGATCTCGGAGATGACCGCAGCCGAGGCCAGCTCGCCGATCCCGGGGATGCTCTTCAGCAGGTCCCGCTGGGCGCGAAAGGGCTGCATCATCTCCTCGACCTGGCCATCAAGCTTGGTGATCATCGCTTCCAGTTGGTCGAGGTGCTGCAGGTGCAGCCGGCACATCAGGGCGTGGTGGGCGTCGAAGCGGCCCTCCACCGCCACGGCCAGGTCCCCGATCTTGGCGCGCATCCGGCCCCGGGCCAGGTCGGCCAGCACCCCGGGGCGGCGCTCGCCATCGATGAGGGCTTCCACCATCACCCGAGCGGACTTGGTGGTCAGACTGGACGCCACCGAGTCGATCTTGATGCCGGCGTCCTGCAGGACATTGCCCAGCCGCTGCAACTCCGAGGTGTGCGACTCCACCAGCTTGGTGCGGTAGCGCAGCACATCACGGGCGGCCTTGATCTCGGCGGGTGGGATGAAACTGCCCCGCACCAACCCGCACTCCAGCAACTGCGCCAGCCACTCCGCGTCGGACAGGTCGGTCTTGCGACCCGGCACGTTCTGCACATGCCGGGTGTTGCACACCAACACCCGCTCGAACCGGCCATGCTCGACCAGCGCGTGATACACCGGCATCGAGTACACGCCGGTGGCCTCCATCGCCACATGCGTCACCCCCTGCTCGGTCAGCCACCGCGCGGCCTGCTTGAGCACCCCATAGAAGGCCTTGAACGTGCGCTTGACCGTCTGCCGCCCATCCAGCCCATCACCCGGCAACCGCACCGCCACCGCGATCACGTCCTTGCCCACATCCACCGCGGCGCACCTCTGATACAGGACCTGCATGACCCACCTACCCCTGCCCGCACGACCATCCGACACGCGCGCCGCCCGCAGAGCCCCACACATGATCTAAGAGACTGATACACGCGCTCACAGCAGCAACCGGGGGACACCCGCAGGTGAGGACTCCAGCGTCAATCTTTGCTACGGCCACCCAGGGCCAAACCACAACGACGTCAGCGGACGGCGCACGCAGCGATTCTCATCCACCCGGGAGCGGCCCGCAGGGCCATCCCCCTCTTTGCTGCAA
>NZ_JAHKRK010000443.1 GCF_019396355.1 Pseudonocardia nigra
CGTCGCGGTGTCCGGTCGGGCAGCAACGGCTCCAGCCGTGCCCACTCCGCGTCGGTCAAGTCGTGGCGATCAAGCACAGAAGAGATCTACCGCAGCCGACCCGCATGATCCACGGGACACGCTCTAGAGGCCGAGGGCCCCGAAGGGCTGCGCAACCGCTCCCACCGCCCGCACCACAGCCCGAACGCCGCCGCCGCCGAAGTCGTGGAGAAGATCGTGCACCTGCGCCGGCACTACCACTTCGGCCCAGCGAAGATCGTCATGTACCTGGCCCGCTACCACGACGTCACCATCAGCGTGTCCGGCGTGTGGCGCATCCTCAAACGCCTGGGCCTCAACCGGCTCCCCGCCTCCCAGCGGTACCAACGTCACGACCGGCGATGGAAGCGCTACGAGAAGGCCCAACCTGGGCACCGGGTACAGATCGACGTCAAGTTCATCGAAGCCCTACCCGGCGCCGAAGCTGCGGCTACCCGCCGCTCAGACGGCCACATCGTGGAGACCACCGGCCTCGCCGCACGTCGCCGACGTCGCTACTACCAGTTCACCGCGATCGACGACTGCACCCGGCTCCGCGTGCTCAAGGTCTACCCCAAGGCCGACCAGAAGACCGCGATCGCCTTCCTCGACCACGTCCTCGGGCGGCTGCCGTTCCGGGTCGAGGTCATCCAGACAGACAACGGTGCCAAGTTCCAGTCCGCGTTCCACTGGCGCGCCCTGGACCAGGGCCTCCAGCACGTCTACATCAAGCCCCGCACCCCGCGGCTGAACGGCAAGGTAGAGCGCTCCCACCGCATCGACGCCGAAGAATTTTACCGGCTCCTCGACGGCGTCGTCATCGACGACAGCCAGTGCTTCGACGACAAGCTTCGCGAGTGGGAGGACTACTACAACTACCACCGCCCCGCCACCGCCCCCACGGCGGCCAAACCCCCTATGAGAGGCTCCGCCAGAAGACCACCGTCCCGACCCAGGCGTAACCGGCCTCCGTCAGTCGCACAAGGTCAGGATCGCCGGCGAGGACGGACGGCTACTCGCGGTCGCCGAGATCAACTTCACGGATCCGTCCATCGTCTGGGCGTGCCTCCACGTCGGGGCGGGACATGTCCCTCCGGGCACGCGCGCCCGTCTCGTCGACGCGGTGCTCGATACACCCGAGGTCGCAATGCGGCAGCACCTGCGAGTCGCCCTCCCCCTCGGCGACATGGAGATCCTGGAGCGCGTACGTGAACGCTGCTGCGGCATCGCGACGCGCGCCGCAGGCAGAACCTGCCTGGTCGAGGCAGACATCCGTGCCCCGGAAGCACGGAACCCGGGTGAACTCGCGCGTCTCCCGCGTGGCAATCCGCACGGCGGTCCCGGCGCAGCCTTCGGTCCCTCACCTCCCGGCAGCCACCCGAATCGGTGACCGCCGAACTCCTGGAAACTGAAGAACTCGAAACATCGGCATAGCCTGGGCCGCATGAGCCCGGGTTCCGCAGCTGATGGCCGGCTCTGGACACGCACAACGGCGTAACCGCAGCTCAGCGGCGTGCCGGTCGTCCGAAGCCGGTGAAACTCATGGACACACGTTCGATCTACGTTCGAACGGCTG
>NZ_JAHKRK010000444.1 GCF_019396355.1 Pseudonocardia nigra
CCGGACTCCGGCAGGGCGAAATCTTCGCCCTGTCCCCCGACGACCTCGACTTCGACCGCGAGACCATCACCGTTCGCCGACAGGTGAAGCTCACCGCAAGCAACCAGCCCTACTTCGCCCTACCCAAAGGCAGGAAGACGCGAAGCGTCCCGATGCCCACCTCCGTTCGCGCCGCCCTCCTGGCTCACCTCGAGCGTTTCCCGGCGCGCACGGTGACACTCCCCTGGGACGGACCCGACGGCTCACCGGTTACCGTCACCCTGATCCTCACGACCCGCGAGAGCAAGCCGATCAACAGGCACTACTTCAACGCCAAAATCTGGAAACCCGCGCTGCACGCCAACGGCGTCCCCGCCACCCGCGACAACGGGTGCCATGGAGTGTTCCCGATTTTATTGACACCGGTTTAGGCTGCCAGGTCGGTGAGTTTCCTGAATCCTAGCTCGTATTCGAGCGGTGTCAAGTAGCTGAGGGTGGAGTGTCGCCTCCGGCGGTTGTAGTAGCCCTCAATCGACAGGAATGTGTGCTGTCGAACCTCGGTGACGTCGTTCCACGGGCGGGTGTGGATGAGCTCCTTCTTGTAGGTCGCGAAGAATGACTCGGAGACCGCGTTATCGAAGCAGGTGGCGCGCCGGCCCATGGAGCGGACGACGCCGTTTTCGGCGCAGAAGTCGGCGAACTCCCGGGACGTGTATTGACAACCACGGTCGCTGTGGAAGATCACCCCGGAGGCCGGCTTGCGGGTCACCAGCGCGGCGGCGAGAGCCTCGACGATGAGGCTGGTGCGCAGGTGGTCGGCCACGGCGTAGCCCACGACCTTTCGCGAGTGCAGGTCGATCACGGTCGCGGTGTAGACCCAGCCGTCGACGGTCTGCACGTAGGTGATGTCGCCGCACCAGCGGGTGTTGGGGGCCTGGGCGGTGAAGTCCTGCCCGATCAGGTCCGGTGCGTCGATAGGCCGCTGAGCTGCGAGGGTCGTCCGCTTCCAGGGCCGTGGATGGCGTCCGCGCAGCCCGGCAGCGCGCATCAGGCGCCAGACGCGCTTGCGGGCGACCCGGACACCACGTACGACGAGCTCGGCCCAGACCCGGCGCACGCCGGGGTGGCCGTGCAGCGCGGCGTGGACCTCGCGGATCGTCTCGGTGAGCTCGGCGTCGGTGCGCTCGCGCTGGCACGGCCCGTCGGCCAGCCACCGGTAGTAACCCTGGCGAACCACCCCGAGCTGGGCGCACATGAACGTGACCGAGTACTGCTTGTCAGCGGCCCAGTCCGCGATCGCCGCGTACTTCACGGCTGTTCCTTCGCGAACCAGGTCGCTACTTTTTTTGCGAAGTCACGCTCCATCCGTAGCGTGGCGTTCTCCTTGCGGAGCCGCTCCAGTTCCTCGCGTTCGTTCTCCGACAGGTCCTTATCTGGCACTCGACCCCAGGGCCCCGGCGTTGTAGATCTTTGTCCGGTTTGATCGTTTGTTGTTAGATTCCGAAGACCGCGAAGGCGGCGGCGTGGTCGTGGAGGTCGCGTCGGGCGTGGGCGAGGTTGGCGCGGCCGGCGAG
>NZ_JAHKRK010000445.1 GCF_019396355.1 Pseudonocardia nigra
CATGCGGCTGGCTCCCGGCACCTTGACGACCACGGCGACACCCTGACGACCAACCTCGCCCGGTATGTCCGTTCTTCGTCGTCACCGTGAACGGCGCCTACGTCGCCATCTTCAGTGGCGGGCAACAGTCGTTCGCGATACCGCCGGGCTCGGTTCCGGTCACTGTCACCTCGGTGTGCCTCCTTCAGTTCGACGGCGTGCGCGGTTTCTCCTCAGGGCAGCTGAGCGGGCGGTGAGCCGGCGGGAACCGTGGGGCTGATGAGGATCACGGTGGTGCCGCTGGCGCTGCGTTGGATGTGCATCTCGGCCATGCAACCGCTCATCATCACCAGGCCGTAGCCGCGGGATGTGAGGTCCGCGGCGGCGCCGTGCTCGGCGCGCCAGCATCCCCGATCGGTGACCGTGGCGACCACGCGGCGCGCTCCGGTGCGGGGTTCGACGGACACCCAGGCGTGTAGGTGTACAGAGCCGGTCACGGTGCGCGGATAGGCGTGGTCGACCACGTTCGCCACCGCCTCATGAACGGCGAGTACGACGTCATGGGCGTCTTCACCCGGCCAGTCCTGATCGGCCAGCCACTGCTGCACCAGCGAACGCGCCTGCCGAAGCGTCGCCGGCTGGGCAGGCAGCACCGACATCAAGTCACGGGGATGTGCACACCCGGCGCGCAGTGCCGACACCCCGGGATCGGGTAGCCGTAGTGCCACCGGCACGAGACCTCCACAACCAGCGGCCACGCTGCTGGACCGCCACCGCGATTATGGTCGGTCTTGGCCACGACGCGCTGGCTCCGACAGCCTTGGGCTCGCTCAAAGACCTCCCGACGAAGCGGAACGGGCTGGTTCGCCGGCGGGCTCCCTGCGGCGTACGTGTTCCTGCATCTCTGGTTCGCAGACCGACCCCAACTACAGGAAGTGCCAGATCCGACTGCCGGATCCGACTGCCGGATCCGCGTGCGCGGGGGGCGCTGGCGGACCCGGAGATCCCGGCGGCGAGACGTCGCTGGGCTGGCAGGCCGGTCGGAGCAGGGGGCCGGCGAGCCGTTCCAGATCGCAGAACAGGGTGAACCCGGCCAGCGCACACCAAGAAGTCGCCAGATCCAGCTGCGGATCTGGCCCACATTTCGTGATCGTCTCGACCCCCGGCGGCGCTTGGGGGGTCAGCGTGCGAGTAGGACTCGTTTGCGGATTCTCTGAACTAATGATCTTGGTGCTGGGCGGCGTCCCGCGGTGGCGGTGCGGAGGGCATCCCGAGGTTGATGGCGTCGCCGGGTGAGCGGCGGTCGATCTGGGCGAGCTTGTCGGTGGCCCCGGCAAGGCTGATGTTGAGTCCTTCGACCTCGCCGAGCCAGCCCTCGCGTTCGGCCTCGGCGATTCGGGCGATGAGGTTCTCACGGATCTCGATGATGCGAGGGCGGTAACTCCCTGAAGGAGCGGGGCCGGTCAACCCCCTGTTGTTGTAGTTGATCTTTTCTTCGTTGGCTCTCCGACTGTTCTTGGGCGCGTCGAGGTAGGCGGCGGGGTCAAGGAGCGCCCGGGAGGGCGCCCG
>NZ_JAHKRK010000446.1 GCF_019396355.1 Pseudonocardia nigra
CTCGACCGCCAGGCCCGGAACACGCCGACGAACCTCGGCCTCCCACACCTCACACCAAGGAACTAACCATGAGAATTCCGAACACAGGACACCCATGCACGCCGATAGTCCAGAAAAAGGTGTTCTTCCCCGCCAGCGGGGACGGCCCGATCCACGACGTGCAGGTCACTGTCGCAAAGGCGGTGTGCGGCGGATGTCCCGTCCGGGCGGAGTGCCTGACGTGGGCGCTGGAGGCGCTGCCCTACGGGGTTGCGGGCGGCCTCACGGAGCAGGAGCGCCGCCACGAGCGGACCCGCCGGCGGGGGCGGCGCCGTGAGGTGCCGGGGCGCCCGGTGTGCGGGTCGTAGGCCGAGGTCGCGGCCGCGGGCCGGGCGGCGGTCCGCGCCGGCATGTCGGTTCGTGAGGTCGCGCGCGAGTTCGGCGTCACCGAGCGCACGGCCGAGCGGTGGGCGGCCCGGGTCCGCACTGACACCGGCACGAGCGCCGCCACGAGTGGGCGGCGTGCGGAGGGGAGCCGCGGCGGCCACCGAGCTCCCCTCCTGATCTCCCACACACACGCCCTGGCAGGGACACGAGCAGCGGAAGGACATCGATCCTAGATGAGCAGGATGAACAACCCGGGCGGTGAGCGCGGGAATGAGGACGGCCGGTCGGAGGTGCTCCGGCGCGCGGATGCGGGTGCGGCGGCGTGGCGGGGCGTGGTGCACGCCCAGCAGGCCGCGACGCCGGATCACGGCGAGTTCTACGAGCTGGCCGGGTTCATGGTCGAGACCCTGCGGGCGTTGGAGGCACTCGCCGGTGTGCTGAGCCGGCAGGCCACTGGCTACGCCGACGGCCTTTCGGTGGGGCGGGTGGTCTACGACGACACCCGGGCAGTGGACCCGCGGATCCGGCTGGAGACGGCGCGCATGGAGCTGTCCAGCCTCGTTCAGTCGGCGGCCTGGGCGGACGGGTATGCCAACCAGTTCTGGTCGGCGATCGGGCACATCGGTGTCGAGGACGCTCCGGCTGCTCCGCAGGTGTCGCGGTGAGCGCCCGGGCCAGGACGGCCGGGACCGCGCGGCTGCGGGCCGCCGGCGGTACCGCTGGCGGTGGGGTGGTGGCCGGGCTGTACCGGTGGATCGAGGGGCATGGCCCGCACGTGCAGGTGGCGGTGTGGCTGCTGCTGGCGCACGAGGTGTGGCCGCGTCACCCGGAGTTCCTGCGGGCGTGTGTGAACCGGTCCGCCGACCGGTTGTGGTGGATCGACTGGACCGCTGTCCGAGCCGCGTTCGACGCCGGCGAGTTCCACCGGGCCGGGGCGTCGCGCACGGAGCTGGTGGTGCTCGATCTGGCGATCGAGCTGGGCCGCGACCGGTTCATGCTGGGCGCGCTCGGCGTGGGCAATGCCCGCGCCGTCGGTTGAAGGAGGTCGCGGCCGGTCGGGAGAACTACTACACCGGTGCGGTCGCCGAGGGCGAGCCGCCGGGCCGCTGGTGGGGTGCCGGAGCCGAGCGGCTCGGCCTGACGGGGCTGGTGGACGGCCAAGACATGCGGGCGCTCTA
>NZ_JAHKRK010000447.1 GCF_019396355.1 Pseudonocardia nigra
GAGAGCCGGATGACAGGGAAACCGTCACGTCCGGTTCGGCGGGAGGCCGCGCGGAAAAGGACCCGCTCCTGCGGGCACCTCGCCGCGCGGCCGACCCCACCCGCACCGTCCGCGAGCAGTTCCTCGTGGAAATCACCGGGGAGATCACCGGCGATCCCGACGTCGAGCCCGGCCGGCACCAGGTCACCGATCTGGGCGAGCTCAACCGACTGTTCACCGCCTGGGTCGAGACCGTCTATCACCGCCGGATCCACTCCGAGACCGGGCAACCGCCGCTCGCGCGCTGGCACGCCGGTGGGCCGTTCGGGCTCCCCACCCCCGCCGCGCTGGCCGAGGCGTTCCTCTGGGAGGCCCACCGCACGGTCACCAAGACCGGCTGGTGTCGTTGCAGGGCAACACCTATCAGGTCGACCCGCTCCTGGTCGGGCACCGGGTCGAGCTGGTATTCGACCCGTTCGACCTCACCACCATCGCGGTCCGAGTGCGCGGGATCCCGGCCGGGACCGCGATCCCGCACCGCGTCGGGCGCCACTCCCACGTCAAGGCCCGACCCGAAACCCCACCCGACCCGCCGGCCCCGACCGGGATCGACTATGCACGCCTGAGTCGGCCGCCGTTCCCGTTGCTGCGGCCGATCCCGTGGCCGAGGAGGTCTCGGCACGTACGGCTGCACCTCAGTCCTGAGCAACGGATGCCAGCTCGACCGGGACCGAGAGCCACGCCGGACCCGGCGTAGCTACCGGCTACCGCCCCGTTCCCGCCTCCCCAGCACTAGCGATCAACTCTCGGCAGGCGCACCCTCGGCCCCTGTGGACGACAGCAAGCGGCAGCCACTTTAACGTCGAGTCGCCTCCGCCGCTGCTCGCCGACGACGTAATCACGCTACGTGCCGCCACGCCCGCGCATTGGCCGGTTGAACAGGCCCTTTCCCAGGACAACGACGTGGCGTACTGGACAACCGTCCCCGCTGACCTCGACGAAGGTGCCGCTCGTGCTCGCGTCGCAGCATGGATCGACCGGCGCGACGAGGGGCGCGGCGCCCTGTGGGTGATCGAGCGCGAGGGCAACGCCTGTGGTCAGGCGGGCCTGGTGATCTCGCCCCCGGCTGCAATCGAGGTCTTCTATGCCGTGCTTCCCTCGGCCCGCGGAGCCGGCGTGGCCGGTCGCACAGCAGCCTTGATCGCTGGCTGGGCGCGGAGAGCCGGCTACCGACAGATCGGGCTTGCCACCTTCCCGGATAACGTCGCGAGCGAGCGAACGGCGGAGCGCGCAGGCTTCGTCCGGACGGGCACTACCGAACGAAGGATCAAAGATCGAGCGCACACGCTCACGACCTGGGTGTACGCCCCTGCGAAGCGCCCAGTGGACGGAAGAAGCTCGCACTCAGGGTGATCGCGCTAGTGGCTTGTCACGCAGCTTTGACCGGGTAACTGGTCCAGGTGCGGATCGGTGAGTTGACGGCGAAGTTGGTCTTGGGTCGGGCTCGGGTGTTGCGCCAGCGGACGTAGCTCGCGATCGCGGCGT
>NZ_JAHKRK010000046.1 GCF_019396355.1 Pseudonocardia nigra
GGCCACCGCGCGGTCGCCACCCGCTACGACAAGCGCGACTACATGTTCCGCGGAACCATCGACGTCGCCTCGATCAGGATCTGGCTCCGCGACCCCGTCCCATGATCCAAGGGACACGCTCTAGTGGTTCCGGTCGTTAGTTCGTCGGGGGTCTGAGGTCCTGCCAGGCGGTGGGATCGCCGAGGTAGAGGCCGCAGGCGAGGTCGAGGGCGTCCTGGCAGGTCCCGATCGGTAGTCCGCTCGGGAAGATCGACTCTTGGTAGTCGTCGTGGCTGGCCCGGTAGATCGCGACCTGCCAGTCGTGGGCGGACCCGACGTAGCGCAGCCGGCACAACGGCAGGGTCCCTGCCTCGGTAGTGGCCTCGACGTAGGTGAACACGCCGCGGTGATGCATCTGCAACTCGGTGATCTGCGGCCAGCGTTCGCGGGCACGAGCGGCCAGCCGCTGCCGCACGGAGATCTTGGTCGACTCGGGGAACGTGACCGCCACCTACTCATCGTGACAGCCGCCCGGTGTGCTGCCGGGCCCAGGACAGGTGCCTCTGGCCGCCCGGACTGGGATCACGGTGTGTCGCGACCCCGCTCATCATCGCTGCCAGAGGACAACGCAGCGATGCCAGTGCCCAGCCCGTTTGTCATCGTGCTCACCGCGACCGAGGAGACCGAGTTGCTGGCACGAGCGCGCAACGGGCGCACCGAGCATCGAGACCGGGTCCGAGCCCGGATTGTGCTCGCCGCCGCGGCCGGTGACTCCAACGCCGCGATCGCCGCCGAACTCAGGCTGTGTGTCGACACTGTGCGCAGATGGCGCCGTCGGTTCCTCGCCGGGCGCCTGGAGGGCTTAGCCGATCGGCCCCGGTCCGGGCGGCCGCGGCGGTTCACCGCGGTGCAGGTCGCCGCGATCACCGCGCTGGCCTGCACCCTGCCCGCCGAGACCGGGATACCCCTGTCACGGTGGAGCAGCACCGAGTTGGCCACCGAGGCCATCACCCGCGGCGTCGTCAAGACGATCTCGGCGTCCACGGTGCGCCGGTGGCTGGCCCGCGCGGCCATCAAGCCCTGGCAACACCACTCCTGGATCTTCCCCCGCGACCCCGACTTCGAGACCAAAGCCGCCCGAGTGCTCGACCTCTACGCCCGCACCTGGGAAGGGACCGAGCTGGGCCCGGACGACTACGTGATCAGCGCGGACGAGAAGTCCCAGCTCCAAGCCCTACAACGTCGCCACCCCGGCCGACCTGCCGGTCCGGGCCGAACCCGGCAGGTGGAGTTCGAGTACCGGCGCGGCGGGACCCTGGCCTACTTTGCCGCCTACGACGTCCACCATGCCCAGGTGATCGGCACCATCGCCCCGAAGACCGGGATCGAGCCCTTCACCGAACTGGTCGCCAAGGTCATGACCAGTGAGCCCTACGCCTCCGCGCGGCGGGTGTTCTGGATCGTCGACAACGGCTCGTCGCACGCCGGGCAGGCCTCGGTCGACCGGATGACCGCAGCCTGGCCCACCGCGACGCTGGTGCACCTGCCGATCCACGCGTCCTGGCTCAATCAGGTCGAGATCTACTTCTCGGTCCTGCAGCGCAAGGCCATCAGCCCCGTCGACTTCCCGATCTCGACGCCCTCGCCCAGCGCATCCTGGCCTTCCAAGATCGCTACAACACCAGCGCGACACCGTTCGACTGGACCTTCAGCCGCACCGATCTCCGAGCACTGCTCGACCGCCTGGGCCCACCTGAGCAGACCACCGCGCTCTCGACCGCCGCATGACCCCCGACGAACTAACGAACCCAACCACTAGCTAGCGCGGACACGCTGGTCGGTCCGACACGAGCCGGTCGTACCAGCCACCGTCGTCGAGCCGGCGCTCCTCCCCGACGCCGACGAGCCCGTCCTCCCGGAACCGCCCGGCCAGGGTGAACCCGGCCCGCTCCGCGACGTGCCGGCTCGCGGTGTTCGTCCAGGAGGCGCCGATCTGCAGCCGGTGCCTGCCCAGCCCGCCCGCCTCGACCGGGGTGAACGCGTGCGCGGTGACCAGGTCGACGGCCTCGCCGACGACCCCGCGGCCGCGCGCGTCGGGGTGCGCCCAGTAGCCGATCTCGCCGCCCGTCGGGTTGCGCGGCGTGTCGAGGCCGAAGATCCCGACGTTGGCCAGCAACCGGTCGTCGGCCTTGTCGGTGACGGCCCAGGTGGCCCCGTCCCCAGCGACTCCTGCAGCCGGCAGCCCAGCACGAACGCCCGGGCGTCCTCGGTCGTGTACGGGTGCGGCAGGTGGACGAGCCAGCGCCGGGTCCGCTCGTCGCCGCAGGCCTCGGCGATCCGCGGCAGGTCGGCCTCGACGCGCGCGCGCAGCCGCACCCGCTCACCCTCCAGGACGGGCACCGGCCACCAGGTCGTCCGGGGCCGGGCCGGATCGCCCGGGCGCAGGGAGGCGTACCAGGCGTCAGCCAGGGCCCCGCGCCGATCCAGTGCCCGCGGACGGACGCCGTCGAAGGTGAACCCGCAGGCGTGCGCCACCCGCCAGGACGCCAGGTTCCCCGCCGCCGCCCACCAGTGCACGATCGGCAGGTCGTGGGAGTCGAACCCCCATCGGGTCGCGAGCCGGACCGCTCGGGACATCACGCCGCGGCCGCGGGCCCACGGCGCCAACGCGTACCCGAGGAACGGTGGTGCCCCGGGGCTCAGCGCGACGTTCCCGGCGAACCGGGTCCGCTCGCCGTCCCGCGCCTCGATCGCCCACCCGAACGCGCTGCCGTCGCGCCACCCCGCCGGGACGGCGTCCTCGACCCAGCTGCGGGCATCCGCGGGACCGTACGGGCTCGGGATTCTGGTCCAGCGGACGGTCTCGGGATCGCGGGCCATGGCGACGAGGTCGTCGACGTCGGCGAGCGTGGGGAGGCGCAGCGTCACCACGCCGTCGGTGAGCTCGGGCGGGGACATCGCCAGATCATGGCGGCCGCGCGAGGGCGACGCGATCGAAATCGGGGCCCCGCGAAGTACGTACCGGCGCGGTGCTCCCGTAGCCCTGCGCCCCGACTGCCGGCGCTGTCCGGATCGGCGCGAGAACGCCGTGTCTGCTGGCTGAAGTGCGCGAAACGTCATCTCGCCACGATCTCGGTCGTGGTGATCGCGGCGAGTGCGCGGTTTCCGTTGCCGGCGGCGCAGCGAGCGCACTGTCGCGACGATCTCGGCACGCATCCCGCGGATGGTCAGAGCGGGTCGGCGCCGCGCAGCCGTGGCCGCACGTCCGCGTCGGTCAGCACGGCGACGCCCGCGTGCCCGATCTGCCGGGCCAGCGCCTCGGCGTGCGCCCGCAGCCCCGGGACGTCGATCCCCGCGGGCGCGGGCCCGTCCCACTCCGCGAGGTGCCCCGCCGCCCGGTCGAGGAGCGCGGCCGCCCCGCGGTCGTTGCCGCGCTGCACGTGGGTGAGGCCGACCGCGAGCTGAGCCAGCGCCCGCCACAGCTGCCGCTCGTCCGCCGGCGCGGCCTTCCACGCGCCCTCCAGCACCTCGTGGGCCTGGAACGGCAGGCCGTCGTCGAGCAGGCGCTGGGCCTCGGTCACCGACTCGTCCGGGGGCAGCACCAGGTCATCGGGCACCCGGTCCACGCCGGCGGCCCCGCGCGGCAGCGGGCGGCCCGAGGCGTCGCGGGGACGGGAGTTGCGGGCCCGCCCGGTGGCGTCGCGGTCGCGCATGGTCACGGCGCCCACCCTGCCACCGCCCGGGCGACACCGCAGGAATACTCGGGCACCGTGCACCACGACGCCGCGCTCGACCTGCTCACCCGCACGCCGCTCGTCGACGGGCACAACGACCTGCCGTGGGCGCTGCGCCGGCTCGCCGGGCCGGACCCCCGCGCGGCCGTTGCGGGCACCGACCTCGCGGCCGGCCTGCCCGCCCTGCAGACCGACCTGCCGCGGCTGCGCGCCGGACGGGTCGGCGCTCAGTTCTGGTCGGTGTACGTGCCGTGCTCGTTCGCCGGGGCCGACGCCGTCGCCGCGGTGCTCGAGCAGGTGGAGCTGGTGCACCTGCTCGCCGAGCGCTACCCGGCCGACCTCGGTCTCGCGACCACCGCCGACGAGGCCGAGACCGCCTTCGCGGACGGCGGGGTGGCCTCGCTGCTGGGCGCCGAGGGCGGACACTGCATCGGGGGCTCCCTCGGCGTGCTGCGGGCGCTGCGCCGGCTCGGCGTCCGATACCTGACGCTCACGCACAACCTGAACACCGACTGGGCCGACTCCGCCACCGACGAGCCGGTGCACGGCGGGCTCAGCGCGTTCGGCCACGAGGTGGTGCGCGAGATGAACCGCATCGGCATGGTCGTCGACCTGTCCCACGTGGCCGTCACGACGATGCGCGACGCCCTCGCGACGACCGCCGCGCCCGTCCTGTTCACCCACTCGTCCTGCCGGGCGGTCACCGACCACCCCCGCAACGTCCCGGACGACGTGCTGGCCGCCCTGCCCGCCAACGGCGGGGTCTGCATGGTGGCTTTCGTGCCGCGCTTCGTCTCCACCGCCGTGGCCGAGTGGGACGCGCTGCTGCAGGAGGCCATGACCGCCGCCGGGCTCGACCATCGGGACCTGCGGGCCCGCGACGCCTTCGCCGCGAGGTGGGACGGCCCGCCGTGCCCGTCCGCCACGCTCGACGACGTCGTCGCGCACGTCGAGCACGCCCGCGAGGTCGCCGGCATCGACCACATCGGCCTGGGCGGCGACTACGACGGCACCGCCGAGCTCCCCGTCGGGCTGGAGGACGTGTCGCGCTACCCCGCGCTCTTCGCCGCGCTGCTCGAGCGCGGGTGGAGCGAGCAGGACTGCGCGAAGCTCGCCGGCCGCAACGCGCTGCGGGTGCTGCGGGCGGCCGAGGACGTCGCGGGCACGTCCTGACCGGGACCGCCTGCCCGCGTAGCGCCGACCCTGCTGGGTACAGCCGGGGGACGTGGTCGACGAGGGAGGCGGCATGGGCTCGTGGTGGAGCAGACGGCCGGCGGGGCCGCGGGCCGCTGCCGTGCGGCCGGGCGGCGGGGGAGTGGGCCGGTCCAGCTCGCCGGCGGCGGAGCGGGTGAGCGACGACCTGCGCCGCGGTACCGGCAGCTACCTGGAGCAGCGGCGGCGGATCGCCGGGCTCACCTCGCTGGCGGGGTTCGCGCTGGGGGTGGTCGGGCTGTACCAGTTCGGGCTGCTGCGCCGGATCCCGGAGCCGCCGCTGCGGATCTTCGACGCCGCCGCGGTCGACGCGTCCGGTGAGGCCTACCAGGAGTTGAAGACGCCCGACGCGACCCTCGGCCTGCTCAGCGCGGCCGTCACGCTCGTGCTCGCCGGTGCGGGCGACCGGAACCGGGCGCGCACGGCGTCGTGGCTCCCGCTGCTGCTCGCGGCCAAGACCGCGGGCGACGCGGCCGGCGGGCTCGTCCTCACCGCGGAGCAGCTCACGAAGCACCGCAAGGTGTGCTTCTGGTGCACCATCGCCGCCGTGGCACAGATCGCGACCGTGCCGTACGCGGTGCCCGAGGCGAGGGCAGCGCTGCGACAGCTCCGCGGCCGCGGCTGACCGGTGCCGTCACCCACGCACGGCGCTCGGCGCCACAGCCCGCTCGCGCTTGAACGCCGCGCTGAACGCGAACGCGTCGGCGTACCCCACGCGACGCGCGACGGCCGCCACCGTGGTCGCCGGGTCGGCGAGGTACTCGGCCGCGAGCGTCATCCGCCACTCCCGCAGGTACGTCAGGGGCGCACACCCCACCAGCGCGCGGAAGCGGCGGGCGAACGCCGCCCGGCCCGATCCGCCCCGCGCCGCCAGCTCCTCCACCGTCCAGCGGTGCGCCGGTTCGTCGTGCAGGGCGGCGAGCGCCGGGCCGACCACCGGGTCGGCGAGTGCGGCGAACCAGCCGGGCCGCTCGGCCGCGCGGGCGCCGAACCAGGCGTGCAGCGTGCACGTGAGCAGCCAGTCCAGCAGCCGGTCGCGCACCACGGACGGCCCGTCGCCGCCGATCTGCCGGTCGAGCAGCTCCAGGAGGGTCACGCAGTCCGGCCCGTCGGGCGCGACCACGGCGACGCCGGGAAGCGCGCTGGTCAGCCGGACGCCGCCGGCCCGCGCCCGGTACCCCCACACCATCACCGACGCGCCGGCACCGCCCGCCGTCACGGGCACCGGGTGGCCGGGCTGCAGCATCACGACGCCGCCCGGGGGCAGCGGTCGGCCTTCGACCGTTAGCTCGCCGGTGACCAGCCCGACGAACACCAGCGGCGCGCGTACCGGGACGGCGTACTCCTCGCCCCGACCGAGGCGGGCGCGCAGCAGCGTGCCCTCGTGGGTCCGGATCCCCCGCAGGAGCGCCTCCAGAACAGTCACGCCCGGATCGTAGACGCGCACGCAGCCCTCCCAGACGCGCCGACATGGCCGCGGGACTCGGGGCGCCGTTGACTGATCGACATGAGTGCAGAGATCGCCGTCCTCGCGGGGACGGGCAAGTCGGGACGGCGGGTGGCCGCCGCGCTCCGGGCGGACGGACATCCGGTGCGCGTCGCGTCACGGCGCGCCGAGGTGCGGTTCGACTGGACCGACGACCGGACCTGGCCGGCCGTCCTGGACGGGGCCGGCGGGGTCTACCTGGTCGCCCCGGACGACCCCGCCCCGGTCCCTCCGTTCGTCGCCGCGGCCGAGCGCGCCGGGCTCGAGCGGGTCGTGCTGCTGTCGGGCCGGGGCTCCGAGGCGTGGCACGGCCGGTTCGGACGGTCGATGGCCGCGGCCGAGGACGCGGTGCGCGGCAGCGGCCTGCGCTGGACGGTCGTGCGGCCCAACAACTTCATGCAGAACTTCACCGAGGACCTCTTCCACGCCCCGCTGCTCGCCGGCCGCCTGGCCCTGCCCGCGGACGGGGTGCCGGAGCCGTTCGTCGACCTCGACGACGTCGCCGCCGTCGTCGCGCGGCTGCTCACCGCGGACGGCCACGCCGGCCGGACGTACGACCTGTCGGGCCCCACCGCGCTCACCTTCGCCCAGGCCGTGGCGACCATCGCCGCCGCGGCGGGCAGGCCGATCCGCTACGAGACCCTGACCCCCGACGCCTACGCCGCCGAGCTGAGGGCCGGCGGCCTGGGGGAGTGGGCCGCCGAGCTGAACGGCATGTTCGCGATCATGGCGGAAGGACACATCGCGGCCCCGGCAGGCGGTGTCGAGGAGGTGCTGGGCCTGCCGCCGCGGTCGTTCGCCGACTGGGTGGCCCGGACCGCACCCACCGGCGTCTGGACCCCGGGGGGGCTGACTCCTCACGCCTTCGGCCCCACCACCTCGTCGAGCGCGGCCACCGCGGCCCGGCGGGCCACCGAGATCGTGTCGGCGCGGGGGCGGCGGTGGGCGATCCCGAGCCGGTCCAGCGCGGCGGCGCAGAGGGCGAGGATGTCGGCGGACTTGTTCGAGAAGAAGTAGCGCGGATACTCGTGGCGGGTGGTCCTGCCGTCGACCGTGCGGGTGGCCCAGTTGGTGATCCGGCAGCCGTCGGAGTGGAACAAGCCGCGGAGGAACGCGCCCGTGTGCTGGTCGACGAGGTCCTCCTGCCACGGCTCGAGCAGTATGGGTCGGGTGTGCTTCTTCCCCGGGCCGTGTTGCGGGAAGAGGCATAACCAGTGCTTCGAGTAGCTCTTGATCTCCATGCAGCCCGTGCGGCGGACCCGGCACACGGACGCGGCCAGCACATCACGCATCGACGCCTCGACGTCGTCCATGATCTTCGGCCAATCGTCGGAGCAGGAGAGGGACAGCGCTTGAACGCCGCGTCGATGCATCGTGATGTGGCCATCGCCGAGGTAGGCACCAAGGAGATACGCATAGGACCCGGCGAGAGTGCCGTGGCCACAGCGCGGGCAGCGGGATCCAGATTGCCCGGAAGCCCGGCGATCGCCTCGTCGCCAGTGGGCGATGGTGCTTTCCGGTATGCCTGTCACTCGGGCGATCTCACGCGTGGACACACCCGGGTGGCACAGTGCCAGGACCCGGTCGACCGTGTCCTGGGGGTACATGCTCCGAGTATCCGGAGCGGCACCGACAGTTCTGGAGAGAGGAGTGCCGGGAGCGGGACTCGAACCCGCATGTCCGTCAGGACAGACGATTTTGAGTCGTCCGCGTCAGCCGATTGCGCCATCCCGGCGGGGTGCGGTCTAGAGACTAGCAGCCACTGAGATCACAGGCCTTCGTGCCCGCGAGGCCGGTAGTCTGAATGCATCCCGTACGACCCTCCGACGAAGGAGCCCCCCTGTGACCCAGCAGGTTTCGGAGCAGGACAGCACCGCCGGCGAGGCCGCACCGGCCACCGGCCTGCGCGTGCTCGTGGTGGAGGACGAGGCGCTGATCCGCCTGGACCTCACCGAGATGCTCACCGAGGAGGGCTACGTCATCGCCGGTGAGGCCGGCGACGGCGAGCAGGCGGTCGCGCTTGCCCGCCAGCTGCGCCCCGACCTCGTGATCATGGACGTCAAGATGCCCAAGGTCGACGGCATCGCGGCCGCGGCGTCGATCGTCGAGGACCGGATCGCCCCGGTCGTCATGCTCACCGCGTTCAGCCAGCGCGAGCTGATCGAGCAGGCCCGCGACGCCGGTGCGATGGCCTACCTGGTGAAGCCGTTCGCCCGGCACGAGCTGGTGCCGGCCATCGAGCTCGCGGTGTCGCGCTTCGCGGAGAAGCGCGCGCTCGAGGACGAGGTCGCCTCGCTCAACGACCGGCTCGAGACCCGCAAGGTCGTCGACCGGGCCAAGGGCCTGCTGATGATCCGGCAGAACATGACCGAGCCGGAGGCGTTCCGCTGGATCCAGCGCACCGCGATGGACCGCCGCACCACCATGAAGGGCGTGGCGCAGGCGATCGTGGACGGGCTGGCCGCCCCGAAGGCCTGACCAGGGCCCCTGCGGCCGGACGGGTTCCGGCCGACAACTGAACATTACGGCGAGTGCACGATTCGGCCGCGCAACCGGACGTTCGTCACTCGCTGAGCTAAGGTTCCGCGCCGTGCGGCAACAACCGGTCGACACCGGGGGTCCAGGAGGATTCGTGCGGCGACGACTGGTCACTCTTCTCGTCCTCGTGCTCTGCGCCATGGCGGCAGGCACCGGGTGGGCGACTGCCCAGGAGGGGGAGGCGGTCGGCGGCACCCTGCGCGGGCCCGAGGGCGATCCGGTCGCCGGGGTCACGGTCACCGTCACCCAGGGCGGCCAGGAGATCGGCTCGGCGACCACCGATGCGGAGGGCGCCTGGCAGGTGCCCGTCCCCGCGCCCGGCAACTACGACATCACGCTCGACCCGGCCACCCTGCCCGACGGCGTCGTGCTGCGCGACGCCGACGGCGCCACGCTGGCCGGCGTGACGATCCGGCCGGGCCAGCAGCGCACCGTGCTGTTCCCCCTGGTCGCGGCCGGTGAGGCCGCGCCAGGAGGGGAACCGGGCGGCGGGCCGGCGCCCCCGCCCGTGCCGGCGGACACCGGGCCGGGCATGGGCGCGTTGCTGGCGCAGCTCGTCGTCGCGGGCATCAAGTTCGGCGCGATCATCGCGATCACGGCGATCGGCCTGTCGCTGATCTTCGGGGCCACCGGCCTGATCAACTTCGCGCACGGCGAGCTGGTGACGATCGGCGCGGTCGTGGCGTTCTTCCTCAACGCGGCGGCGTCCGGGCCGGGGTGGCCGCTCATCCTCTCCGGCGTCATCGCGGTAGTCGTCGGCGCCCTGTTCGGGGCCGGCCTGGAGCGCGGCCTCTGGCGGCCGCTGCGGATCCGCGGCACCGGCCGGATCCAGCTGTTCATCATCTCGATCGGGCTGTCGCTGCTGCTGCGCTACGTCGTGCTCGTGATCTTCGACTCGCGCCCGCAGCCCTACGCCGACTACGTCATCCAGCAGGTGATGGAGTTCGGCCCGGTCGCGATCACGCCGCGAGACCTGGTGATCACGCTGCTGTCCCTGCTGGTACTGGTCGGGGTCGGCGTCATGCTGCTGCGCACCCGCATCGGCAAGGCGATGCGCGCGGTGGCCGACGACCGCGACCTGGCCGAGGCGTCCGGGATCGACGTCTCGCGCGTCACCCTCTACGTCTGGACCCTGGGGGGCGGGCTGGCGGCGCTCGGCGGGATCCTCTTCGGCCTGTCCGAGGTCGTCGCGTGGGACATGGGCTTCCGGCTGCTGCTGCTGATGTTCGCCGCGGTGATCCTGGGCGGCCTCGGCAGCGCGTTCGGGGCCATGGCGGGCGGGCTGTTGGTGGGCCTGGTCGCGCAGCTGTCCACGGCCTGGTTCCCCGTGGAGCTGCAGAACGCGTGGGCGCTCGGTGTGCTGATCCTCGTGCTGCTCGTCCGTCCACAAGGCATCTTCGGCCGGGCCGAGCGGGTCGGGTAGGGGGCTAGCGATGGATCTGGTCGTCATTCTCGCCGACGCGGTCCGGGGCGGCTTCGGCCCGGTTGCCGCGATCTACGCGCTCGCCGCGGTCGGCCTGAACATCCACTTCGGCTACACCGGGCTGCTCAACTTCGGGCAGGTCGGGTTCATGCTCGTCGGCGCGTACGGCGTGGCCATCACGGTGGCGGTGTTCGGCGGCCCGCTGTGGCTCGGGGTGCTCGTCGGGATCGTTCTCGCCGTCGTGCTGGCGCTCCTGCTCGGCATCCCTACGCTGCGCCTGCGGGCCGACTACCTCGCGATCGCCACCATCGCGGCGAGCGAGGTGTTGCGCATCGTCTTCAACGCCGGGTTCGCCCGACCGGTCACCGGCGGTGTGTTCGGTCTGCAGCAGTTCGCGAACGCGTTCTACGCCGTCAACCCGATCCCCGGCGGCTCCTACGGGTTCGGCAGGCTGAGCTTCTCGCAGCGCGACCTCTGGGTGATGCTCGTCGGCTGGGGCGCTGTCGCGGTCGCGACGCTGGGCGTGTTCCTGCTGATGCGCAGCCCGTGGGGCCGTGTGCTGCGTTCGATCCGCGAGGACGAGGACGCGGCGCGCAGCCTCGGGAAGAACGTCTACGGCTACAAGATGCAGAGCCTCGTGCTCGGCGGCGTCGTCGGGGCGTTCGGCGGCATGCTGCTCGCCATCGACGCGCAGGCGGTGGCCCCCAACACGTTCAACCCCGAGGTCACCTTCTACATGTACGCGCTGATCATCCTCGGCGGCGCGGGCACGGTGCTCGGGCCGGTGCTCGGCTCCGTGCTGTTCTGGCTCCTGCTGAGCGTCGCCGACAGCGCGCTGCGGCAGGCGGCCGGGGCGGGGTACCTGCCGGAGATCATCTCGGCCGCCGACGTGGGCGCCCTGCGGTTCGTGCTGGTCGGGATCCTGCTCATGCTGCTGCTCGTGTACCGGCCGCAGGGCATCCTGGGCAACGCGCGGGAGATGCGCCTCGAGGCCGGGGCGGGCGGCATGGCCGCCGGGCGCAGGCGGCGACCGTGGTCGCGGCGCCGCTCGGCGGGGGCGGACGAGCAGCGCGTCGAAGAGAAGGTGGGCCGATGACCACGACGGATGCGCTGGCCGGCGTGGCCGCCGAGCCCGGTTCCGCGAAGCCCGACCCGCTGCTCGTGGTCGACGGCGTGCGCCGCGACTTCGGGGGCATGCGCGCGGTGGACGTCGAGCACCTGGAGGTGCAGCGCGGGGTCATCACGGGGTTGATCGGGCCGAACGGCGCGGGCAAGACCACGCTGTTCAACCTGCTCACGGGCTTCGACAAGCCGACGGCCGGCCGGTGGACGTACGACGGGCAGGACGTCACGGGCGTGCCCGCCCACAAGCTCGCCCGCCGCGGGATGGTCCGCACCTTCCAGCTCACGCGGGTGCTGTCGCGCCTGACCGTGCTGGAGAACATGAAGCTCGCCGCCGTCGACCAGCGGGGTGAGCGCTTCATGGCGGCGCTCCTGCGGCCGCTGTGGGGCGCCCAGGAGGCCGAGGTGGAGCGCCGCGCCGACGAGCTGCTCGAGCGGTTCCTGCTGCACACCAAGCGCGACGACTACGCGGGGTACCTCTCCGGTGGGCAGCGCAGGCTGCTGGAGGTGGCGCGGGCGCTGATGGTGGATCCGACGCTGGTGATGCTCGACGAGCCGATGGCGGGGGTGAACCCGGCGTTGCGGCAGGACCTGCTCGGCCACATCGACGGGCTGCGGCGGGCCGGGCGCACGGTGCTGTTCGTCGAGCACGACATGGACGTGGTCATGGAGATCAGTGACTGGGTGGTGTGCATGGCCCAGGGCCGGGTCATCGCCGAGGGGCCGCCGGCAGTCATCTCGGGCAACCGCGAGGTGATCGACGCCTACCTCGGCTCGCAGCATGACGAGCCCACCTACCGGGAGGAGTCATGACCGACACGGCCGCCGGTGAGCCGTTGCTCGCCGCCGAGTCCGTCGTGGCCGGGTACCTGCCCGAGGTCAACATCCTCAACGGCTGCGACCTGCACCTGGCGCCCGGCGAGATCGTCGGGATCATCGGGCCGAACGGCGCGGGCAAGTCCACCCTGGTGAAGGCCATGTTCGGGTTGCTGCCGATCCGGTCGGGGTCGATCCGGCTCGACGGCACCGAGATCACCAACGTGGCCGCGCACCGGCTCGTCTCGCTCGGGATCGGGTACGTGCCGCAGAGCCGCAACGTGTTCCCCTCGCTCACGGTTGAGGAGAACCTGCAGATGGGTCTGTACCAGCGGCCCAAGCGGTTCGCGGAGCGGATGCGGGCGGTCACCGACCTCTTCCCGCTGCTCGGCGAGCGGCGCAAGCAGCGGGCCGGGTCGCTGTCGGGCGGGGAGCGCCAGGTGGTGGCGATGGGGCGGGCGCTGATGATGGAGCCGAAGGTGCTCCTGCTGGACGAGCCGTCGGCGGGCCTGTCCCCGGTGGCGCAGGACGACGCGTTCGAGCGCATCCGCACGATCAACGGGGCCGGCGTGTCGATGGTGATGGTGGAGCAGAACGCGCGGCGCTGCCTGGAGATCGCCGACCGCGGCTACGTCCTCGACCAGGGCCGCAACGCCTACACCGGGACGGGCCGGGAACTGCTCACCGACGAGTCGGTGATCGAGCTGTACCTGGGGACGCTGGCCAAGGCGAAGTAGTCCGGGAGACAGCGGAAGGGGTCATCGGATCAGCTCACGGGCTGGGACTGCACCGTGTCGAGGGTGACGAGCTCACCCTGCTCGTTGAACGAGTAGATCTCGATCGACGCCGTGCCCGGCTCGCCGGCCGGGACGAACTCCAGCGGGCCGCTGGCGCCGTCGTAGTCGATGTCCTCCCCGTTCGCGACGAGCTCCTGGCACTCGGCGAAGGACGTGCACTTCGTGCCCTCCCTCGTGACTCCGACGATCTCGTCCTTGAAGACGCTGGGGTCGTCGGTGCCCGCCACCGCGGCGGCCAGGGCGATGATGTTGACGCAGTCGAACACCTGCGGGGCGAACTGCGTCTCCACCAGGTCGGGCGCGAACTCCCGCAGCCCGGTCAGGAACTCCTCGTTGGCCGCCGACGCCGGCGCGGTGCCCTTCATCCCCGCGAGGACCGCCGGGTTGCCCGGCGCGACGAGCGAGGCCAGGTCGGTGTTGCGCAGGCCGTCGGCGCCGTACACGCCGACCGCGTTCGGGCCGAGCCCGGCCTCGATCAGGCCCTGCAGGATCTGGGTGCCCTCCTCGAACGCGATCACGACGACCGCGTCCGGCTGGGCGCCCTGCACCTGCTGCACCAGCGCGTCGAAGTTCTGAGCGTTCGGGTCGTAGGTCTCGTTGAGCGCGACCGTGGCGCCCGCCTCTTCGAGCGCCTGCGCCGTGGCGTTCGCCAGGCCCACGCCGTAGTCGTCGGCGCGGGCGACGATGGCGACGTTGCTGTGGCCGTCGGAGATGATCGTCTCCGCGAGCACCGGCCCCTGCAGGGCGTCGCTCGGCGCCGTGCGGAAGTAGTAGTCCTGGTCGTTGTAGTCGGTGAAGTTCGGCGCGGTGTTCGAGCCGGAGCACTGCATGACCTCGGCGCCGGTGACCCGGTCGATGATCGCCAGCGACTGGCCGGATGCCGCGGCGCCGAGCAGGGCGTCGACGCCGGCCGCCAGCACGCGGTCGGCCGACTGCTGGGCCACGGCCGCCTGGTCGGACTCGTCGCCTGCGACCAGGTCGGGGATCGGCGCGCCGAGGACGCCACCTGCCGCATTGATCTCGGACACGGCGTAGCGCGCGGCTTCCACCTGCGGTGGGCCGAGGTAGGCCAGCTGGCCGGTCTGGGGGAAGACGTATCCCAGCATCAGGGTGCCGTCGCCGCCGTCGGCGGCGCCGCCGCCGGGAGTGGGGGCCGCGTCCGGGGCCGTGCCCTCGCCGTCGCCGCCACCACCTCCGCAGCCGGCGATCAGGAGCGCGGCCGCGGACATGACCGTGATCGCGCGCAAACGGGTGCTCGTCATCTGCTCCTCCGGTTCGTGGAGATCACGAGGTGTCCGCGGAGCGTAGTCGGGGACCGGCGGCGCGGGAGCCGATTGGAGCCGAGTCGTGACCCGTTCGCGTCGTCGGGGGCCCGCATCGGGGGATCGGCTCGGGGCGGCCGCCGGGTCAGCCGGGCCGGTTGTCGCGGTGGAGGCAGGTGAGCTTCGCGGTGCACGTGCGCCGCCCCTCCTCGTCGGTGATGACGATCTCGCTCGTCGAGGTGCTGCGGCCGACGTGGATCGGGCGGGCGACGCCGGTGACGACGCCGCTGGTGGCCGAGCGGTGGTGGGTGCAGGCCAGCTCGAGGCCGACCGGGAACCGGTCGGGGAGCGCGTGCAGTGCGGAGAGCGTGGATCCCAGCGTCTCGGCGAGCACCGCGTTCGCCCCGCCGTGCAGGAGCCCGAAGGGCTGGCGGTTGCCCTCGACCGGCAGCGTGCCGACGACCTCGTCAAGGCTCAGCTTCAGCAGGGTGATGCCCATGCGCTCGGCGAGCTGCTCCGGGGGCGGTGGCGGGTGGCAGGTCGGCGGGGTCGATCGGCACGGCTGCACTCTATGTCGCACTCATGCCCCCACCTCCTCCCACCCGACGCGGACCGCTCCGGCACCGGTCAGCGGGCCGAACCGCTGGGGGGCGGCGTCGACGGCCCGGCGCAGCGGCGGGTCGACCGCGGCGAAGGGATGCACGGTGACCGCGAGCTCGCCGCCCCGGCGCTCGTGGCTCCAGACGCCTGCCACTGCCCCGTCGACCACCAGCACCGGCGAGATCCAGCCCGCGGTGCGGGACACCGCCGCCTCCCTGCCGGGTGGGATCGCCCGCCTGCGGTGGCTCAGCGGGGCGATCACCCACGGGTCGAACCCCGGGAGCAGCACGGGCGCGTCGGCGGCGTCGGTGCCGCCGTCGGGAACGGCCGCGAGCGCGTCGGCGTCCTCGGCGCGCACGACGTAGCCGGCCTCGCCGTCGATCTCGACGGGGGTGAGCGCGTCGGCGTGCTCGCGGATCCACTGCCTCGCGGGTGCGGGCTGCTCGCCCCACCAGCGTGCGATGTCGGCCGGGACGGCGGGGCCGTTGGCGGCGAGGAACCGCAGCAGCACCTCCCGGTTCGCCGCGGCCGGGTCGAGCGGCGTGACCGGCCTGCCCAGCCACGCCGCCGGGTCCACGAACGTGACGGTGCCGTCGGTGGCGGGCCCGGAGCAGAGCAGCCCGCGCGCCGCGGCGGGCTTGAGCAGCCCGCCCCACCCCGTGGCCAGGGGCCCGGCGAGCGACGGGTAACCGAGTCGCGCGCATACGGCGTCGGCGAGTTCGTTCCGGGTCATCGGGGTGGCGCCGAGCACCTCGGCGACCGCGTCGGTGATCGCGCGCAGTCGGGCGCCGGTGACCCCGTGCTCGCGCTCGAACGACGGCGGGAAGCGGCGCCGCGACTCCCGGTCGGTGAGCGCCCCGACCCACACGTCCAGCTCGTCGGCGGGCAGCAGGTGCAGGGTGCCGCGCATCGCCCAGGTACGGACGAGGCAGCGATCGCCCCACAGCGCGCGGTCGAGGTCGGGCGGCCCCGCGCTGCGGACACCGGCGATGAGCGCGGTGGCCGACGCGACCTGCGCGTGCAGCCCGCAGACGCGCCTGGCCGCACCGACGGCGTCGGCCGCGGGCTCGAGCAGCAGCTGACGGCGCAGCCGCCACCGGACCACCTGTCGCCAGGTCACCTTCACGAGGCGATCACAGCACGGGGGTCCGACAGTTCGGCGGGCGCGCTACGGCCGGTGACAGATGAAGATCGCCGTACCCGGGAAGAGGGCCCCCCGCAGCGGGGACCACTGCCCCCACACGGTCTCCCGCCCCTCCGGCCATTCCGGCTCCACGACGTCGTCGAGCACCAGCCCGGCGGCCACGACGTCGCGCACGCGGTCACCGATCGTGCGGTGGTGCTCCACATAGGTCGCTCGGCCGCTCGCGTCGATCTCCACGTACGGGGTGCGGTCGAAGTAGGACTGCTGCACCACGAGCCCGTCCGGCCCGGGGTCGTCGGAGAACATCCAGCGCATCGGGTGGTTCACCGCGAACACCCAGCGGCCGCCGGGCCGCAGCACGCGCGCCACCTCGCGCATCACCCGCTCCGGCTCGGCCACGAACGGGACGGCTCCGAAGGCCGAGCAGGCGATGTCGAACGACGCGTCGGCGAACGGCAGCCGCTCCGCGCCGGCCTGCACCAGCGGCACACCCACCCCGGTGGCGGCGCCCAGCGCGGCGGCGTGGCGCAGCATCGCCCCCGACAGGTCCAGCGCCACCGGCCGTGCGCCTGCCCGCGCGAGCCAGCGCGCGCACGGGGCCGAGCCGCAGCCCACCTCGAGCACGCGGCGCCCGGCGACGTCGCCGAGCAGGTGGGCGTCGGCCTCGCGCAGGCCCTCCGGGCACCAGACGAAATCGACGTCGCCGATGTCGCGCCCGTGTTCGGCCAGGTAGTCGTCTGCGTCGGCGTCCCACCAGAGGCGGCTGGCGCGCTCGGACTCCTCGGTGCCGACGGTGCGGCGGGCGACCCCCGCCGTCCCCAACATCTCCTCGGCGCTCATGTCAGGATATTGGCAGCTCGCACGGGGGTACCCGCATTGCCGTGCTGATCGGGGCGCGCGTAGCATCGTACTCGCGGTGTGGTCAACGTCGCGGGTTCAGCGCGCGCTTCGCCCGACCACACGTCGCGTTGCAATCCACGATCCACGAGCAAGGGTGACAGCACCACGTCACAAGACGTACTCCACCAGGTCCGCACCACCAATCCATCCACCACCGGAGCACTCCACTACATGTCCACCGACACCACCGCCGCCCCGACCACCACGCCGCAGGTCGCCGTCAACGACATCGGGACGGAGGAGGACTTCCTCGCCGCCATCGATCAGACGATCAAGTACTTCAACGATGGCGACATCGTGGAGGGCACCATCGTCAAGGTCGACCGCGACGAGGTTCTGCTCGACATCGGCTACAAGACCGAGGGCGTCATCCCCTCGCGGGAGCTCTCGATCAAGCACGACGTCGACCCCGCCGAGGTCGTGTCGGTCGGTGAGTTCGTCGAGGCCCTGGTCCTCCAGAAGGAGGACAAGGAAGGCCGCCTGATCCTGTCCAAGAAGCGCGCGCAGTACGAGCGCGCCTGGGGCACGATCGAGGCCCTCAAGGAGGCCGACGAGCCGGTCGAGGGCACGGTCATCGAGGTCGTCAAGGGCGGCCTGATCCTCGACATCGGGCTCCGGGGCTTCCTTCCCGCCTCGCTGGTCGAGATGCGCCGCGTGCGCGACCTGCAGCCCTACGTGGGCCGCAAGATCGAGGCCAAGATCATCGAGCTGGACAAGAACCGCAACAACGTGGTCCTGTCCCGGCGCGCCTGGCTGGAGCAGACCCAGTCCGAGGTCCGCAGCGAGTTCCTCAACCAGCTCGCCCGCGGCCAGGTCCGCAAGGGTGTCGTCTCCTCGGTGGTCAACTTCGGTGCGTTCGTCGACCTGGGCGGGGTCGACGGCCTGGTGCACGTCTCCGAGCTGTCCTGGAAGCACATCGACCACCCGAGCGAGGTCGTCGAGGTCGGCCAGGAGGTCACGGTCGAGGTCCTCGACGTCGACCTGGACCGCGAGCGCGTCTCGCTGTCGCTCAAGGCCACGCAGGAAGACCCGTGGCGCCTGTACGCCCGCACCCACGCGATCGGCCAGATCGTGCCGGGCAAGGTCACCAAGCTCGTTCCCTTCGGTGCGTTCGTGCGCGTCGAGGAGGGCATCGAGGGCCTGGTGCACATCTCCGAGCTGGCCGAGCGCCACGTGGAGGTTCCGGAGCAGGTCGTGCAGGTCGGCGACGACGCCATGGTCAAGGTCATCGACATCGACCTCGACCGGCGCCGCATCTCGCTGTCGCTCAAGCAGGCCAACGAGGGCATGACAGCCGAGACCGAGTTCGACCCCACCCGCTACGGCATGGCCGCCGAGTACGACGACCAGGGGAACTACATCTACCCCGAGGGCTTCGACGTCGACAGCGGCGAGTGGCAGGAGGGCTTCGAGGCCCAGCGCGAGGCGTGGGAGAAGCAGTACGCCGAGGCGCACACCCGCTACGAGCAGCACATCGCGCAGATCCGCAAGACCGCCGAGGCGGAGGCCGAGGCTGCCGCCGACGGCGGCGGTGCCGCCAACTACTCCTCGCAGGGCGGGGGTGCCCCGGCCGAGTCCGGCGGATCGCTCGCGAGCGACGAGCAGCTGGCCGCGCTGCGGGAGAAGCTCTCCGGCGGAGCGTGATCACCCTCCGGGGATGATCCTCGGACGGCCCCGGCGACCACTGGTCACCGGGGCCGTCCCCGTTCCGGTGACCGAAGGGTCACATTTGGGCCCCGTTCGGTGCTCGACCGGGTGCGTGAGGTGAGTTCCGCGCCGCTGCGATCTACCGTGGAACCATGCGCGGGGGACGTCGCCGAAGGAGAGGCCTCCGCGCGGGTGCGGTGGCCCTCGTCGCGATCGCGCTGGCGGCGGCGTGCGGTGCGCCGTCCGCGGAGAACACGCCCGTTCCCACGTTCGCCACACCCACCGAACAGCGCGACGCGTCCGGCGCACCCACCCCCGCCGACGGGGAGATCCCCGACGACTGCGTGCGTGTCCTCGACCCCGCCGTCATCGAGGCAGTGCTCGGCCTCCCGCTGGGTTCGGTCGGTGTGCGCACCATCATCGGCATCCCGCAGCCGTCCGTCGGGCGCACCGAACGGGTCTCGTGCAGCTACGTGGGCACGCCTGCGGGGCCGGCGAACGGTCGCACGCTGCTCGACGTCAACGCCAGCGCCTACACCGACCCGGACGCGGCCAGGAACCAGTGGCGCGTCAACGCCGACGCTGAGGACGGCGACCGCCGTGAGCTGCCGATCGGCAGCGCGTCCGCCGTGCTGATCGACCGCGCCGACGAGTCCGTGCTGATGGTCGTGCACGGCACGAGCAACCTCAGCCTCGTGCTCCCCGACCGGCCACTGCCCGGGGGCCGCCCCCGTGGCGACGCGCTCGTCGACATCGCGCTGCGGGCACTGCCGGCCGTCGCCCAGTCCGGGGCGGCCCCGCCGCCCCCCACCAGCCGCACACAGCGACCGGGCTCCGCGTGAAGATCGCGTAGCGTGACCCGCATGCTGCGGGCGGGGTTGACCGGGGGAATCGGATCGGGCAAGTCGACCGTCGCGCGCCGGCTCGTGCGGCACGGAGCCGTGCTCGTCGACTCCGATGTGCTCGCCCGCGAGGTGGTCGCCCCGGGCACCGAGGGTCTCGCCGAGGTCGTCGCGGCGTTCGGTCCCGAGGTCCTCGACGCCGAGGGCGCCCTGGACCGTCCGGCGCTCGCCGCCGTGGTCTTCGGCGACCCGGGCGCACGGGAGCGCCTCAACGGCATCGTGCATCCCCTCGTCCGCCGCCGCAGTGCCGAGCTGATCGCCGCTGCACCCGCGGACGCCGTGGTGGTCCAGGACATCCCGCTGCTCGTCGAGGGCGGGATGGCCGCGCTGTTCCCGCTGGTCGTGGTCGTGCACGCGGACCCGGAGGAACGGGTCCGGCGCCTGGTCGAGCTGCGCGGCATGCCCGAGGCCGACGCCCGCGCGCGGATCGCCGCCCAGGCCGGCGACGATCTGCGCCGTGCGGCCGCGGACGTCTGGCTGGAGAACACCGGCGCGCCCGCGGAGCTGGAGGCCGCCGTCGACGCGCTGTGGTCCGGCCGGCTCGTCCCGTTCGAGGAGAACGTGCGCATGCGCCGTCCGGTCCGCGGCGGGCCGGCCCGGCTCGTCGAGCCCGATCCGGAGTGGGCCGCCCAGGCGGCGCGGCTGGCCGCTCGGGTGGCCGCGGCAGCGGGAGAGCGCGGGCGCGGCGTCGCCCACACCGGTTCCACCGGGGTTCCCGGGCTGCCGGCGAAGGACGTCATCGACCTGCAGCTCGGCGTCGACTCCCTGGCCGACGCGGACGCGATCCGCGACGCCCTGCGCGACGCCGGGTTCCCGCGCCGGCCCGAGATCGACCACGACAACGCGAAGCCCACCGGCTCGGCACCGTGGCCCGAGCGCTACCACGCCTCCGCCGACCCGGGCCGGCCCGTGCACCTGCACGTGCGCGAGGTCGGCTCACCGGGCTGGCGCCACGCCCTGCTCTTCCGCGACTGGCTGCGCGCCGACGCCGACGCGCGCGCCGAGTACCTCGCGGTCGAACGGGAGGCCGAGGCACGCTACGGCGACGATCCGAACGGACTCCGTTACAGCGAGTACACGGAGCCGTGGTT
This sequence comes from Pseudonocardia nigra, assembly GCF_019396355.1. Taxonomy (GTDB): domain Bacteria; phylum Actinomycetota; class Actinomycetes; order Mycobacteriales; family Pseudonocardiaceae; genus Pseudonocardia; species Pseudonocardia nigra. Next base: position 20,654 of record NZ_JAHKRK010000046.1, read on the forward strand.
CGACGCCGCGCTGCCCCGCGCCGAAAGCTGGGCCGCATCCTGCGCGTGGTCTCCGTCGTTGCACTGATCGGACGAGCGGCTCGTAACGCACCGCAGCGGGCTCGCGATGGGGAAACAGGATCGGTCCACGTCCGTGTGATCGGTGATGGGAGGACCAGAAGGTGAGCGCACCGGTCGACCAGCGTGCGAACGCCGACGAGATCCCCGCCGCAGAATCCGGGAACACCCGCATCGTGCAGGACGACCCCACCCCGACGCCCGCCCAGCTGCGCGTCGACTTCGGTGCCCACCTCGAGGCCAACTACCAGCGGCTCGTCGCCCAGCTCTACGCGATCACGCTGGACCCGGGTGAGGCCCACGACGTCGTCCAGGACGCCTACTCGCGGGCCTGGCGCAACTGGGCCGAGGTCGGCCGCTCGCCCGACCCGAGCGCCTGGATCCGTCGCGTGGCGGTGCGCTCCACCATCCGCAGCTGGCGGCGCCTGTTCGCGCGCCTGGGGATCGGCCGCCCGCGCACCATCGGGGCGGGCGTCGACCCGCGCACCGGGGCGCTGCTCGCCGCACTCGGCAGGCTGCCGGCCGCCGAGCGCCGCGCGGTCGTCCTGTCGCACATGGCCGGCGTGTCCCTCGCGGAGATCGCCGCGGTGGAACAGGTCACGGTCGGCACGGTGCAGGCGCGCCTGTCGCGGGCACGGAACGTGGTCACCGAGGGCATGGCGGACGCCCTGCCCGCGGTGCTGGGGGTCGCCGTCGACGACGGCTACGACGACGACTACGAGGTCGGGGCGCACGACGCCGACGAGGACGGTGCCGACGGGCACGCGGCCGAGGGGCACGACGTCGAGGGGTACGGCGTCGACGCGCACGACGACGAGGGGGAGAACCGGTGAACGAGTCCTTCGACCGCGTGACCGACGAGTTCCGGCGGCTCGACGACGAGCTGTCCGCCGCGGTCACCCTGCCCGCCGTCGACTCGGTCATCCGCCGTGCCGGCACCCTCAACCGGGCCAGCACGGCCGCCGCCGCCGCGGTGCTCACCGTCGGTTCGCTCGGGGCGGTCACGGCACTCGCACAGGTCGCCGCCCCCGTCTCCACCGCGGAGGCCGCGGGCGTCGTGTCGCCCGGGGCGTCCCCCGGTGGCACCGAGGCGCAGGACCGCGGCCCGTCCGCGGGCGGGCAGGACGCCCAGGCCGGCGGCGGCGCCGCCGCGCCCGCCCCCGGATCGCCCCAGCAGCAGCAGCTCGCCCCGCTCCTGCCCGGGCAGCCGCTGCCCGAGGGGATCGGCGGCGACGTCCCGCTCGCGCCCCCGCCGCCGCCCCCGGCCGACGGACCGCCTCCCGCCGTGCTCCCGCCCGCGGGCGCGGTCACGCAGGACCCGACGGTGAACCCGCCCGCGACCGGCGAAGGTCAGCCGGACCCGACGACGCGGCCGTCGCGGCCGTCGACGAACAACCCGCCGCGAACAACGAACCCCCGCCCGCCGGTGACGACGAACCCGCCGACCGAGGAGCCTCCCACCGAGGAGCCCCCGACGGAGGAACCTCCTACCGAGGAGCCGCCGACGGAAGAGCCTCCGACGGAGGAACCTCCTACCGAGGAGCCCCCGACGGAGGACCCGCCCACGGAGCCGCCGTCGGACGGCGGTGGCGAGACCTCGACGTCGGCCGCCCCGCCGATGACGGAGACCGGGACAACCGTGCCGACGGGAACTCCGACCACCGCCGCCTGATCCCGGCGAAACCCCGCTGATCAAGGCGCAGACGTCGTCCTGACAGATCGACAAGGGACGTCAGTGCCATGATCACGGCATGCGGGCCGCGTGGCGCTCAGGGTGGAGGGCTCGGCGACGCGGGTTCGGCCGCCGGGCGCTCCTTCCAGCTCAGCACGATGCCCATCCCGGCCAGCCAGGCGTTCAGGTCGTGCCCGTGCGCCGCCAGCCCGTCGATCGCCCGGTAGGCCCGGAGCATGGCCGACTCCGCGGCCGCCGGGTCCAGCAGCCCGAGCGCCACGGCGGCGACGAACTCGTCCACGTCGATCAGCTCCGCGCCGCAGTGCTGGTGCACGACGATGTCGAGGTAGTGGTCGGTGAGCAGCCACCGGTCGCCGTCGCGGACGATCTCGCACACGTCGAGGTAGAAGTCCTGATCGCGCTCGTGACCCGGGTTCCACCACCAGTCGGTGACGCAGAGCCCCAGCTCGGGCAACAGCCAGGACTGCACCCAGTGCGCGGTCGGGCGGTTGATCATCGCGCGGCTCATGTAGAGGCCGAACGGCGTCAGCCGGTACTCGTCCACGGCACGCTCGATGCCCTTGGTGTCGATGTTGATCCTGGCCGGGACGTCGAAGTGGGCGGTCTTCGGCGGGTGCACGGGGTCGATGCTGCCAAAGACTGTCGGTGGGGGCTCGTACCCTGGAGGACGTGGCATTCGCGACAGAGGTTCCGGGCAGCGCGGCGCAGGGGGAGCAGGACGTCCCCACCGCGCACTCCGAGTTCCGCCCGGTCGGGGAGATCGAGCGCAAGGGCGGCCGGTTCGAGGTCGTCAGCCCGTACCAGCCCGCGGGCGACCAGCCCACCGCCATCGAGGAGCTGGAGAAGCGCATCCGGGCGGGCGAGCAGGACGTCGTGCTCCTGGGCGCCACCGGCACCGGCAAGTCGGCCACCACCGCGTGGCTGATCGAACGGCTGCAGCGGCCCACGCTCGTGATGGCGCCCAACAAGACGCTCGCGGCGCAGCTGGCCAACGAGCTGCGCGAGATGCTGCCGAACAACGCGGTCGAGTACTTCGTCTCGTACTACGACTACTACCAGCCCGAGGCGTACATCGCGCAGACCGACACCTACATCGAGAAGGACTCCTCGATCAACGAGGACGTCGAGCGGCTGCGCCACTCCGCCACCCACAACCTGCTGTCCCGGCGCGACGTCGTCGTGGTCGCGTCCGTGTCGTGCATCTACGGCCTCGGCACGCCGCAGTCCTACCTCGACCGCTCGGTGAAGCTGGAGGTCGGCGGCACCGTGGAGCGCGACGTGCTGCTGCGTGCGCTCGTCGACGTGCAGTACAGCCGCAACGACCTGGCGTTCAACCGCGGCACGTTCCGGGTGCGTGGCGACACCGTCGAGATCATCCCGGCCTACGAGGAGCTCGCGATCCGCATCGAGTTCTTCGGCGACGAGATCGAGGCGCTCTACTACCTCCACCCGCTCACCGGCGACGTCGTCCGCCAGGTCGACGAGCTGCGCATCTTCCCCGCCACCCACTACGTGGCGGGCCCGGAGCGCATGGAGAAGGCGGTGCGCAACATCGAGGCCGAGCTGGAGGAGCGGCTGGCCGAGCTGGAGGGCCAGGGCAAGATGCTCGAGGCCCAGCGGTTGCGCATGCGCACCCAGTACGACCTCGAGATGATCCGGCAGGTCGGGTTCTGCTCCGGCATCGAGAACTACTCGCGCCACATCGACGGCCGCGGGCCCGGGTCGGCGCCCGCCACGCTGATCGACTACTTCCCCGACGACTTCCTGCTGGTCATCGACGAGTCGCACCAGACCGTCCCGCAGATCGGCGGCATGTACGAGGGCGACATGTCGCGCAAGCGCAACCTCGTCGACTTCGGGTTCCGGCTGCCGTCGGCGGTCGACAACCGGCCGCTCACGTGGGAGGAGTTCGCCGACCGGATCGGCCAGACGGTCTACCTGTCGGCCACCCCCGGACCGTACGAGCTGTCGCGCACCGGCGGTGAGTTCGTCGAGCAGGTCATCCGGCCCACCGGCCTGGTCGACCCGAAGGTCGTGGTGAAGCCGACCAAGGGCCAGATCGACGATCTGGTGCACGAGATCCGGGAGCGCAGCGAGCGCGACGAGCGGGTGCTGGTCACCACGCTCACGAAGAAGATGGCCGAGGACCTCACCGACTACCTGCTCGAGCTCGGCATCCGCGTCCGATACCTGCACTCAGAGGTCGACACGCTGCGGCGGGTGGAGCTGCTGCGCCAGCTGCGGCTCGGCGAGTTCGACGTGCTGGTCGGCATCAACCTGCTTCGCGAGGGCCTCGACCTGCCCGAGGTCTCGCTGGTCGCGATCCTCGACGCCGACAAGGAGGGCTTCCTGCGCTCGGGTACCTCGCTGATCCAGACGATCGGCCGCGCGGCCCGCAACGTGTCGGGCGAGGTGCACATGTACGCCGACAAGATCACCGAGTCGATGCAGTACGCCATCGACGAGACCGACCGCCGCCGGGCCAAGCAGATCGCCTACAACGAGGAGCGCGGGCTCGATCCGCAGCCGTTGCGCAAGAAGATCGCCGACATCCTCGACCAGGTGTACCGCGAGGCCGAGGACACGGAGGTCCCCGTCGGTGGGTCCGGCCGCAACGCGTCGCGCGGCAAGCGGGCCGCGGGGGAACCGGGGCGGGCGAGCGCCAGCTCCGGGGTCGTCGCGGGCCGCGACACGGCGAACATGCCACGCGCCGAGCTCGCCGACCTCGTGCAGCAGCTGTCCGACCAGATGCTCGCCGCGGCGCGCGACCTCCAGTTCGAGCTCGCCGCCCGGCTCCGCGACGAGATCGCCGACCTCAAGAAGGAACTGCGCGGGATGGACGCGGCCGGCATCCGCTGACCACGCTCCCGCCCACCGGTCGGGCGCTCGGTGCGCCCCGTGGTGGTCGGTGCCCCTCGTCGACGGGGCGCGTGGCCGGTGTCGGGATGCGTGGCCGGGTCGGGGTGGCGGCAAGGCCGCGGTGTCCGTGCCCCCTCTCGTGGTCGGTGCGCCCCGTCACGGGGTGCATGGCCGGAGACGGGGTGCATGGCCGGAGACGGGGTGCATGGCCGGAGACGGGGTGCATGGCCGGAGACGGGGTGCATGGCGTCGCCCGTCCCTCGTGACGCCCCCGCCGCCGGAACGTGTCACAGAAGGGTTACCGTGACGGGGGATCGGACGACCGGAGGAGAGGGCACAGCGTGACGGTTGTCGGCGCGACGGGCACGCGCGCCGGGCAGCGGCTCCTCGACCTGCTCCGCGCGCCCCGCCGGGTGCTGCTCGTCACCGTCCCGCTGCTGGCGCTCGTGCTCGCCGGCCTGGTCGTGCACACCGGCGGGCGGCACATCGACCTCGAGGTCTACCGGTTCGGCGTGCAGGCGTGGCTGTCCGGCGGCGACATCTACGGTCCGCTTCCCGAGACGTCCGGGAAGATCGCCCTGCCCTACATCTACCCGCCGTTCGCGGCGTTGCTGATGGTGCCGCTCGCGGTCGTGCCGTGGACCGCGGCCTGGGTCGGGCTGCTCGCGGTGTCCGTCCTCGCGCTCGGCGCCACCCTCTTCGTCGTCGCGCGCAGGCTGTGGCCGTCGGGCGGGCGGGGTGGCGCGCTCTCGGTCACCTCGATCGCGCTGCCGCTGGCGCTCGCGGTCGAACCGGGCCACGCGATCGACTTTGACGTCCCCGCCGACCGACCGGCGCTGGCCCTCGAGCCGGTGCTCCAGACGATCGAGTTCGGGCAGATCAACCTGGTGCTCATGGCGCTGGTGGCGCTCGACTGCCTGGTGGCGCGGCCGCGCTGGCCCCGCGGGCTGCTCATCGGGATCGCCGCGGCGATCAAGCTGACGCCCGCGGCGTTCGTGCTGTACTTCCTGCTGCGCCGCGACTACCGCGCCGCCGTCACGGCGGCGATCAGCGGGGCGGCCGCCACGGCGATCGGGTTCGCGATGGCGCCCGCGGCGTCGCTGCAGTTCTGGCTGGACAACCCGACCGGCGGGGTGAGCGGTTCGCCGTTCTTCACCAACCAGACGATCGAGGCCGTGCTCGTGCGGGCGGGCGTCGACGGCACCGTCCGCACGGTCGCGTGGCTGCTGCTGTCGGTCGCGCTGCTGGCGATCGCCGTGCCGGTGATCCGCAAGGCGCCCCCGCCGCTCGCCTTCGTGGCCACGGCGGGCGTTGCACTGCTGGTGTCGCCGACGTCCTGGTCGCACCACTGGGTGTGGGTGGCGCCCGCGCTGCTGGTCGCCGCGGCCACCGCATGGCGGGAGCGGTCGCTGCTCGGGGCCGTCGTCACCCTCGCGATGGCCGCGGTGTTCGTGATGGCGCCGCACCAGCGCGGGTTGCCCCGGGCCGGCGAGCGGGAGTTGGGCTGGACGCCGGCCGAGCAGGTCGTGGGCAGCACCTACGTGTGGTTCACCGTGCTGCTGTTCGTGCTGCTGTGGTGGCGATGGCGGTCCCGCCCGGTGCCGCAGCCGTGACCCACGACGAGCTGGTCGCCTACTGCCTGGCCAAGCCCGGCGCCACCCCCGATGAGCCGTGGGAGGGCGACCTCGTCGCCAAGGTCGGCGGGAAGATCTTCGCCTTTCTCGGGGGCGGCGGGCTGGGCGTCAAGTGCGGTCGCGATGCAGATGAGGCCGCCGAGTTGCGCCACCGCTACCCCGACAGCGTCGCGGTCATGGCCTACATCGGCCGCCATGGCTGGAACAGCATCACCCTCGACGGCGCCATTCCCGACGACGAGCTGCGCGAGCTCGTCGACGAGTCCTACGACGCGGTGGTCGCGAAGCTGCCCCGGCGCCTGCGCCCGGCCTGATCCCGGGTCACGACCGCCGCCGCCTCGGCGCGCAGCGCGTCCAGCACCGTGCGCACGGCGGGCCGCTCCGCAGTGCTGGTGCGCAGCACGGCCTCCACCAGCCGTGCCGCCCGCACCCCGGTCAGCGGGCGGCGCACGAGCCGACGCCCGCCCCGGTCGTCGGTGGAGTAGCGCGGCAGCAGCGCGATCCCCCGGCCGGCGGCCACGAGCTCCTCGGTCACCGAGAAGTCGTTGATCCGCTGCACCACCCGCGGCGTGGTGCCGGTGCGCACGACGAGCGAGCGCAGCACGTCGTCGACGGGCCAGCCGACCTCCACGCTGATCCACGCCTCGTCCGCCAGCTCCTCCAGGCGCAGGTGCCGACGACGGGCGAGCGGGTGGCCCGGGGGAGCACCACGTCGAGCGGCTCGCGCAGCAGCGGCACCACCTCCCAGCGCTCGGACGGGTGCGGGGGAGCCACCTCGTCGCGGTGGCTGATGACGATGTCGAAGTCGGCGGCCAGGGCCGGCACGTCGGCGGGGGTCATGTCGACGTCGCGGCACTGCGGCCCGACCTCGGGCACGGTGTCGAGCCGGGCCAGGAGCCCGGCCAGCATCATCCGGGCGCCGGACGGGAAGAGCGCGATCCGGACGTGCCCGCGCGGGGTGGTGCGCAGCCGCTCGACGGCGGCGTCGGCGCGCGCCAGTGCGGCGAGCACGGCCTCGGCCTCGGCGACCAGTGCGTGCCCGGCCCCGGTGAGCCGCAGCCCACGGCCGGCGGGCTCGGTGAGGGGCAGCCCCACCTCCTCGGCCAGCGCCTTGAGCTGCTGGGAGATGGCCGACGGGGTGAAGGACATGGCGGCGGCGACGGCGGTGACCGAACCGCGGTCGGCCAGCTCCCGCAGGATCCGCAGCCGCTGCACCTCCATGAAGCCACGCTACAAGGACGGCTCAGATCTTTTCGATGGTCTTCCCGGTCGCGGCCAAGGACGGTGGAGGGGTGAACGCCCGCGACCGCCTGCTCGCCGCCTTCGTCGCGGTGCTGTGGGGCGCCAACTTCCTCGCCATCCACGTCGGGCTCGAGCACTTCCCGCCGCTGTTCCTGGCCGCACTCCGGTTCGCGGTGATCGCGGTCCCGACCGTGCTGCTGGTGCCCCGCCCGCAGGTGCGGCTGCGGTGGCTGATCGGGTACGGAGTCGGGTTCGGCACGCTGCAGTTCGTCTTCCTGTTCGTGGCGATGGACATCGGCATGCCGACCGGGCTGGCGTCGCTCGTGCTCCAGGCGTCGGCGCCGTTCACCGTGCTGCTCGGGGCGTTGCTGCTGCGCGAACGCCTCTCGGCGCGCCAGGCCGTCGGCATCGCGCTCGCCGTGCTCGGGCTCGCGGCGATCGCCGCCGTGTCCCGGGCGCAGACGGCAGCGGTGCTGCCGGTGCTGCTCACCCTGCTCGGTGCGCTCGGCTGGGCCTTCGGCAACCTCGCCAACCGGCTCGCGGCGCCGCCGAACCCGCTGCACCTGACGCTGTGGATGTCGGTCGTGCCCCCGGTCCCGCTGTTCGCGATGTCCTGGGTGACCGAAGGGACCGCGTCGTGGGGGGCCGCGCTGCGGGCCGCCGTCACGCCCGCGGGCCTGCCCGGCGTGCTCGCCCTGGCCTACACGGCGGTGCTCGCGACCGTCGTCGGCACCGGGATCTGGACGGCGCTGATGCGCCGCCACCCCGCTGGCGTCGTCGCGCCGTTCTCGCTGCTGGTGCCGGTGGTCGGGATCGCGCTGGCCGCGCTCGTGCTGCACGAACGGCCGAGCGCCGTCGAGCTCGCGGCGGCCGTGGTGATCGTCGGCGGCGTCCTGCTCGGGACGCCGCGGGCAGTGCGGGCCGGCGATCACCCGCCCGAACCCCTCGCCCGGACCGCTGCGAGTGCCTAGTCTGGCGCTCGGGTGATGCCGATGACAGCCGCGGACGACGGGGTCTGCGCGATCCGGCCGGGAGTCGACCTCGGCCGCCACGCTCGCATGCTGGCCCGCGTCCACGACGCGCTGCTGTCGGGAGACCGCCCGCCGGTCGCCCCCCGCACGCTCGTGGCCCGCTCCTGGCAGCGGGTGCGCGCGCAGGGCGTCGACCCCGACCGTGGCGGCGCACACCGGCCGGTGTCCGCCGAGGAGGTGGAGCAGCGCCGGGCCCGCTCGCCGCTGCAGCGGGTGCTGCCGGAGCTGCGCGCAGCGCTCACATCGGTGGCCGAGGACGCCCGGCACGTGATGGTGATCACCGATGCCGACGGGGTGCTGCTGTGGCGCGAGGGCGCCACGCAGGTGCGCCACCGCGCCGACCGGCTGGGGTTCGCCGAGGGCGCGAACTGGTCGGAGGCCGTGGTCGGCACCAACGGGATCGGCACCGCCCTCGCCGAGGACGCCCCGGTGCAGATGTTCGCCGCCGAGCACTTCGTGCGCACCCACCACGTGTGGACGTGCACCGCCTGCCCCGTGCACGACCCGCGGACGGGTGAGCTGCTCGGCGTCGTCGACGTGAGCGGGCCCGCGGAGACGGTGCATCCCACCACCGTGGCGCTCGTCGGCACCGCCGTGAAGCTCGGCCGAGGCGAGCCTGTGGCGCCGCCACGAGAGCCGCCTGGAGGCGCTGCGCACCGTCGCCGCGCCGGTGCTCGCGGCGGTGCCCGGCCCCGGGCTCGTCGCCGACGAGCACGGCTGGGTCGCCGCCGTTACGGGCATACCGTTCGTCGAGCGGGTCGCGGTGCCCAGGGCGGACCGGCCCGTCGCCGTGCAGGGCCTCGGGCTGTGCGTGCCCGAACCGGTGCCCGGCGGGTGGCTGCTGCGCAGCGGCCCGGCCGGCGCGAGCGCCCCGCTGCACCTCACCCTCGACCTCGACGGCAGGCCGCCGCGCGCGACGGTGCAGGGCACCAACCGGTGGGTCCACCCGCTCTCCACCCGGCACGCCGAGGTACTCCTGCTGCTGGCCCACAACCGGGACGGGCTCGACGCAGCCGCCCTGAGCGCCGCGCTCTACGGGCACAGCGGCTCGCTGGTCACCGTCCGGGCCGAGGTCTCCCGGCTGCGCAGGACCCTGGGCGGGCTGCTGCTCGCGCGGCCCTACCGGATCGCGCCCGAGGTGCGGGTGGAGCTCCCGGAACTCACCGGCACCACGTTCGTCCGCAAGTCGAGCGCGCCGGGGGTACGCGCGCTCGCGAAGCAATTCCGATAGGACGACCGGCACTTTCGTCCAATCCTATTGAACGAACGTGCCGTTCGTGCCGTCAGCTCGAGGGGATTGCGTACACCGGTGGGCGCGGGGACCGCGCCGCGTTGCGATAGTTGCGGCGGAGTTCGTCCAGTACCCGGGTGGGGTGGAGCTCCAGCTTCGACGGCTGTGTGTGCATCACGACGATGTCCTCGGCCATTATCGTCGAGCGGCGATCGAGGGTGCGCTCGTAGTCCTCGGGGCTGAGATGCCATTCCTTCGAGTCGATCTCCCAGGCCAGTCCCACGTCGTCGAACCAGGCGTCGGGCATCGCGAGGAACCGCCCCGCCCGGTCGTAGAGCTTCACGTTCCACATCGGCGCCGGAAGGGCGCTGCGGCGCACGAGAGCGCGTGCGTTCGCCTCCGCCACCGATCGGACCCCGTCGCTGATCTCGGTCAGTACCTCGCGCGGAAGCTTGGTACCCCGGCCGCTGCCCGCCTCGACCTCCGCGTGGAGTTGCGCCGGCGTGCACCGGTTCCGCTGGACCACCTCGGCGATCGCCGAACGCACCTGGTCGCGCTCGCGGATCCGGCGGGCGAAGTCCAGCACCGCCCGCGCGATCGGGGCCAGCGGCCACCGTCCCGGCTCGGGTACGGGCAGCCGGTCCGTGCGTTCGGCGAGCACCCGGCCGGACCCGGCCCGGCGCCGGTCGGCCGGCAGCAGCACGTGAACCGGACCGGACGGGCTGGGCACCCGCCGCATCCCGTGCAGCTCCAGCGCGTCGAGTCCGGTCAGAACGGCGCCGTCACCGGCGTACAGCAGGGCGGCCCGACGGCGGTCGTCGCGGGTCGGCGCCCCGTTGGTGAGCATGACGATTCCGGGCAGCAGCCAGCGCCACGGCCCGCCCGCTCGGCAGCGGTGAGCGACGGTGCTGCGGCCCAGCCCGAGCTCGCGCAGCGCCTCGACGCGCACGACGGCGCCGCCGCAGTGGAGGGCGAACTCGTCAGGCCGCAGGGAACAGGATCGATGTGGCATGGGCCAATGCTCACCCGGAGGGGCGCGGCGAACGAGTGATTCGCGATTCTGTGGATGAGCGAAGCCCGATGTGCACAACGTCAGGGGCACGAACGGCACTTCCGTCCAAACCTATCGGACGAAAGTGCCGTTCGCTCAGCTCGTCACGTCTTTGCGCGTGAAGCGCCACACCGCCGCCGACGTGAAGATCGCGGCGTACGCCAGCGCCGAGAAGGCGCCGCTCGTCATGTCGCCCCAGTCCACCTGCTGGGCGAGCAGGGCCGCCCACGCGTCGCCGTAGTGCGTGGGCAGGAAGTCGCGCAGGTCCTCCAGCGCGGTGATCTGGTCGAGGATCTGGGAGACGATCGACGCCATCACCGCGCCACCGACGGCCCCGAGCGGCGCGTCCGTCGACACCGACAGCAGCAGCGCCAGCCCGGCCACCCACAGCAGGTGCACGGCCACGTAGACCGCGCCGACCAGGACGCGCCCGGCGCCGGTCCAGAACGGCAGCGACTCACCCGTGGGGCTGACCAGGTCGCCCGCCCCGTACGCGAGGACCCCGACCAGCAGCGCGACCACCGGCAGGAGCAGCAGCGCCGCCGTCGACAGCAGCCCGGCGACGATCGCCTTCTGCCGCAGCAGCCGCGCCCGAGGGATCGGCGCGGCCAGCAGGTAGCGCAGGCTCGACCAGGACGCCTCGGCCGCCACCGTGTCGCCGAAGAACAGCGCCACGACCACGACGAGCAGGAACGACGCCGACGCGAACAGCGCGAACACCGCGAAGTTGACCGCGCTGCCCTGGGCGAGGTCGACGAGGCTGAGCGAGCCACCGGGCCCGTCGTCCTCGGCCAGCGCGAACGCCGCCCAGAGGATGACCGGCAGCGCGGCGACCAGCGCGAACGTCACCTGCGTCCGCCGTCGCTTCAGCTGACGCACGAGCTCGACCCGCAGCGGCAGGGTCCGACCGGGGCGGTAGGTGGACGGGGCGGGACCGTCGCCGCCGAGCGCGCCGGCGGTGCCCTTCCTGGTGGACGGGACGGTCATGGGGTGGTGTCCTCTCCGACCAGTTGCAGGAAGGCGTCCTCGAGCCGCCTGCGGGGGCCGGCGGCGGTCACGCCGACGCCGGCGTCGACCAGCGCCCGCACGGCCGACGCCCGCAGCGTGCCGTTCAGCTCGGCGTGCACGGCGCCCGCGCCGACCTCCACCGACCGGACGCCCGCGAGCGCGGTGAGCACCGAGGCGGCCCGCTGCGGCTCGTCGACGGTGAAGCTCGCGGCGCCGCCGCCGGCGATCACGTCGTCCACCGTGCCGTCGGCCACGACCCGGCCCCGGTGCATGACGACGACGTGGCTGCACGTCTGCTCCACCTCGGCGAGCAGGTGGCTCGACACCACCACCGTGCGCCCGGCCGCGGCGTAGCGGTGCAGCACCTCGCGCATCGCGGAGATCTGGGGCGGGTCGAGCCCGTTGGTCGGTTCGTCGAGCACGAGCAGCTCCGGCAGGCCCAGCATCGCCTGCGCGATCGCGAGCCGCTGCCGCATGCCATGGCTGTACGTCCCGACCCGGCGCCGCACCGAGTCGCCGAGCCCGGCGATCTCCAGCGCCTCGTCCAGGTGCGCCTCCGACTCCGGGCGGCCGGTCGCCGCCCAGTACAGCCGCAGGTTCTCGATCCCGGACAGGTGCGGCAGGAACCCCGGCCCCTCGACGAACGCCCCGATCCGCGCCAGCACCGGCGCGCCGGGTCCGACCTCCTCCCCGAACGCGCGGATGGTGCCGGCGGTCGGGCGGATCAGCCCCATGAGCATCCGCAGCACGGTGGTCTTGCCGGCGCCGTTGGGCCCGAGCAGGCCGAGCACCATCCCGGCCTCGACGGTGAACGACACGTCCGTGACCGCGCTGAACCCGCCCTTGTAGGTCTTGGCGAGGCCGCGGATCTCCAGGGGGCGGTCATCGGGTCGCGCCGGCGCGGGCCGCGGCCTGCGCAGCCGGGCGACGAGCCAGGCCAGCAGCGCGGCGGCGAGCACGCCGCCGATGCCGAGCAGCGGCCCGAGCGGCACGGTGTTCGCGGTGACGTTCGGGCCGGGCACCACGGGCACGACCAGCGCGCCACCGGCGTCGACCTGCCAGACGGCGGGCTCCGGCGAGCCGGTGAAGCCCTGGTCGGTGGTGCTGATCGCCACCTCGAGGTGGTTGCCCGCCTCGACCGGCGCCACCACCCCGGGCAGCGTGACGGACACGGTGGCCGGGGTGCCGTCGGCGGGCACGGGCACCCGGATCGGGGCGACCGCCCCGCCGAGCAGGGTGCGCCGCCCGTCCGGCGCGACCTCCGACATCGACACGTGGAGCACGGCCTCGGCCGGGCCGGGCTGTCCGGGGACCCGCGACACCGACACCTCGCCCCGCGGCGCGCCCGTCACCAGCAGGGGGACGTCGAGCGCCGGCGTGCGGAACTGCGCCGACTGGCCGGGGAGGGCGCCGGTGACCGACCCGAGCGCGCTGCCCAGCGCCCCGAGCCCGCCGAGCCCGGGGAGCGAGGTGATCGCCGCGGGGTTGCCGCCCGCCGGATGCAGGACGATCTGCGACGCGCCCTCCAGCCCGAGCGTCTCGGTGCGCAGCGGCGCCGTGCCGGCGAGGCCGGGGTACTCCGGTGCGACGACGGTGCGGCCGGTCGGGGTGTCGCCGCGGGTGCGCACCCCGCTCTCGACGGCGTAGGCGAACCCGGTGCCGGGGTCGTCGCCGGTGCCGGCGAGGTGGAAGGCGAACCAGTCACCGATCTCGTCGCGCACGGCCTGCCCCGGCGCGGCTCCGTCGTGGCCCCCGGCGTACCACACGACTTTGACGGTGCCGCCCGCCGCCGCGATCTGCCGGGCGTTCGCGTCGGCGTGGTCGAGCCCGAACAGGGTGTCCCGCTCGCCCTGCACGAGCAGGGTCGGCGCGGTGATCCGGTCGGTGCCGGTGGCGGGGGACGACCGGCGCAGCAGCTCGGCGGTCGCGGGGGAGAGGCGGCCGGTGGTGGCGGCCTCCGTGTAGGCGGCGCACACCTCGGCGGTGAACCGCCCGCAGGTGGCGGGCAGGTCGGTGCCGTTGACGTCGGGGGCGGGGCCATCCGGGGGCGGCGCCAGCCCGGCGGAGAAGAACACGCCGGCCCAGCCGCTCTTGAACACCCCGTCCGGGGCGAAGGCGCCCGGCGCGGGGGTGGCCGGTGGGGGCGAGGCGGCCGCCGCGTTGGGGAACAGCGCCTGGCCGAGGTCGTTCCAGGTGATCACGGGGGCGAGCGCGTCGACCCGGTCGTCGTACCCGGCCAGCAGCAGCGCGATCGCCCCGCCGTACGAACCGCCGGTGATCCCCACGCGCGGGTCGCCCGGTGCGTCGAGCTGCACCTCGGGGCGTTCGGCCAGCAGGTCGACGAGCGCGCGGGCGTCGGCGACCTCGTGGTCGGGGGAGTTGAGCGCGATCCGGCCGGTGCTCGCGCCGAACCCGCGGGCCGACCAGGCGAGCGCCACGAAACCGCGGGCGGCCAGCTCGCGGGCGTCGGCATCCACCGACTCCTTGCTGCCGCCGAACCCGTGAGCCACGAGGACGGCGGGCGCCGGGGTCGCCGCCGGGAGGTAGAGCGTGGTGTCCAGCTCGACCGGACCGGTGCTGCCCGGCCCGCCGGGCACCGTGACGCGCTGCTCCTCCAGGCGGACCTCCGCCGGGGACGCCGCCGCCGGCGGGGCGCCGACCGCGGTCGCGGACAGGGCCAGCAGGACGAGCACGAGGATCGGCGCGGCCCGTCGGCCGCGCGGGATGGGGGGCACGCGACGACGGTATGTGAAGGCGTGCCCGGCCCCGCGCGGCAGCCCTCAGCCGGTTCTCAGATGACTCAGTGACCCAGGGCAGGCTGCGTCAGGACGTCGTCGGCGTGCTCGACGCGCGGCTCCCCGGCGAGGTGCGGGCCGATCAGCTCGCGCCAGCGCGTGAAGTTCTCCGACTGGCGGAACCCGACGGTGTGCGCCTCCACGCTGTCCCACTCGACGAGGAGCACGAACCGCGTGGGCGTCTCGATGCTGCGGGTGAGCCGGGCCCCGCCGAAACCGGGCGTGTCCGCGATGTACCGCACGCCCTCACGCACGGCGGCGGCGAACTCGTCCTCCGTGCCGGGACGGACGTTCAGGTCGGCGATCTCGAGCACCATGCCCGCATCCTGCCACGGTCAGCTGAGGGCCCGGCTCCCGCGGCCATCTGGCCGCGGAACAGCACCTGCGCCGTCGGGACGTCGTCCGGGCTCGGCCACGTGCTCGCATCCCAGACCGACGCAGAAACGCGCGCCCGCAGTGCACGAACAGCTCCTCGACCTCGACCATGACGGCCAGCCGGGGGGCGTCCCCGCGCAGCGCGAGGCGGTCGGCGAACGGGGGGTCGCGCACGATCGCGGCCCGCCCGTTGACCCGCAGCGTCTCGCCCACCCCGGGCACGACGAACAGCATCCCGACCCGGGGGTGGCGCCGGCTCGGGCACGAGCTCGCGCAGCTCGGACTCGCTCGTGACCACGTGCAGGTCGGTCCCCGCCGTCACGACCCGGCCCCCGCCGCCCCGTTCTCCCAGGGCCGCGGCGAACAGCGGCGCCGTCGCGTCCAGCGCGTAGGACAGTCCGACCGCGGAAGCGCTGGAGAACGCCTGGACCAGGGTCGGATCCGACAGCAGGACGCTGCGACCGCCCGCCACCGAGGGGATCACCTGGTAGAGCGGGTCGTCGGTGACGAGCGCCGGGTCGAAGCCGATCGGGAACGTCACGGTGAGGTCGGCGTCGAGCAGGTCCATCCGCTCCTGCGAGACCGGCACGTAGAAGTTATCGCCCGCGAGCTCCTGCACCGCCGGGGAGTTGACGAACCCGAGGCGGCGCAGGAACTCGACGCGGCCGTCGCCCTCGACGTAGGCGCCGTACCCCTCCGACGTGCGGGCGGCGACGGCGACGGTGGCCCGGTCGAAGGCGGGGTTGGCCGCGGCGACCTCGGCGAACCGGGCGTCCAGCCCGGCGCGCAGCTCCGTGGCCTCCTCGGTGCGGCCGAGGGCGGTGCCGATCAACTCCAGCTGGTCCTCCCACGAGGTCAGATAGGCCGCGGACGCGGTGTCGGGAATGCCGACCACCGGATCGCCGAGGCCGGTCAGCTGCTCGTGGCGGGCCTGCTCGCCGCTCGAGCGGGTGTCGAGGATCAGGTCGGGTTCGAGGGCGGCGAGCGCCTCGAGGTTCACGTCCAGCGTGCCCAGCAGAGTGGGTGGCGTGTCGTAGCCCTGCTCCATCCAGGGGCCGAGGCCGTCGCCGCCGAACGCGAGCCGGTCGGCGTCGCCGACCGGCTCGACGCCCAGCTACCTAATGTCCCGGGTGGGGTCGGTCGCCGACACCGCCATGATCATGCTCACACCGCCCCGTCACGCACCGTCCCACGAGTGCGCCGCAGGGATTTCGGGCATCAGAAGGCATGGACCACTTCACGATCGCGACCGTCGCCGAGCAGAGCGCCGACTTCCGCCGCGTCCTGTGGACCGGCGAGCACACCCAGCTCGTCGTCATGACGATCCCACCCGGCGGCGAGATCGGCGAGGAGGTGCACGACGGGATCGACCAGATCCTGACGTTCGTCAGCGGCACGGGCGAGGCGCGGGTCAGCGGGCAGAAGAAGAAGGTGGTCGCGGGCGACCTCGTGGTCGTGCCGTCGGGCAAGAAGCACAACTTCGTGAACACCGGCCCGAACCCGCTGGTGCTCTACACCGTCTACGGGCCGCCGGAGCACGCCGACCGCGTGGTGCACCACACGAAGGAGGAGGCCGACGCCGCCGAGGAGGCCGGCGAGGACGAGCCGCCGACGTCCTGACCCCCGCCCCGCGAGTCGGCACGCAGTGGCGGGCGAGTCGGCACGCAGTGGCGCTGGATCCGCCGCGCCGGCGTGTGATGATGCTCTCGTGGCTCGCGAGAAGGTCGTGGAGAGCAGGGCCGGGGTCGAGCTGTCCAACCTCGACCAACCGCTGTTCGACGGCGCCGACGCGACGAAGCGCGACCTGGTCGACTACCTCGACGCCGTGCGCGAGCGGATCCTGCCCGAGCTGCGGGACCGGCCGCTGTCGGTGATCCGCGTCCGGCCGGGGCAGGAGCCGTTCATGCAGAAGAACGTGCCGAAGTACACCCCGGACTGGGTGCGCACCACGCAGGTGTGGGCCGAGGCGTCCCGGCGTGAGGTGTCCTACGCCCTGTGCGACGACCGGCGCACCCTGCTGTGGTTCGCCAACCAGCGCGCCGTCGAGTATCACCCGACGCTCGTCCGCGTCGGGCAGGCCCACACCACGCACCTCGTGCTCGACCTCGACCCACCGGCGGGGGACGCGTTCGGCCACGTCGTCAGCGCGGCGCTGCTGGTGCGGCAGGCGCTCGCCGACTCCGGCCTGGCGGGCGTCGTGAAGACCAGTGGTGCCAAGGGGCTGCACGTGTTCGTGCCGCTGGACGAGCGCGTCGGGATCGAGGACGCCGCGGCCGCCACCCGGGCCCTCGCCGCGCGCGCCGAACGGATCGACCCGGACGTCGCCACCACCGCATACATCAAGGAGGACCGCGGCGGGAAGGTGTTCGTCGACTCCACCCGCTCCGGCGGCGCGACCGTGGTGGCCGCCTACAGCCCGCGGGTGCGGCCGGGCGTGCCCGTGTCGTTCCCCGTGTCCTGGGACGACCTCGACCGCGTCACGCCCGCCGACTTCACCGTCCGCACCGCGCCCGGCCTGCTCGCCGACGCCGACCCGTGGCACGAGCGGATGCCGCCGCAGCAGACGCTGCCCGCCGACCTCGTCGACGAGGGCCACGGCATCCCGATCGCGCGGGTGCAGGCCATGCACGAGGGCAAGCGCCGGGCCCGCGCCCGCCGGCAGTAGGCCATCCCGGGCGACTCGCGTGTCCGGAACGGGCGACTCGCGTGTCCGGAACGGGCGACTCGCGTGTCCGGAACGGGCGACTCGCGGGTCAGAAGCGGGCGACTCGCGGAGGACTCCCGCGAGTCGCCCGTTTTCGCCGCGCGAGTCGCCCGGTTTCCGCGTCCGAGTCGCCCCACTCGCGCGCCGCGTTGTGCCGACTCGCGCGCCAGTTCGTGCCGACTCGCGAGGTCAGCGGCGGGGCGGCGGGTCGAGGTGGTGGAGCTCGACGGCGGTCAGGGCGCCGTCGGCGACCTCGGCGGTCATCCACGTGAACGTCGGCTGGCGGCGCCGGTCGGTGGGCGAGCCGGGGTTGAGCAGCCGCAGTCCGTTGGGTGCCGTCGTGTCCCACGGAATGTGGCTGTGTCCGAACACCAGCACGTCGGCGTCCGGGTAGTCGGCGGCGCAGCGACGTTCCCGGCCGGCTTTGGCACCCGTCTCGTGCACCACCGCCAGCCGGACGCCCTCGAGTTCGACGCGGGCCACCTCGGGGAGCCGGCCCCGCAGCTGCGGCCCGTCGTTGTTGCCGAAGACCCCGACCAGCCGCCGCGAACGCGCCTCGAGCGCGTCGAGCAGCTCGACCGACACCCAGTCGCCGGCGTGCACGACGACGTCGGCGGCGTCGACCGCCGCCCAGACCGGTGCGGGCAGGTCCTTCGCCCGCACCGGCAGGTGCGTGTCGGAGATCAGCAGCAGGTGCAGGGTCAGCTCACCCCGACGAGGTCCACCACGAAGATCAGCGTTTCGCCCGGCTTGATCGCGCCGCCCGCGCCGCGGTTGCCGTAGCCCAGGTGCGGTGGGATCACGAGCCGGCGACGCCCGCCGACCTTCATGCCGGCCACGCCCTGGTCCCAGCCCGCGATGACGCGGCCCGCGCCGAGCGGGAACCGGAACGTCGAGCCGCGGTTCCAGGACGCGTCGAACTCCTCGCCCGTGGAGTGCGCCACGCCCACGTAGTGCACCTCGACGGTCTGGCCCGCGGTCGCCTCGGGTCCGTCGCCGGTCTGGATGTCCTCCACCACCAGGTCGGCCGGGGCCGGCTCGTCGATGGGGTCGATCTCGGGTCGCTGCAGCGCCACGCTGTCCTCCTTGTGTCGGCCGCCCAGCCTGCCAGCCGCCCGGGCGTCGCACATGATCGGGGCGAGTCGGGTACCCCGGACCGGTGACCGAAGCCGCCCCCCGCCCCTCCCCGCCCACGTACGAGCCCGATCCGAGACGCTGGCGCGCGCTGTCGGTGACCCTGGCCGCCGGGTTCATGAGCCTGCTCGACGTCAGCATCGTGTCGGTCGCGCTGCCGTCGATCCAGCGGGGGCTCGACGCCAGCGCGGCCGAGGTGCAGTGGGTGGTGTCGGGGTACGCGCTCACGTTCGGGCTGGCGCTGGTGCCCGCCGGACGACTCGGGGACGCGCTGGGCCGGCGGCGCATGTTCCTGTGCGCGCTCGGCGCGTTCGTGCTGTTCAGCGCGCTCGCGGGCCTGGCACCCACCGCGGAGACGCTCATCGCCGCCCGGCTCGCGCAGGGCGTGGCGGCCGGGTCGCTGGCCCCGCAGAACTCCGCACTCATCCAGCAGCTGTTCCGCGGAGCCGAGCGGGGGCGCGCGTTCGGGCTGTTCGGCGCGACCGTCGGCATCTCCACGGCTGTCGGTCCGATCGTCGGCGGGGTGATCCTCGCGCTCGCCGGCGAGGCGGACGGCTGGCGGTGGATCTTCTACGTCAACATCCCGATCGGCGCGCTCGCGCTGGTGCTCGCGGCCCGGCTGCTGCCGCGGGGGCGGACCGGGCCGCGCGGCCACATCGACGTCCTCGGGGCCGCGTTGCTCGGCGGCGCGGTGCTGGCGGTGCTGCTGCCGCTCGTGCAGGCCGAGTCGGGTGGGCTGGTGCGGCTGTGGTGGCTGTTCCCGGCGGGCGCGGCGCTCGGGGCGGCCTTCGTCCTCTGGGAACGACGGGTGGTGCGCCGCGGCCGGGACCCGCTGCTGGACGTCCGCCTGCTCGCCGGGACGCGGGGATATGCCTCCGGCGTCACGCTGGGCACCGTCTACTTCGTCGGCTTCAGCGGGATCTGGCTGGTGTTCGCGCTGTTCTTCCAGACCGGGCTCGGCTACACGCCTCTGCAGTCCGGCCTCGCGGTCACCCCGTTCGCCCTCGGATCGGCGGTGTCGGCGGTGATCGGCGGACGGCTGGTGGACCGGCTGGGCAGGCTGCTCACCGTGATCGGGCTGAGCCTCGTCGTCGTCGGGCTGGCCACGACGGCCGTGCTGCTGTTGCTGGTGCCGCCCGCGGCGGCCGGGGGAGCGGTGGCGGTGCCGCTGCTCGTGGCCGGGGCGGGCGGCGGGTGGGTGATCTCGCCGAACACGACGATGACGCTGCGGCACGTCGAGGTGAGCGGGGCGGGCTCGGCGGGCGGGGCCCTGCAGACCGGGCAGCGGATCGGCGCCGCGATCGGCACCGCGGGGCTCGCCGGCACGTTCTACGCCGTGCTCGGCGCCACCGGTGAGGACTTCGCCGTCGCGGTCTTCGTGGCGATCGGGACGGCGGCGCTCGCCCTGTCGCTCGCCCTGGTCATCGGCGTGCTGGAGTGGCTGGCGGGTCGGAGGCGAGCGGCGCGGGCGGCAGCGTCCCCCGACGAGGACGCCGGCCACCTCGCCGACCCGCAGTGATCATCCGATCGCGTCGTCGACCCCGAGCGCCTCGCGGAGGAACTGCACCTGCAGCAGGAGCAGGTTCTCCGCCACCACCTCCTGCGGTGTCATGTGCGTGACGCCCGACAGCGGCAGCACGCTGTGCGGCCGCCCGCCCGCGAGCAGCGCTGACGACAGCCGCAGGGTGTGCGCGGCGACGACGTTGTCGTCGGCGAGGCCGTGCACCAACAGCAACGGCCGGGACAGCCCCGCCGCGTCGGCGAGCAGCGACGACCGGGCGTAGGCGTCCGGGTCCTCGTCGGGATGCCCGAGGTAGCGCTCGGTGTAGTGCGTGTCGTAGAGCGCCCAGTCGGTGACGGGGGCGCCCGCGACGGCGGCGTGGAACACGTCCGGGCGGCGCAGCACGGCGAGCGCCGCGAGGTAGCCGCCGAACGACCAGCCGCGGATCCCGACGCGGGTGAGGTCCAGCTCCGGGTGCTGCTCCGCGACCGCGTGCAGGGCGTCGACCTGGTCGTCGAGCACCGGGGAGGCGAGGTCGCCGCGCACCGCGCGCTCGAACTCCGGGCCGCGACCGGGCGTGCCGCGCCCGTCGGTGACGACCACGGCGAAGCCCTGGTCGGCGAACCACTGGCTGGTGAGGTGCGCGCCGCGGGCGGCGAGCACCCGCTGCGCGTGCGGGCCGCCGTAGGGGTCCATGAGCACCGGGAGGGGCCTGCCCGGCTCGTGGCCGGTCGGCAGCAGCACCGCCGTGCGCAGCTCGCGCTCGCCGGCGCGCAGCAGCGTGACGCGGGGCAGCAGGCCCGGCAGGTCGGCGAACGACGGGATCGTGTGCTCGGCGCCGCCCCGGTGCACGCTGGTGACGGTGCCGTCGGCGTCGAGGGCCTGCCGGGCCACCACGAGCGTGCCGCCGGCGAGCCGCCCCGAGTGCACGCCGTCGGGGGGCGTCAGCGCCGTGAGCCCGTCCGGTCCCCACGTCCACAGCCCGATCGACACCGGGTCCTCGCTCGCGCGGAACAGCACCACGTCGCCGTCGATGTCGAGCACGTCGCGGACCTGCAACGACGGCGGCGTCACCGGCTCGCCGTCCACGACAAGGCGCCGCGCCCCGTCGGCGTCGCCCGCCGTGACGAGCGCGCCCGACGCGGTGTGCGCCGGGACGCCCGGCACGATGTCGACCCACACCGGGTCGGTCTGTTCGTGCACGACCGAGGTCGCGCCGGTCGCGACGTCGACGCGCAGCACGCGCAGCGCCTTCTGGTCCCGCGGCTGCACGACGACCAACAGCCCCTCGGCGTCCCACACCGCGTCGGCGAGGTACTCGCCCTCCCACTGCACGGGCACCTGCGCGCCGTCCAGCCCGACGATCTGCAGCGACACCCGCGCGTTCGCGGTGCCCGCCGCCGGGTAGGCGACGATGGCCGGCTCGCGGTCGGGGTTGGCCGGGTCGGCGATGTGCCAGCGGCGGACGGGGGTGTCGTCCACGCGCGCGACGAGCAGCGCCTCGCCGTCGGGCGACCACCAGTACCCGCGCATCCGGCCCATCTCCTCGGCCGCGACGAAGTCGGCGAGGCCGAACGTGACGTGCTCGCCGTCGGGCTCGGCCAGCGCGGTGGTGGTGCGCGCGGTGATGTCGTGGACGTGCAGCGCTCCGCCGCTGACGAACGCGACGCGCCGCCCGAGCGGGTCGGGCCGCGGGTCGATCACCGCGCCCGGGGTGTCGACCAGGCGCGGGGTGAGCCCGGCGGCGAACTCGGTGACGTAGAGCTGCCCCGACAGGGCGAACGCGGCCATCGTCACCGGGCGGTCGGTGGCGTAGCCGACCACGCCGCCCGCCTGTTCCCTGCTGCGCTCGCGGCGCGCCCGCTCCTCGGGCGGCAGGTCCTCCTCGGACCCGGCGGCGAGCTCGTGCGGGTCGGCGACGAGCCGTTCCTCGCCGCTGCCGAGGTCGAGCGTCCACAGGCACGTCACGGGGTCGGTGCCGCCGCGGCTGCGCAGGAAGACGACGCGCTCGCCGTCGGGGGACACCGTGAAGCCGCGCGGGGCGCCGAGGGTGAACCGACGAGTGCGGGCCTGCCGGCGCGGGAAGCTGTCCGTCACGGTCGGTCAGTCTGCCTCCGCGGCGATTCGCCGGTCAGAAGGGGGCGACTCGCCTGTCGGGACCGGGCGACTCGCGTGTCGGGACCGGGCGACTCGCGTGTCGGGACCGGGCGACTCGCGTGTCGGGACCGGGCGACTCGCGTGTCGGGACCGGGCGACTCGCGTGTCGGGACCGGGCGACTCGCGTGTCGGGACCGGGCGAC
>NZ_JAHKRK010000448.1 GCF_019396355.1 Pseudonocardia nigra
CCCCTGCCGTACAGCGCGATCGTCAGCGAGGCGACCCCAAGCGGCAGCAACGGCCACCACCCACGCGGCGGAGCGGCCAGGGCCCACGCAACACCGGCCGCGATCGCGAGCGTGACCGCGACGGGCGGCGCCGGTCCTACGGGCTCCGCAGCGAGGTCGTCGCCATCGGCTGTCCCGGTCGGGCGGCTATCCGTGGTCATGGCGGTCTCCTCTCGGCTGACCGGGTCGGTTCCGACTGGTCGGGTCAGGTAGCGATGGACCGCCTGCCCTCTTCTCGTCACCGCCACTATCTCCGGTGCGACTCCGGAAACTACCTCGGCCGCAGCGCGCTTCCCGGGCCTGTGCCCTCCGCTGGCCTCTGACGCCGCGTTCCCTCCTGTCTGGGAACTCGAAAGCAGAACCCGAACGTTGTCGTGCCGAGCGCCATGTCATTGAACTCCGCACACGTGGGCCGTGCCCACGGCCAGGGTTCCCAGGCGCCAGCGCGCCGCCCCGGGTGACAGGCCACAGCCGGACAGGAAGGGCGAAATGACCACACACCGGCCAGCAGCAGACGTAGGGGCATCGGGCTACAACTACGAGCACTTCGGACTCGAGCACCGCACGATGGACCGCCTGGACAGGCCCGAGGTCGGGCAGGCGGCCCCTGACTTCACCGCCCAGCGGCTGGCCGACGGCACCACGGTGGAGCTCTCGGACTACCGGGGGCGGACGGTGGTGCTGGAGACCGGAAGCGCCACCTGCCCGATGTACGCCAGCCGCATCGCACCGATGAACGCCCTCGCCGAGAAGTTCTCGGACACCGCCTTCCTGCTCCTGTACACCCGCGAGGCGCACCCGGGCGAGAACATTGGCCCGCATCGCAGCATGGCCGACAAGATCCGCGGCGCCCGCCTGCTCGCCGAGGAGGACGGCGAGCGGCGCACCGTCCTCATCGACGACCTGGCCGGCACCGCACACCGCGCCTACGGTGCCATGCCCGACATGCTCTACGTCATCGACGGCGAGGGCACCGTGGTCTTCCGTGCCCAGTGGAACGATCCGACCCTGGTCGAACAGGCCCTCACGGCCCTGGCGAACGGCGAGGAGGTGCTGGCCTCACCCCCGCCCGGCTTCCCCGCCACCCTCCCCGCCGACCGGGTCACACGAGGGGTTGCGGGAGCGCATCTTGAACCGCGCGGGCAAGCAGGCCATCGCCGACATGGAACGCGCCCGCCCCCGCCCTCCACCGCTTCCGCACCCAGCCACCCACCGCCACAGACTGACCCAGCAGGTGGGCCTCTGTCAGGAGCCTGACAATGTCTGGAGTGTTCCCGATTTAATTGACACCGGGGGCCTTATTCATAAGCCGCGAAGAAGGATAGTCCGACAATGGCTTTGACTGCGCTCGGGTACTTGCTGATCGGTGCGCGGTATCGGCCGCCTTCTTCGCTGAGCATCCGCCACGTCTTGAGATGAGCGATGGCATGTTCCACGGCGGCCCGCAT
>NZ_JAHKRK010000449.1 GCF_019396355.1 Pseudonocardia nigra
CTAGAGGCGACGCCATGACGAGCGAGATCCTGCGGCTGATCGGCCGCGGCGCGGCGGCCGGGACGGTAGCGGGTGTGCTGTCGGCCGGCGTGTCCTACGTCCTGGGTGAACCGTGGATCGAACGGGCGATCGCGCTCGAGGAGGCTGCCGCGCATGCCGAGGGGGCCGCCGCGCATGTCGAGGTGTTCTCCCGCGCCGCACAGCAGGCTGGCCTGGTTGTGGTGTCCGTGCTGACCGGGCTCGCGATCGGCGTCTTGTTCGGGGTGGTCTACGCGGTGTGGCACCGCCGCGATCTCGCCGTCGATCCATGGCGGCGAGCGATCCGGCTTGCGGTCATGGGCCTGATCGGGATCACGCTCATCCCGTTCATCCGATACCCGGGCAATCCGCCGGCGGTGGGTGATCCTGCAACCGTCGATGCCCGCACCACGTGGTATCTCGCGGCCGTCCTCATCGGCGTCGCCACGGTGACCGCTGTCTGGCAGTTGCACCACAGACTCGCCGAACGCGGAGCTGCCGCGTCCACACGGCAGTCGGCCGTGGCCGTCGCGGTGGTCGTCGGCCTGGCGGCAACCTGGTTGCTGCCAGCGAACACCGACGCGATCGACGTGCCGGCCGAGCTGATCTGGAACTTCCGGCTCGCCTCGCTCGCCACCCTCGTCGTGCTGTGGCTGAGTCTGGGCGCGGCATTCGGCCTGCTCACAGAGCGAGCCACCGGGCGCACGTCGAAGCGGACACCTCCAGTCGAGCTCACTCCACGCTGAACCGGCGAGTGTCCACGGCGACCCACTCCTGACCCGCGGGCACGACGCCCGTTCCGGTCTCTTGGCTGGGCGTGGCCCGCAGCACGGATCTGGCAGGCCACCAGCCACCCCGTGCGCGCTGGCCTTGCCGCGTGGCGCCCCTACGAGCGACTGGACTGGCCAGAGCAGGCTGTTCGGCATCGGCATCCCCGCCGACTTCCTTCCGAGCGCTCGCGAGCTCGGCCGCGTCGATCTCATCTGAGCCCGGTGCAACATCCTTCGGAGGAGATCCCGAAGGAGACGTCACAGGCGTCAGATGGAGGACGCCGATTGACCGGACGCCCGGCTACGACTGCACGCCCATCAACGGCCAACAGCCACCGGTCTCTGTTCCCATCCCGCCAACCCCGATGCAACCGCCGCCCATCAACCCGACACTGCCGCCACCGGCGGTCACCTACGATCCCCCGCCGAGGCCGACCTATGATCCGGCACCGCCGACCTATGATCCGGCACCGCCGACCTATGATCCGCCAACTACTCCGCGGCCACCCGCAGATCCGGCTCCATACCCGGACCCGACGGAGGCAGCACCGCCGGATGAAGGCGGTGCGAACGACGCCGGCCCCGGCAGCGATGAGTCCGCCCAGCACCCAAACGACGACCAGCCGCCGGCGGAAGCCGAGCCCGCGGGGTAGTTGGGTCCCGGTCGTCTCACCCCTCGAGGCACAGTCGACCAC
>NZ_JAHKRK010000450.1 GCF_019396355.1 Pseudonocardia nigra
TGAGGCCTTGGCGAGTGTGACCTCGTATCCGAGGTCTTGGAGTGCCTTGAGGTGGCGGTCGCGGCGACGGTCGGGGCTGTCGTGGCGGCGGAGGAAGTAGTCGCCTCCGAGGTCGTCGTAGTCAGCGTCGTTGGTGAGCAGGTGCCAGGCGATGACGAGGATGCTGTGGCCGACGGCGAGGGCGGCCTTCTTCTTGCCGATGCGCCGGGCCAGGCGCCAGAACTGGGCGCCGAGGTAGGTGTCGTGGGTTCGGGACGCGGCCCAGGCGCATTCGACGAGGATGTCGCGGATCCAGGGGTTGCCGTCGCGGGTCTTCCCGGTCTTGCGTTTGCCCCCGGTGGTGTTGTTACCCGGGCAGACACACGCCCAGGAAGCCAGGTGTCCGGGGGTGGGGAACACGCTCATGTTGGTGCCGATCTCGCCGATCAACGCTTCCGCGGCCCGTTGTCCGACTCCGGTGATCGTGTCGAGGTGATCACGGGCCCGGGCGAAAGGGGCCATCACGGCCTCGATCTGGTCGTCGAGTTCACCGATGGCGTGTTCGAGTTGGGACAGGTGTTCCATGCCGAGCCGCAGCATCAGGGCGTGATGGCTGTCGAACCGGCCGCGCAGCGCCTCCTGCAGGTCGGGCAGCTTGGCCCGCAACCGGCCTTTGGCCAGCCCGGCGAGGACCTTCGGGTCACGCTCGCCACCGATCAGGGCGACCAGCATCGCCCGTCCGGAGGCCCCGAGCACGTCCGAGGCCACCGAGCCCAGTTTGATCCCGGCATCTTCGAGGGTCTTGTGGATTCGCTGAGTCTCGGCGGTCCGGACCTGGACGAGCTTCTTGCGGTAGCGGGTCAGATCCCGCAACTCGCGGATCTCACGCCCGGGCACGAAGCTGCCACGCAGCAGACCGTGCTCGAGCAACTCGGCCAGCCAGGCCGCGTCGGCGACATCGGTCTTGCGCCCGGGAAGGATCTTGACGTGCCGGGCGTTGACCAGCTTCAACTCGAAACCCTGATCCTCGAGCTGATACCAGACCGGCTTCCAGTACTGGCCGGTTGCCTCCATCACCACCTCGGTCACCCCGTGGTCGGCCAGCCAGGCAGCCAGCCGCTCCAACCCTGAGGTGAACGTCGAGAACGTCTTGATCTTCGCGCGGCGGCCCTCACCGTCGGTCGTGGGCACCCGCACGCAGGCCTGGACCTCCCGTTTGCCCACATCCAGTCCCGCGCAACGCTGCACGATGGTGTCCATCACCCGCTCCTCACCACCAGTCTCACCCGGGTGGGTCCGGCAGGGGCCGACCGCTGACGAAGCTGTCAGGCGTGCACGTAGCAACAATTCGTGGTGCCGGGAAGGCCCCCAGGCCTCAGACTTTGCTTCGGGCTAGACGCACCAATGCCAACCGAGCTCAGCCGGACCCGACCCGATTCTCATACCTCGTGGCGGCCGAAGGCCATGGGGGACT
>NZ_JAHKRK010000451.1 GCF_019396355.1 Pseudonocardia nigra
CCGGGTCGGGTGGGTTTGGGTGCCCTGGCGGGGAGCGGGGTTGTCGGGCGGATGTTCCGAAAGCTGCGGCGGACCCTGGCCGGGGTGAGTCGGCCTGGGGCAGCGGGTCGTTCCCAGGGGCGGCGCAGGTCGGCGGCCAGCGGCCGGGCCAGGCGGAGCTGGGTGTGGGCGGCGATGATCAGCCAGGTCCAGCGGTCGGCGGCTTCGGGGGTACGGATCTTCGGGCGGGTCCAGCCGAGGGTCTGTTTGAGCAGGCGGAAGGTGTGTTCAAGGTCGAACCGGCGCAGGAACGACTGCCACCAGCGATCCACGTCGGTTGGGGTGGCGCCGGTGACCGAGGTCCACAGCCACACGGGCTTGGGGTCGCGGTCGGCGGGCAGGTGGTCGACCTGCAGTCGGATCAGGGTGCCCTCGATGATCGGGAGCTCGTCGTGGTGGTCGATCCAGCAGGTGCGTCGGGTCAGCCGGGGATGGACCCGGTCCCAGCTGGTCGTGACTGCGGTGCCGTAGCGGGTCGTCTCGGTTGTGGTGGTGTGCTGCGGGACGGGTCAGGTGGCGGGCCGGTCCAGGGCGATCTCGGGGCCGTGCTTGGGTGGGCGCCCGGTCGTGCCGGGCAGCCGTGGCGGCTTCGGCAGGCGCAGGACCCGGTCCGAGCGAAGCCGCCCGACCAGCTCGACGGGCAGGTCGGCCAGGACGTATGCGAGTCGTGTGATGTCGTAGCCGGTGTCAGCGACGATCACGATGTCCGGGTCGCCGGGCCGCCAGTGCCCAGCGGGGATCAGCCGCTCGATCACGGCACGCAGCTGCTCGGCGGTGACCGCGGTGGCGTCGTCGGCCGGGCCGAGTCGCACCGCGTCCATCAGCGCCGTCCGCGAGGTACGACCGGTCTCGAGAGCGGCGACGAACGAGTACGGCCAGCCCGGGATCATCTGCGCGTTGCCCTTCCCGCGCCCGTAGACGTGGCAGAACAGGCGCTGGTCGCTGGTCGGGGCGTCCGAGCGCAGCCATGGGCTGACATCGACCGCGAGCACGATCCGCCCGTCCGCCGCCCGGGGCAGCGGCAGCGACGCCACCGCGCGGCGGACCCGCTCCGGCTCCACCCGACCCTGGTTGAGCGCGTCGTACATCGCCCCGTGCCCGCGGCGGTGCTCGGCCACCAACGTCAGATCCACCAGCGACGTCACCGGCCCGTCGGCGCACAACACCGCATCAGTCAGCTCGAACAGCGCGTCCGCCCGCGCGGACAACGACGCGTAGAGCTCCAGGCGGAACCGGGACAGCTCCCCCAGCGCCGACACCCGAGCATGATCGTGCACACTGTCCACCGCAGCCCTTGTGTTGATCTTCTTCCTTGGACAGAAGCATGATCAACCAAGGGCTGCACTCATGATCAACCGGGGTCTCCGAGCTGGTGTCGCACCCCGGAGGTTAAAGATCAAGCT
>NZ_JAHKRK010000452.1 GCF_019396355.1 Pseudonocardia nigra
TCCCGACGATCTGCCGACCCTCGTACGATTCGCTCACAGGGGCCTCCTCAAATCGATGGTGTGAGCACCCCGAGCATGAGCCGGGAGTCACGAGGAGCGGAGGCCCCGCTCCTTCATCACATCAGGGCGTTGTGGGCTGCTCGGGGTCGAGGTCCAGGATCCGCGGGGGCAGCGGGAGGTCGAGGGCGGTGTGCAGTCGCCGGATCTCGCTGCTGGGAGTGCTGGTCTGGCGGAACAGCCCGGCCGGGCCGGTGAAGGTGCCGACGTGCAGGCGTTGCAGCTGGTCGCGGGCGCGCGGCCAGGTCGTGGTGGTGTCGGGGGTGCTGGTGTGGGTCTCGACGATCCGGGCCAGCAGCAGCGCGAGCCAGCAGAGCACGACGTGGGCGCGGATGTGGTCCTCGAGCCGGTGATAGACCGGGCGCAGGTCCAGGACCTGCTTCATGTCGCGCCAGCCGCGTTCGACTTCGAGGAGCTGCTTGTAGCCCAGCGCGATGTCCTCGGTCGACAGGTGCGGGTCGCTGGTGCGCAGCAGGTACTTCCCGTCGAGCTTGGCGTCGGCGGTGATCTTCGCGGCGTCGATGCGCAGCAGTCCGCCCGGTGTGACGCGCAGGAACCGGTTGAGCCCGGGCTTGGTGGAGATGACCCCCGCGCAGCTCGGCCCGCTTGGTCGGGGTGAGCCGGTCCGATCCGGCGATCATCGCTTCGAGCCGCTCGACTAGGTTCGCGCGCACCGCGGCGTCCCGGTCCGCGGCGTCGGGGTTGTGGCAGACCACGAACCGCTCGTGAGAGCTGATCTTGACTTCCTTGACTCGCAGGTTGGCGCTCACCTCCTGGTAGCGGCCTTGGCGGGCCATGGCGGCGGTCGCTTCCGCCGAGCCGGAGCGCAGCTTCTCGCCGAGGATGTAGCCCCCGCCTCCGGCCGTGAGGTGGCGGCGGTTCGCCGCGGAGGTGAACCCGCGGTCGGCCACCCAGATGACCTTCCCCAGCGTCCAGTCCCGCATGTCGTCCTTGACCTGGCGGATCAGCGGGGAGTCCGAGGTGTTGCCCGGCCAGCACCACACCCGCACCGGGATCCCATCCCTCGTCACGGCCATCCCGACCACGACCTGGGGCAGGTCGTCGCGGGAGTCCTTCGACTTACCGAACGTCGGGAACCCCACTCCGTCCGTGTCGGCGTCCTCGCCCATGGTGCCGTCGCCGTCGCCGTCGCCGTCGCCGTCGCCGTCGCCGTCGCCGTCGTGGTGCTGGCTGGTCGCGGTATCAGCCGGCCACGGACGTGGCGGGCGTGCGGATCGTCGGGCTCGTCGATCTCGAAGTAGGTGGAGGTGGTGTCTCCTTTTACCGGCTAATCCAGCCGAGGCGAGGCCCGGCCCCGGTGCGACACGCCGTGGTGGTCGGGGTGCTTGCCTTGCTGCCGGGAGTGCTGGTTGATACG
>NZ_JAHKRK010000453.1 GCF_019396355.1 Pseudonocardia nigra
TGGTGATCGATCTGGACGTGACGCTGGTCACCGCACACTCCGACAAGGAAGACGCGACCCGCACCTGGAAGAAGGGTTTCGGGTTCCATCCGTTGCTGGGATTCGTCGATCACGGCGGGCCCAGCGGGAGCCTGTCATGATTCCCGTGTAAGCCACGGGTGACTGATGTCATTAGCCTATCACATGGGAAGTCGTCCGGGGAAGAGGACGACGAGAGTGTTCAGGGCTGTCTTCCAGCCATGTGTTCCGGTCCCGGATTCACCTCCTCGCTTACTGGAAATGTTCCGCAGGCCGAGGTAGATGAGCTTCATCGCTGCCTCGTCTGACGGGAAGTGACCACGCGTCTTGGTGATGGAGCTGGAAGTTGATGGACTCGATCGCGTTCGTGGTGTAGACGATCCGGCGCAGCTCCGGCGGGTAGTCCAGGAACGGTACGAACTCGTTCCAGGCACGGCGCCACACGTCGATCACGCCCGGGTACTGGCGACCCCATTCCTGATCAAGGTCCTTCAGCGCGATCTCGGCGGCCTCGACCGAGGGCGCGGTGTAGATCGCCCGCATCGACTTCGCGACCTTCTTACGGTCCTGATAGGACACGAACCGCATGGCGTTTCTGATCACATGCACCACGCAGGTCTGCACGACGGTGTCGGGGAATACGGCCGTGATGGCCTCGGGCAGCCCGGACAGTCCGTCGCAGCAGGCGATCAGGATGTCGCGTAACCCCCGGTTGCGCAGCTGGGTGAGCACCGAGTGCCAGAACTTCGCGCCCTCGGCCTCGGCGATCCAGCACCCGAGCGCGTGCTTGCGCCCGTCCACATCGACGCCGATCACCAGGTACGCGACCTTGATGGTCACCGCACCCTTTCCCGGACCTTGATCCGGATACCGTCGACATAAACGATCGGGTAGACCTCGTCGACGGGACGGTTTCGCCAGATCTCGATTTCGTCGGTCACCACCTCAGTGATGTTCGAGATCAATTCCCGGGATGCTTGGACACCGTACACCTCGAGTAGGTGCGCCTCGATGTCGCGGGTCGACATCCCACGGGCGTAGCAGGAGAGTACGAGTTCGTCGATCTGCCCGACCCGCCGGGCGCGTTTCGGCACGATCCGCGGTTCGAACTCGCCGTTGCGGTCGCGCGGGACGCTGATGGTCACCGGCCCGTTCGTGGTCGACACGCTCTTGGTCGAGCTGCCATTACGTGAATTGCCGCTCCCGTGGCCGGCCGGATCGTCGCGTTCGTAGCCCAAATGATGGGTCATCTCGGCCTGCAGGGCCCGTTCCAGGACCGCCTTCGTCACAGGGCCCCGGCGTTGTAGATCTTTGTCCGGTTTGATCGTTTGTTGTTAGATTCCGAAGACCGCGAAGGCGGCGGCGTGGTCGTGGAGGTCGCGTCGGGCGTGGGCGAGGTTGGCGCGGCCGGCG
>NZ_JAHKRK010000454.1 GCF_019396355.1 Pseudonocardia nigra
AGAACTCGTCCAGGTACTGCCGCTGCTCGGCCACCAACCCGTCCCAGCCGGTGTACCGGGCCGCCGCCAGCGCCGCCCGCACCTGGTCGTGCAGCGCCGGCAGCGACCGCCGCGACGACCACCCGTAGGCCAGGTACTTCACCACCCGCAGCTTCGTGCCCGGCTCCAGCCGCGTGAGCACCGTGGTGCGGCCGATGTCCTCGCCCGCCTCCGAGGTCACCTCGACCGCGCCGGGGCCGTGGACCTCGTGCTCCATCGCCGCCGCCACCTGCAGACCCGACCGCCGCGTGCAGTGGATCAGGTAGGCGCCCGCGTCGTGGGTGCCGTGCTGCGCCGCCATCAGGGGGTCGGTGAGCGCGGCCTCGACGCGCGGGTCGGCCTCGTTGCGGGCCGGGAGCTGCTCGTTGGCCACCAGCTCGGACTGCACCACGATCAGCGCGGGCGCGTCGACGACCTCCACCTCGTAGCAGATCGCGGCGATCGCGCGCTGGGTCAGCGAGACCAGGCGGGTGCTGCGGATGTTGACCGCGCGCCCCGCGGGGGAGGTCCACTCGACCTCCCGCGTCAGCGTGCCCGCCCGCAGGTCCAGCACCCGCTCATGACGACGCAGCTGCCCGTACCGCAGATCGAACGGCTCGTCCTCCACCAACAGCCGGATCAACTTCCCGTTGGTGACGTTGATGATCGTCTGACCCGACTCCGGATACCCGTACCCACCCTCCGCGTACGGCAGCGGCCGCCGCTCGTAGAACGAGTTCAGGTACGTCCCCGGCATCGCGTGCGGCTCACCCTCGTCGAGGTTGCCGCGCAACCCGATGTGCCCGTTCGACAACGCGAACACCGACTCCACCTGGCCCAGCGCGTCCAGGTCCAGCCGCGGCTCCCGCACCACCCACGGCTCGACGGCGAACGGCGAACCCGGATGCAGGTTCGCGACTGTCCTCGAGGCGCGCTCGTAGGACAGGGCCTCGCGGGCCATCGCCTGGTGGGGCAGGGCCTCGCGGGACATGTCGGACGGCATGAGGTGGACTCCCCCGGATCGTCGGTTGGTGGTCAGGGCCGGTCGAGCAGCGACCGGGCGGAAAGGGCTGCGCCGAGGACGCGGGCGCCGCGGCTCGTGCGCGGGTCGAAGCCGGTGAGCTGCGCGATGCGGTCCAGGCGCAGCGACAGCCCGCCCGGGCTGAGGAAAAGGGCGGCGGCGGTGGGTTCCCGGTTCCCGTCGGAGGCGAGGAACGCGACGAGCGCCTCGGCGAGGTGCTCGTGTGCCCGGACCGGGTCGAGCACGGCGGCCAGCCGGTGCAGCGCGGGCGGGTGCTCCGCGAGCGCCGACTCCAGGACGAGGTCGCGCTCGCCGACCAGCCCCGGCGGCAGCGCGACACCCTCGGCGGTCGCGAGCAGCCGCCGTGCCGCCGCGGCGGCCGAAGCCACC
>NZ_JAHKRK010000455.1 GCF_019396355.1 Pseudonocardia nigra
CCGGGTCGGGAGGGTTTCGGTGCGCTGGCCGGGGTCGAGCTCTTCGCGCGGAGGTTCCGAAACCCGCGGCGAACCCGGGCCGGCGTCAGCCGGCCGGGCGGGGCGGGCTTCTCCCAGGGGGCGGCGGAGGTCCTCGCTCAGCGGGCGGGCGAGGCGGAGTTGGGTGTGCGCGGGGATGATCAGCCAGGTCCAGCGATCCCCGGCGGCCGGGGTGCGGATCTTCGGGGCGGTCCAGCCCAGGGTCTGCTTGAACAGCCGGAAGGTGTGCTCGAGATCGAACCGTCGCAGGAACGACCGCCACCAGCGGTCCACGTCGGCAGCGGTGGCGTCGACGCTGGAGGACCACAGCCAGACCGGCTTGGGGTCGCGGTCGCCGGGCAGATGGTCGACCTGCAGCCGGATGAGAGTGCCGGCGATGACGGGCAGCTCACCGTCGTGATCGGCCCAGCAACCGCGGTGGGTCAACCTGGGGTGCAGCCGGTCCCAACTGGTCGCGGTCGCGGTGCCGTAGCGGGTCGTCTCGGTCGTCGTGGCGTGCTGCGGTTCGGGCCAGGTGGCCGGCTTGCTCAGGGCGAACTCCGGGCCGTGGCGGGGAGGCCGGCCAGCGGCGCCGGCGGGTCGGGGTGGGCGCGGTCGGCGCAGCACCCGGTCCGAGCGGATCCGGCCGAGCAGCTCGACCGGCAGGTCGGCCAGCACGAACGCCAACCGGGTGATGTCGTAGCCGGCGTCGGTGACGATCAGGATGTCCGGGTCGCCTTCGTGCCACTGCCCGGCGGCGATCAGCCGCCCGACCACCGAGCGCAGCTGCGCGGCCGTGGTCGCGGTCGCGTCGTCGGCCGGGCCGAGCCGGACCGCGTCGAGCAGCGCGGTCCACGACGTGCGCCCGGGTTCGAGGGCGGGCACGAAGGAGTACGGCCAGCCCGGGATCAGCTGGGCCTGGCCCTTTCCGCGGCCGTAGACGTGGCAGAACAACCTGTCCGCGCTGGTCGGGGCGTCCGAGCGCAGCCACGGGGAGACATCGACGGCGAGCACGATCCGCCCGTCGGTGGCCCGCGGCAACAAGAGCGCGGCCAGCGAACGGCGGATTCGTTCCGGTTCCACCCGGCCGTGCCCGAGCGCGTCGTACATGGCGCCGTGGCCGCGGCGGTGCTCGGCCACCAGGGTCAAATCGACCAGGGACCGGACCGGACCGTCAGCGCACAGGATCGCGTCGGTCAACTCGAACAGCGCGTCCGCCCGTGCGGTCAACGAGCCGTAGAACTCCCCCCGAAACCGGGCGAGATCACTCCGCCGGGCCGGGGTGTCTTCCGACTGCACGGACCGGGCGTGGGTCACACTGAGCATCGCGGCCATCGCTTTCGTCTTCGAGCTCTGTGGAAGGAACCCGAAGATGATCAAGCGGTGGCCGCG
>NZ_JAHKRK010000047.1 GCF_019396355.1 Pseudonocardia nigra
GGGCGGGACGCCCGCCGGTGCGGGGTGGGGCCGGCACGGCGGCCGCCGCAGCGCTGGTGGCCGTCCCGCTGCTCCTGCTCTGCGCATCCGCGGTGCGGGCCCCGCGGCGCCCGGGGTCAGACGTCGCGCGTGATCGTCTGGTCGCGGCCGGGGCCCACCCCGATCGCGCTCACCGGCGCGCCGGTCAGCTCCTCGATCCGCTGCACGTACGCCCGCGCGTTGGCCGGGAGCTCGTCGAAGGTGCGGCACGCCGAGAGGTCCTCGAACCAGCCCGGTAGCTCCTCGTACACCGCCTGGGCGTGGTGCACGTCGGTCTGGGTCATCGGCATGTCGTCGACTCGCTTGCCGTCGACCTCGTAGCCGACGCAGATCGGCACCGTCTCGAGCCCGGACAGCACGTCGAGCTTCGTGAGGAAGAAGTCGGTGATCCCGTTCACCCGGGCGGCGTACCGGCCGATTACGGCGTCGAACCAGCCGCAGCGCCGCGGCCTGCCGGTGGTCACGCCCACCTCGCCGCCGGCCTTGCGCAGGTGCTCGCCCATGGCGTCGAGCAGCTCGGTGGGGAACGGCCCGGAGCCGACGCGCGTGGTGTAGGCCTTGAGGATCCCGATCACCCGGGTGATCTTGTTCGGACCGATGCCGGACCCGACCGCGGCGCCGCCTGCCGTCGGGTTCGAGCTCGTGACGAACGGATAGGTGCCGTGGTCGACGTCGAGCAGGGTGCCCTGCGACCCCTCCATCAGGACCGACTCGCCCGCCTCGAGCGCCTGGTTGAGCAGCAGCCGGGTGTCGGCGATCCGGTCGGCGAACCGGCGGCCGTGGGCCAGCACGGAGTCGACGACCTCGTCCACGTCGAGCGCGCGGCGGTTGTAGACCTTGACCAGGATCTGGTTCTTGAGGTCGAGCGCCGCCTCCACCTTCTGGTGGAGGATCTTCTCGTCGAGCACGTCGGCCACCCGCACGCCGACCCGCGCCACCTTGTCCTGGTAGGCCGGGCCGATGCCACGACCGGTGGTGCCGATCTTGGCCTTGCCCAGGAACCGCTCGGTGACCTTGTCCATGGCCACGTGGTACGGCATGATCAGGTGCGCGTCCGCGGAGATCATCAGCCTGCTCGTGTCGACGCCCCTCGCCTCCAGGCCGGACAGCTCGTCGAGCAGCACGCCGGGGTCCACGACCACGCCGTTGCCGATCACGTTCTTGCAGCCGGGCGTGAGGATCCCGGACGGGATGAGGTGCAGCGCGAAGTCCTGGCCGTCGGGCAGCACCACCGTGTGGCCGGCATTGTTGCCGCCCTGGTAGCGCACGACCCACTGCACCTGGCCGCCGAGCAGGTCGGTGGCCTTGCCCTTGCCCTCGTCGCCCCACTGGGCGCCGATCAGCACGATCGCCGGCATGTGAAACTCCACTCCCCGAAGTCGCTCGGGGAATCTCGGTCAGGTGCCGGACTCCTGCCCGGCACGTCGTTTATCGAGGGGTGAGCTCGATCGGTTCCCACGTGGTGCTGCTGACCTGCTCGGACGAGCGGGGGCGGCTCCTTGTCCACGGTAGTCGTCGCGACCCCGGCCTGTCCGAGGTCCCCACCGTCGTGCTTCCCGCGCGGCCGGCCCGCGCGGACGTCGACCCGGTGCTGGCCGAGCACGAGCCCCGCCGGATCGTGGTCGCGGGCACCAACGCCGACCTCGCCGCGGTGGTCCTGCGCCTGCTGCGCACCGAACGCCTGACGACCGAGGTGGCGTACCTGCCCACGACCCGCTCGTCCGCCGTCGCGGCCGCCTGGGGGCTGCCGATCGGGCGCGCCGCCGTGGCGCTCGCGACCGCGGGGACGGCCGTGCCGATGCCACTGGTCCGGGATGACTCGGGCGGTGTGCTCCTCGGGCGCGGCGAGGTCCGCGGCCTCGTCGGGGAGGCGTACTGCGACGAGCACCTCGTGCTGCGCGGCACCGCCCCCCGGTTCGTCGCCGTGCCCGGCCCGCACGGCCTGGCCGTGCGCTCCGGCCGGACCGGACGCCGCCCCGATGGCCGGCTGCGCCCGGTCCCGCCCCGCGCGCCGTCGGGCCGCGGCTCCGCCGTGGGCCGCGCCGTGCAGCTCGGCGGCAAGCCGTTCACCGTGGAGTACGACGGCGTCGCCCACCCGCGGGAGGTCCGCCGGTGGGCGTGGTACCGGCACACCGCCGACTGGCTCCTGGTCCGCCCCTGAGCCGGGGATTGCGAAGGCTGCGGCGCCTCCCATGTCAGCCTGCGGTCAGGCAGAAGGGGTGCGCGGCCGGGTCGGTGAACACCCGCCACCGGTCGCCGCCCGACTGGAACTCGGGCTTGGCGGCGCAACGACAGTCCGTGCGCGAGGGGTTCACCCCGCCCCGGGCACCGGGATCCCGGGTGAGCGGGACGTGGTGGCGGTGGCGGGCCCGCCGGATCAGCGTGGTGTCCCGCCCACCCGAGGATGTGGGCGGTCGCGGCGAGCAAGTGTCCCGTCCACTCCAGACACGTGCCTCGCCTCGCAAGATCCACCCGTTCCGGGGCCCTCCGTCGTCGTCTCCGGCAGGAGTCCGCTGAGGCAGCGCGCGAGGATCCCGGGCAACGGGTCCTCGTCGTCGAGGTCGACCGCGGGCGCGATGTCCGAGGGCGGCGATGCGCGGGTGGCTGCCGGCGGCGGCGACGTGGGCGAGATAACGGGT
Source organism: Pseudonocardia nigra (assembly GCF_019396355.1). Lineage (GTDB taxonomy): Bacteria > Actinomycetota > Actinomycetes > Mycobacteriales > Pseudonocardiaceae > Pseudonocardia > Pseudonocardia nigra. The sequence goes on from NZ_JAHKRK010000047.1 coordinate 2,679, forward strand.
GTTGCGTTCCATCCGGGTGCCGGAGCGCTCCTGCCCGGCGAAGGACGCGACGATGGCGTGGAGCAGTACGAAGGCCTCGAGCTTCGCGCCATCGGTGGCGGGGTGGCCGTCCAGGACGGTCAGCGCGTGTTCGAGCGCGTCGACCGCACAGGGGCCCATCGTGGCCCGGCTGCCCTGCAGATCGCCCAGCCAGGGATGCCTGCGGTGCACGTCCCGGACCCACAGGCCCATCTCGACGAGGTCGTCCAGCCAGCGACCGGTCGGGGCGGCGTTCGCGAACGCTGTACGCGTTCGCGGTGAAGTGATAGGAGGCATGCCCGCGTGATCTCGCCACAGGTCATGAAGACGCCACGGCGGCGGGCGAGCGGGGTCGCGCGATGCGCGCTCGTAGTCGCACCCGGCGCGAGGGGGGACATCGCCCCGCTCGTCGGCCTCGGGGCACGGTTGCGTGCCGAGGGCGGGCACGAGGTGGCGGTCGTGGCCGACGCCCGCTACGCACCCCTCATCCGGGACGCGGGCTTCGACCACACGCCCATCCCCGCCGACCTCGCCCAGCTGATCGCCGAGACCGGCGACGACTCCCGCCGCCGCACCTCTGTGCGCGTCGTGCGGGACTACCAGCAGATGCTCACCGAGTACCTGGATGCCCCGCCAACGCCGTGGCACCGTTCGGTCACGACATCGCCGAGGGCGTGGGCGTCCCCTCCGTCACGACCCTGCTGCAACCGATGGAACCCAGCGTCGCCTATCCACAGGTCGTGCTGGGCACGCGGAGCTTCGGTGCGCTCGGCAACCGGCTCGCCGGGACCGCGATGCGCGCAGTGCCCGCGCCGGCCGACGCGGCCTGCGCGCGAGTCGGCGGGAGCTGGGGTTGCCCCCGGCGAGCCGTCGCGCAGCCGAACGCCGGCGGCGCGACGCCGGCCGGCCCGTGCACCACGGGATCAGCGCGGCGGTCCTGCCGCGGCCCCGGGACTGGCGACCGGAGCTGCACCTCGACGAGTTCTGGTGGCCGCTGCGCCCTCGGCACTGGGAACCACCACCGGAGCTCGTCGAGTTCCTCGCCGCCGGACCACCGCCGATGGTCGTCGGGTTCGGCAGCGTCCGCACGGCTCCCGACGTCGTCGACGCCGTCATCGCGCCCGCCGCCCGGAAGGCGGGACTCCGGCTGGTCGTCCAGGCGGGCTCCGGCGGCACCCGCCTAGGCGACGACGTCCTTGCCATCGGCGACGTCCCGCACGACTGGCTGTTCCCGCAGGCAGCCGTGGTCGTCCACCACGCCGGAGCCGGCACCACGGCGGCCGGCCTCCGTGCTGCGGGCGTCCCAGCCGTCGCCGTGCCCGTCCACAGCGACCAGGCGTTCTGGGCCGCTCGCATCGCAGCCCTGGGCGCCGGTCCGGCGGCGATACCGTTCACCCGGCTCACCTCCGACCGGCTGGCCGCCGCCGTCTCCGCGGCCGTCGAGAACCACGAGTACCGGGCGGCGGGCCCACGACCTCGCCGCCCGGCTCGCCGACGAGAACAGCGCCGCCGGGCTCCTCACCACGCTCGAACGGCTGTCCGAGTAGGCGATGCGGTTGCCCGGACACCGCCCACGACGACGGCAACGGCAGGGCATCGGCGGGTTCATGCGACCGGGACTCCACCGAACCGGTGCCCGGACGTCGGTGCCGGGCGGTAGCGTCGGCCGCGATGCAACGGCGCGCGGACGAGACGGCGAGCGCCCGGCCGGGCACGTCCCGGCAGGGACGCCGGCTCCGGGGCAACCCCGGGGTGCACCACCTCTTCGCGGCAGGGCGTCCCGCGCACGCCGGGCACGAACAGAGTGCCTGTAGCGCGCGGCCGACGGGAACACCGGTCGTCGGGCGCCGCTGCATCGCCCAACGCCGGTCGCGGGTCTGACGTGGCGCCGGAGCCGCACAAGGTCGTCAGCGCGGCCATGGACGGGCCGTGGCGCCGCGACGACCTCGCCGAGCGCCTCGCGCCGCTGCGCGGGTGGCTCGGCCCGGACGAGGTCGGGCGCACCGTCGCGGTGCTACTGGCCCGGTGGCCGCGGCCGCCCACCGCCGCGCCTGCACAGGTCGCGGCCGAGCTCGCCCGCCTGCTGGCCGCGCTGCCGCGCCGCGGACCGATCGTCCCGGACCCACCGCCCCGGCCGCAGTGGCGCTGGCCCGTCGCCCCGTGGACCGATCTCGCCGCGCTGTCCCACGCCCTGAACCTGCGCGACGACGAGCTCAACTGGTTCGCCGACCCCGGCGGGTGGCTGCGCCGCGCGCCGGAGGGCCCCCTGCACCACTACCGGCGCCGCTGGACGGCGTCCCGTTCCGGAGTGCCACGCTTGCTGGAGACGCCCGGGCCGCGGCTGCAGGAGCTCCAGCGACGCGTCGCCCGGCACGTGCTGGCCCGGATACCGGTGCACGACGCCGCGCACGGCTACGTCCGGGGCCGGTCGCCGCACACGCTCGCCGCCGAGCACGCGGGGCGGGCGATGGTGCTCCGCCTTGACCTGGAGGGCTTCTTCGGGCACGTCACTGGGGCACGGGTCGCCGGGCTGCTGCGCACGGCCGGGTACCCGCCCGCGGTGGCCGCGGCGCTCGCCGGGCTGCTGGTCACGGCCACGCCGGCGCACGTCCTGCGGCACGCCCCGGCCGGGGAGCCGCACGCCTGGGAACCCCGGCGGCGGCTGCTGGACCGGCTGGCCGGGCCGCATCTCCCGCAGGGCGCGCCCACCTCGCCCGCAGTCGCGAACCTGCTCGCGCACCGGCTGGACCGGCGGCTCGCCGGGCTCTCCACCGCGGTCGGCGCACGCTACGGCCGGTACGCCGACGACCTGGTGTTCTCCGGGGAACTCCCGGTGCACGGGCTCGCCGCGCGCGTCACCGCGATCGCCCGCGAGGAGGGTTTCCGGGCGCGCACCGACAAGACCAGGGTGATGCCGTCGCACCACCGGCAGCGGGTGACCGGCCTGGTGGTCAACGCGCGGCCCGCCGCCCCACGCGCGGAGTACGACGCGCTGCGGGCGCTGCTGCACAACTGCGCGCGCACGGGGCCGCAGGCGCAGAACCGCGACGGCCATCCGGCGTTCCGCGACCACCTGCTCGGCCGGATCTCCTGGGTCGCCGCGGGGAGCCCGAACCGCGAGGCGCGCCTGCGGGCGTTGTTCTCGGAGATCGACTGGTCGTGCCGGTCAGGCAGCCGGGCGCTGATGGTAGGTGTCGACGTACTCCTGGTGCGACAGCCGCGCGATGGCGTCCATGACCTGGTCGGTTGCGGCCCGGCGGATCACCCCTGAGTTCTCCAGGCCCTCGTAGCGGCTGAAGTCGATCGGCGCGCCGAACCGCACCGTGACCCGGCGCCGCCGCGGGAAGCGCACCCCGACCGGCTGCACCCACTCGGTGCCGATGATCCCGACCGGCACGACCGGTGCCCCCGTGGCGAGGGCGAGCGCCGCCACCCCGGTGTGCCCGCGGTGCAGCCGCCCGTCCAGCGAACGGGTGCCCTCGGGGTAGATCGCGAAGGCGCCGCCGGCGTCGAGCACCTTGCGGGCGGCTTCCAGGGCGGCGAGCCCCGCCTTGGCGTTGCCGCGGTCCACCGGCACGTAGCCGAGCGCCGACAGGAACGACGCCAGCGCCCGGCCCTTCACACCCCGTCCGATGAAGTACTCGGCCTTGCCGAGGAACGACACCGGCCGCCCGGCGGCCAACGCGATCACGGCGGTGTCGATGGCGGCGCGGTGGTTGGCCGCGAGGATCACCGGACCGTGCCGTGGTACCCGGTCCGCGTCCAGCACCACGGGCCGGTAGATGAGCCGAGCGAGCGGGGCGAGCAACCAACGGACGAGCAGATGCACGGGGAGGGAACGTCAGCTTCACCGGTGTGGTTCCCGCCGCGGCGAAAACCCGTTGCACGATCACCCGGACGGCGGCACGATCGCCTCGCCATGTGGATCTGAGCACGCTCTGCGCCCGCGCCCGAGGTCTCTGCCCGGCGGGCCGCCGACCGACCTTCCGGTGGTGTGCGTGGCCACAGCCCTGCTCGTCCGCGATCTCGTCAAGTCCTACCCGACCGCACCGTCCTCGACGGGCTCTCGCTCACCGTGGCCCCCGGGCGCCGGCTCGGCCTCATCGGCGAGAACGGCGCCGGCAAGTCGACGCTGCTGCGCCTGCTCGCCGGCGTCGAGGAGCCCGACGCCGGAAGCATCGGCCGGCCCACAGACCTCGGCTTCGGCCACCAGGAGCTGCCCTTCGCCCCCGATGCCACCGTCGCCGCGGTGCTCGACGACGCGCTGCGGGAGGCGCGCGCGGGCATCCGCGCCTTTGATGCCCTGACCGCCGAGCTCACCATCCGGCCCGACGACCCCGACGTTCTGCGCCGGTACGGCGAGTGTCTGGAGTGGTGCCACGATCACGACGCATGGGACGCCGACCGCCGCGCGGCCCTCGTGCTGGCCGGGCTCGGCCTGGCCGCCGTCGAACGGGCTCGGCGGCTGGACACGCTGTCGGGCGGGCAGCGCGGCAGGCTCGGGCTCGCCGCGCTGCTCGTCCGGCGCCCCGGTGCGCTGCTGCTGGACGAGCCCACCAACCACCTCGACGACGAGGCGGCCGCGTTCCTGGAGAACCAGCTCCGGCGGCTGCCGGGGGTGGTGGTCGCGGCGAGCCACGACCGCGCGTTCCTCGACGCCGTGTGCACCGACGTGCTCGACCTCGACCCCGCGCTCGACGGTCCGACCCGCCACGGCGGCGGCTGGACCGACTACCTCGACGCGCGGCGCGCCCAGCGGGTGCGGTGGGAGCAGCGCTACACGGCCGAGCAGGAGGAGCTGAAGGCGCTGCGGCACGCCGTGAGGGTCGCCGCGCGGCAGGTGGCGCACGACCGTCCACCCCGGGACAACGCGAAGATGCAGTACGACTTCAAGGCCGGACGCGTGCAGACCCAGGCGCGCGCCGGGTGCGCAACCCCCGGCAGCGGCTGGACCAGCTGGTCGCGGACCAGGTGCGCAAGCCGCCGGAGCCGCTGCGGTTCACTGCCACCGTCGGCACCGCCGCAAGCGGGCCCGCCGCTGCGCTGCGGAGGGTCCGGGTGCCCGGCAGGCTGGCGCTGGAGCACCTCGACCTGGGCGCCACCGACCGGCTGCTGGTCACCGGCCCGAACGGCGCCGGGAAATCGACGCTGCTCGCGGTGTTGGCCGGCAGGCTGGCCCCGGCCGACGGCACCGTGCATCGCCGCCGCGGCCTGCGCGTCGGGCTGCTGGCCCAGGACATCGCGATCGACCGGCCCGCCCGCACCGCCCGCACCGTCTACGCGGAGCGGCTGGGACCGCGGCGGGCGGCGGAAGTGCCGCTCACCACGCTCGGGCTGCTCGCGCCGCGGGACGTCGACCGCCCGGTCGCCGAGCTGTCGGTGGGGCAGCGGCGGCGCCTCGAGCTCGCCCTGCTCGTCGCCGACGCCCCGCAGCTGCTCCTGCTCGACGAGCCGACCAACCACCTCTCACCCGCACTCTGCGAGGAGCTGGAGGACGCGCTCGACTCGAGCCCGGGCGCCGTGGTGGTGGCGAGCCACGACCGCTGGCTGCGGCGCCGCTGGCCGGGCCGGGAGCTGCGGTTGACGGAGGGCCGGTCTGCCTGACCGAGGCGCGCATCGACGCCCCGACTCGCGCACCCGAACCGCCCGACTCGCGGGGCCCGATCCGCGCCGTCGGCGAGTCGCGGTCTTGGTGCGCGCGAGTCGCGGTCCTGGTGCGCGCGAGTCGGGATGTGGAGGGTGCGCGAGTCGGGGTGTGAGCGCATACGGGGGCCCGGCCCGCGGCGTCATTCCGCCGGCGGCGGTCTGCGCATCTCGGCCAGTGCCTCAGACCGCGTCATGCCCGTGGCCTGCAGGAGGTCCAGCGCGATCGAGCGCAGCTGCGCCACCATCACGACCTCCGACGGCCCCGGCGTCCACGCCGTGGACAGCACCACCGCGTGCCGGACGACGTCGAGCACCGGTTCCCGCGCACGCTCCCGCTCGCCGTCGCGGCCGAGCTGCTCGGTCAGCTGCCGGACCGCCCCGGCCAGCTCGCCCAGCACGTCGGCGAACTCCGGCGCCGCGGGCTCGTCGTCGCACAGCGCGGTGTAGGCGCGGCGGGCGAGGACGCGGGCGTTGCGCATCGCGTAGTCGGCCCGTTCGGCCAGCTCCGCGAAGCGGCGCAGCACCCGCCGGCGGCGGCGCAGCAGCGGCGAGACCCGGGTGACCTCCTGCCCGCCGCGCAGGGCCGACCGCAGCTCGTCGATGAGCGGCTGGCTGGCCCTCGCCCGGTTCAGTGCGGCCGCGGCGGCTTCGGCGTCGCGCTCGCGGAGGGCGTCGCCGGTGCGGGCGAGCACGGCGGCGAGCTCGTCGAGCAGCGCGCGGGCCTCCCGGCGGACCGGCCCGACGGGGTCGGTGGGCAGCACGGCCGCGACGAGCATGCCGACCGTGCCGCCGATCAGGGCGTCGACGCAGCGGTCCAGGCCGCCCACGTCGCCGGGCGGCAGCAGCGTCGCCACCAGCACCGCCGACGCGCCGGCCTGCGCCACCAGCAGGGTGGCGCCGTCGGCGAACACGGCGACGGCCATCGCCAGCGCGACGACCACGGTGATCTGCCACGGGCCACTGCCGATCCAGGCGATCAGCAGGTCGCCGACGAGCACGCCGAGGCTCACCCCGACCACCAGCTCGGCGACGCGCCGCAGCCTGTTGCTCAGCGACAGGCCGAGGCTGATCACCGCGGCGATCGGGGCGAAGAACGGCCGGGCGTGCCCGACCAGTTCGGTGGCCACGAACCAGGCGAGGCCCGCGGCCACCGCACACTGCGCGATCGGGAGCGCGGACAGCCCGAGACGGCGACTCCGTGCCCGGAGCTGTGCCCGCAGCCGCTCGGTCTGCCTCTTCGCCTGCGGCCGCGTCACGGCTGGTGTCCGGTCAGGCCAGGCCGAGTGCGGCAGGCGCAGCGGGGTCGGACTCGGCGAGGAACACCCGGCAGCGCTCCGCCTCGTCGGCCTCCCCGATCGTGGCGGCGGCCCGCTGCAACGCGGCGAGCGCGCGCAGGAACCCGCGGTTGGGTTCGTGCGACCACGGCACCGGGCCGAAGCCCTTCCAGCCGGAACGCCGCAGCTGGTCCAGCCCTCGGTGGTAGCCGGTGCGCGCGTACGCGTAGCCGGCGATCGTCTCGCCGTCCTCGAGCGCCTGCTCGGCGAGCACCGCCCACGCCAGGCTGGACGTCGGGTGCGCGGCGGCGACGTCGGGCGCCGCGGTGCCGCGGTCGAGGTCGGCCGCGGCCGGGTCGACCGGCAGCAGGGTCGGCTCCGGACCGAGCAGGTTGCCGTGCAGACTCATGTGCCTCCTTCGTCGGGTCGTGAGTGGATAAGAGTGCCGGAGCACTCGTTTCCACTCACGGGCGCGTCAGCGCAGGGTGGTGCCGTTCGACCGCAGGTTCTCGCAGGCGAGCGTGACCCGCTCGGCCATGCCGACCTCGGCCTTCTTCAGGTACGAGCGGGGGTCGTACACCTTCTTGTTGCCGACCTCGCCGTCCACCTTCAGCACGCCGTCGTAGTTGCTGAACATGTGCCCGACGATCGGGCGCGTGAACGCGTACTGCGTGTCGGTGTCGACGTTCATCTTCACCACGCCGTAGCTGAGCGCCTCGTGGATCTCCTCGAGCAGCGAGCCGGAGCCCCCGTGGAAGACCAGGTCGAACGGCTTCGAGCCCTCGGCCAGCCCCAGCTTGGCCGTCGCCACCTCCTGGCCCTGCTTGAGGATCTCCGGCCGCAGCTTGACGTTGCCCGGCTTGTAGACGCCGTGCACGTTGCCGAACGTGGCCGCCAGCAGGTACCGGCCCTTCTCGCCGCCGCCCAGCGCCTCCACCGTGGCCTCGTAGTCGCCCGGTGCCGTGTAGAGCTTGTCGTTGATGTCGTTGGCGACGCCGTCCTCCTCGCCGCCGACGACGCCGATCTCGACCTCGAGGATGATCTTGGCCTTGACGGCCTGGTCGAGCAGCTCGGCGGCGATCTGCAGGTTCTCGTGCAGCTCGGTGGCCGAGCCGTCCCACATGTGCGACTGGAACAGCGGGTTCTCGCCGCGGTCCACACGCTCCTGGCTGATCGCGATCAGCGGCCGGACGTAGGTGTCCAGCTTGTCCTTCGGGCAGTGGTCCGTGTGCAGCGCGACGTTGACCGGGTACTTCTTCGCGACCACGTGCGCGAACTCCGCGAGCCCGACGGCACCGGTGACCATGTCCTTGACCTTCGTCCCGGATAGGAACTCGGCCCCGCCGGTGGAGATCTGGATGATCCCGTCGCTCTCGGCGTCGGCGAAGCCGCGGAGTGCTGCGTTCAGCGTCTCCGTGCTCGTCACGTTGATCGCCGGATACGCGAACTCGCCGCTCTTCGCGTTGTCCAGCATCTGGTTGTAGATCTCTGGGGTGGCGATCGGCACGGTGGCCCTCCTCGACGTCCGGATGTCCGGCGAGCAGTATCCAGCACTGCGGGCCGTGACGTCTGCGCACAGCGGACAAGGTGTGACCACTACGCTCTGCAGCATGGTCAGCGGTGCGGAGAACGCCGTCGAGGTGACGCTGACGCGGTTGCGACGCCTCGACACGCGACCCGAGGCGGCGCCCGATCCGAGCGCCCCGCGCACCCTGTCCGACCTCTACCGCGACCACCGGATGCGGCTCGTGCGGCTGGCCGTGCTGCTGGTCGACGACCCGAGCACCGCCGAGGACGTCGTGCAGGAGGCGTTCACCGGGCTGCACCGGCACTGGTCGGGGCTGCGCGACGAGGCCGCGGCCGTCGGCTACCTGCGCGCCGCCGTGGTCAACGGGTCCCGTTCGGTGCTGCGGCGCAGGCGGACCGCCCGCGACTACGTCCCCCCGCACCAGGTCAACGCGCGCTCGGCCGAGTCGCTCGCCATGCTCTCCGCCGAGCACCAGGCCGTGGTCGACGCGCTCTCCACCCTGCCCCCGCGCCAGCGGGAAGTGCTGGTGCTGCGCTACTACGGCGGCCTGTCGGAGGCCGAGATCTCCGACGCGACGGGCATCTCCCGCGGCACCGTGAAGTCCACGGCCAGCCGTGCCCTGGACGCCGTCGCGCGGGTGATGCGGCCTGGGGCACGATGACGTCCGTGACGACGAGCGACGAGTCCGAGCGGCGGGTCGCCGAGGCGCTGCAGGCCAGGGCGTCCGGGGCCGGCCGTCCCGGCGTCGCGCGCCCGCAGGCCCCGCCCGCCCTGCCCGCGCAGCGAGAGAGCGGGATGAGCGCCCGGATGGCGCTGCTGATCGCCCTCCTCGCAGGTGCCGTCCTCGGTGTGGCGCTCGCGCTGCTGTCGCTGCTCGCCCCCGGACTGCTGCCGCCGCTCGGGTGATCGCGAGCTGCCGGTACGGTCCTGCCCCGTGACGACGCTCGCACTCGGCCCGGAGTGGCTGCAGCCCGACTCGATCATCTCCTGGCTCGGCCCGTGGGCCCTGGTGGGCCTCGCGCTGATCGTCTTCGCCGAGTGCGGCCTGCTGCTCGGGTTCTTCCTGCCCGGCGACTCGCTGCTGTTCACGGCGGGGCTGTTCGTCGCGCAGGGCGCGATCCAGGCCCCGCTGTGGCTCGTGTGCGTGATCCTGGTGGTCGCGGCGTTCGTGGGTAACGCGGTGGGCTACTGGATCGGCCACGCCGCCGGCCCCGTGGTGTTCGACCGCCCGAAGTCGCGGCTGTTCAGGCCCGAGCACGTGCTGAAGACGCAGGGCTTCTTCGACAAGTACGGCAACCGGGCGATCGTGCTGGCCCGCTTCGTGCCGATCGTGCGCACGTTCATCACGGTGATGGCGGGCGTCGGCCGGATGGAGACCCGGCGCTACTTCACCTACTCGCTGGCCGGCGGCGTCGCGTGGGCCGCCGGGGTGACGGTGCTCGGCTTCTTCCTCGGCCAGTTCGCGTTCGTGCGGGAGAACGTCGAGGTGATGCTCATCCTCATCGTCGCCGTCTCCGTGCTGCCGATCGTCGTGGAGGTGCTGCGCAGCAGGCGCAACCGGGGCGCCAGCCCGGCCTGACCGGGGTCAGTGCGGGACGCGCTGGATCCTGCCCGCGGCCTCCAACAGCATCCATCCGCCCAGCTGCACCGACAGGTCGGCCTCGGCGAGCCCGGGGCCGGGCTCGGACGCGGACTGGCGCCAGTCGGCGGAGAACACCGGCCCCCCGCCGATCTCCGCGCGGCCGTCCCACGCCGCCGTCGCGCAGGCCAGCACCACCCGGGACGCCGCGTCGGCGAGCTCCGGCCTGCGCAGCGCGGCGTCGGCGAGGTAGCGGGCGGCGATCCCCGCGAACAGCCCGCCGTCGCCGCCACCGGACCCCGGCAGCACACCCTCGGGGGTCGCGAGCCGGTGCGTCACGGCGTCGACGACGCCGATGGCCCGGTCGGCCCAGCGCTGGTGGCCGTCCCGCTCGGCCAGCTCGACGCATGCCCCCAGGTAGACGCCTTGGCAGTAGGTGTAGATGAAGGGTTCGACGGCGCGGACGGCGCCGTCCGGGCCGACCCGGACGCCGTCGCGGACCAGCCCCGTCTCCGGGTCCGGCAGCGTCTCGGCCATCCAGTCCGTGATCGCCCCCGCGAACGAGAGCTGCCCGTCGCGGGCGAGCAGGATCGCGGCGGGCCCGTTGGCCGGGGCGTTTTTGAAGTCGTCGTCGCGGCGCCACCAGATGCCGCCTCCGCCGCCCTCCGTCCAGCCCTCGTCGAGCCGGTGGGTGATCGCGGTGAGCGCCGACGGCCCGCAGCGGCCGGCGAGCGCACCCGCCCGCTGTACGGCCAGCCCGAGCCAGGCGATGTCGTCGTAGTAGCGGTTGAGCCAGGACCCCCCGTTGCGCAGCCGGATGCTGCGCACCATCGCCGCGATCGCCTTCGCCCGTCGCTGGGAGGGCGAGCGCAGCTGCGCGTCCGCCAGGCAGTCCAGCAGGTGCGCCTGCCACCAGTAGTGCCACGGCGCGAGCGGCGCGGGCACCCGGCGCGGCCAGCGGACGCGCCCGATCCGGGTGCCGGGCACCACCCCGGCGAAGCGCCGGAGGTGCCGGCGCACGACCGCCCGTTCGGCGACACCCGCCCGTTCCGACCAGTCGACCTCCGCGGCAGCCACCCGGCCAGTCTGCCCGATGGCCGAATCCGTGGGACACGTGTCGTTGACGCCACGGTCGTACCGGCGACACGCTGGCGTCGTGCCCGCACACCAGGTGATCGTCGCGCTGTTCGACGGCGTCCAGCCCCTCGACGTCACCGGCCCGCACGAGGTCCTGATGGGCGCCACGGCCCTGCTCACCGCTCGCGGTACCGGCGCGGGCTACCGGGTGTCGCTGGTCGCGGCCGACCCCGGTCCGGCCACCGCCGAGAGCGGGCTGCGGCTGCTCCCCGACGGGCCGCTGCCCGAGTCGGGGGACATCGGCACGCTGCTGGTCCCCGGCGGGAACGGCGCGCGCACGGCCGCGCGCGACGACGCCTTCCTCGGCTGGCTGCGCCGCGCCGCGGCCCGCTCCTCCCGCGTGGTCTCGGTGTGCACGGGCGCGTTCCCGCTCGCCGCCGCCGGGCTGCTCGACGGGCGCTCGGCCACCACGCACTGGCGCTACGCCCGGGAGCTCGCCGAGCACCACCCGGCCGTCGACGTGCGGACCGACCCGATCTACCTGCGGCAGGACGCGGTCTGGACGTCCGCGGGCGTGACGGCGGGCATCGACCTCGCGCTCGCCCTGGTGGAGGCCGACCACGGGGCCGAGGTCGCGCAGCGGATCGCCCGTGAGCTCGTGGTGTTCCTGCGCAGGCCCGGCGGACAGAGCCAGTTCGCCGGGCCGGTCTGGTCACCCCCGGCGCGCCGGCCCGCCGTCCGTGCCGCGCAGGACCTCATCCACGCGGATCCCGCCGCCGACCTGCGGGTCCCGGTGCTCGCCGCGCAGGTCGGCATGAGCGAGCGGCACTTCAGCCGCGAGTTCACGAAGGCGCTCGGTGCGCCGCCCGGCGAGTACGTCGAGCAGGTCCGCGTCGACGCCGCACGGCGGCTGCTGGAGTCCGCACCGGTGCTCGTGTCCGCCGCAGCGACCCGGGCCGGCTTCGGGTCCGCCGAGACGATGCGGCGGGCCTTCCTGCGGCGCCTCGGCGTCGCCCCCGACGACTACCGGCGGCGGTTCGCCACGGTGGCACCCGACGAGAGGACGTGACATGCAGGTCGCCATCGCCCTGTTCCCCCGCCTGACCGCGCTCGACGCGATCGGCCCGTACGAGGTGCTGCAGCGCGTGCCGTCCCTCGAGCCCGTATTCGTCGGCGAGCGGCGCGGCGAGGTCCGCACCGAGAACGGGTTCCTCGGCCTCACCGTCGACGCGACGTTCGACGAGGTGCAGGCCCCTGACGTCGTCCTCGTCCCGGGCGGGATCGGCACCCGCGAGCTGCTCGGCGACGAGTCCTTCCTGGACTGGGTGCGCCGTGTGCACGCCGGAACCCGCTTCACCACCTCGGTCTGCAGCGGGTCCCTGGTGCTCGCGGCCGCCGGAGTGCTGGACGGGCTGACCGCCACCGGCCACTGGAGCGTGCTGGACTACCTCCGGGCGCTCGGCGCCGTGCCGGTGACCCAGCGGGTGGTGGAGCACCTGCCCAAACGCGTGATCACCGCGGCCGGGGTGTCGGCGGGCATCGACATGGGCATCCGGCTGGTGGAGCTGCTCGTCGACGACGTCGCGGCCCGGGCGGCGCAGGTCTTCATCGAGTACGACCCGCAGCCGCCGTTCGACGCCGGGCACCCGAGCAAGGTCAGCACCACCGTGATGGAGCGGGTGGCGGAGCACCTGCAGGTGCGTGCCTGAACCGAGCTCAGCGGCGGCCCGCCCACTGCCGGAACAGCGCCAGGGTGGCGGGGAGCTGGGAGTGCAGCGGCGCGGGCGGCGCGTCGGGGGCGAACCAGCCGAGGGCGTCGAATTAGGGCGTGCCCTGTGGATCAGGGGCGATGGGCTTCGTGATCCAGATGGCTCCTGGCAGGCGGAGGACCGGGGGACGGCAGCCGGCGGAGCCGGCGGGGTGGGTGAGGGGAGCGCCGTCGTACCTGGCGTACCCGGGCCTGCCGACAACGCAGCCAGGGGCCATCTGGGCGCGAAGAGCGCGTTCCTGATCCACAGGGCGCGGCCTTACTGCGGCTCCCCGATCGCGGCCCGCGCCGGGTCGACCTCGACGGCGTGTACCACGGCGACCCAGTGCGCGACGGGGTCGCCGCGGAGGATGTTCCGCACGCCGATCGTCTCGATCGCCAGGGCGTCGGTGGCGTACTCCTCCCGCACCTCGCGGCGGACGGCGGCGTCGAACGACTCCCCGTGCTCCAGAGCACCCGCCCCGGTGTCCCACGTGCCGAGCTCGTCCCGAGCGCCCGTACCGCGGCGCGCGAGCAGCACGCGCCCGCCGCCGTCGTGGCACACGAACACGCACGACACGGCGGGGGCGACCAACGGGTCGACCGGCATCAGAAGTGCTCCACTAGATCGGGGAAGCGCTCCAGGTGCAGCACGCCGTCGTCGGCGGGGTCGAGCTCGTCGTGCTCGAGCACCCAGGTGTGGGCGTTCGGGATGAACACCGCCCCGAGCCCGGCCTCGCGGGCAGGGAGGATGTCCGAGCGCGGGGAGTTGCCGATCACCCAGGTCGACGCCGCCATGAGGCCCTGGTCGGCCACGAGCTCGCGGTAGGTGCCCGCCCGCTTCTCGGCCACGATGTGCACGCTGCGGAAGTGGTGGGCGAGGTTCGACGCGTCGATCTTGCGCTGCTGCTCGGCGGGTTCGCCCTTGGTGAGCAGCAGCAGGTCGTGCCGCTCGCCGAGCTCGGTGAGCGTCTCGGCCACCCCGGGCACGAGCTCGACCTCCCCGAACACGAGCGCCGCGGCGAGCTCCTCGATCTCCCTCGCCTCGGCGGCGGTGGCCGGACGCTCGCTGAGCCGCTCGAAGCAGTCGCGCAGGCTGTGCAGGAAGCCGACGCTGCCGTAGCCGTGCACGACCACGTTCGCCCGCTCGACCTCGTCGAGCACGGCACGCGTGGCCGCCCGGTGGAGCGTCGGGTGGGCGAGCCAGTCGAGGTACGCGTCGATCACTCGCTCGAACAGGACGTTGTTCTCCCAGAGCGTGTCGTCGGCGTCGAACACGAGGGTTTGCCGATCACGGGGTTTGACCAGGCGCATTGGGCGAACCTGCCACGTCCGACACGGACCCGACGAACGACTTTCGGAGGAAGCCCGCCCCCCGTCGGCCGGGCACCCCGACTATCCGTTCCTCCGTCCCTGGCGCGGCGAGCGCTCGTCACCTTCGTCCGGCGGTAGGTGCGGCCGAGCCCAGTTGTACGCGGTGGTCTGGCCGATCCCGGTCAGCTCCGCGATCTTCGGCCACGACAGACGGTCCCGGCGGTACAGCTCCGCGAGCAGGCGCCCGGTCCGCTCGGGTCCGGACCGGTGCACCGACCCTGACGCCTTCGCAGCGGCGATCAGTTCGTCGTCGGTCATCTCGCCGAGATCCCGCGACAACAGCCGAGCGAGTTCGCTCAGCTCGTCAGGGTCGCGAGGCATCCGGCCACGGTAGGTTGACGGATCTTTCCGAGTCGGAAAGCCTGTATCTCCGAGGGCAGGATCATCCGGAAGGGGACCGGTGTGACCGAGGAACCGAGCAACGCATGAACCCGCTTGTCGAGTTCATGGTCAGGAACGCCGGCCTCGCAGAGGCGCTGATCGGGGAGCACACGGACGACGGTCGTGGGTACTGCCGGGCGTGTGCGCTCGGAGCGCAGCGCGGGTATCGGCGGTTCCCGTGCGACATCCGCCGGACGGCGGAGCAGGCTCGCGAGATCGAGCGCGAGCGTATGGAGTGCTGATCTGTCGGTACGTCCCGCTAGCGTCCGGCGCGTGGGCGCCGTGACGATCGAGCAGACAGGGTATGTACCGGAACCGTCCGAGATCCCGGACCTGGTCGAGCGGATCACCACCGAGCATCCTGGCGAGCGTCCCCCGCCGGTGACGCACTGACACCTGAGCCTGTCGGAGTACGGCGCGACCGCCCCGGGCCGGTTCAACGGCGAGCGGATCGAGCAACTACGCCGGTCCGCCTCGGACGGGACCACCGACGATCCTCGCGAGGCGCTGCGCTGGACCACCGAGCAGCGAGCAGCCGCTACCGGCCGAGCGACTGATCCGGCAGCAGCAGAGCGCCGCCGGTGCTGGGATACCCGGGACGGTTGGGAGGAAGCAGCTCGGGTGACGTGGTGGGTTCTGACGACGTGCCCGACCACGCCCGCGGGCGGAGGGATCCCGATCCGCGACGGCTGGCCGGTAGAGGTCTACGCCTACCCGATGGCCCCGTTCGACTGCTCGCGGCCGCACTAGTCGGCGCTCGAACAGCGCTCGAACACTTGATCACGACCGGATCAACTAGGCCGAACGCCGTGATCGAGTCAGTATCGAGACCGGCCTAGTCCGCCTCGGAGTAGACCGGCCCGCGAGAGATCAGCATTGTGCAGAACGGGCATGACTCCGTGCCGCCCTTCGCGCCCACCCGAGTGTTCACACCGCGTCGTCGGTGTCGAACACGAGGGTTTGCCGATCACGGGGCACGGCAGGAGTCTAGGAACCTGCTGCGCGTTCTCGCGGCGATTTTCGAGCGCCCCGGATCGTCGGACCCCGGGCGTAGCTTCCGTCCCATGGACACACCCGAGCACTTCATCCACCAGGTCGACCAGTACGACGCGTGGCAGCGGGAGACGATCCGACGCCACGGCTGGGCCTTACAGGCGGTGCTCGGCGACGAGGAGGATCCACCGTTCGTCTATACGGTGGGGCTGTCCGGCTTCGGGCACCCCGAACTCATCCTGTTCGCCACCTCGCAGGCCACCGCCGCCACGGTCCTCAACGATCTGGGTGAGCTGGTCAGGGCCGGGCACACCCTGGCCCACGGTGAGCTACTCCGGCTGCGCTCCGGCGACGTGCGGCTGCTGGACTTCCCGGAGTCCGAGCACTGGCTGCTCTGCGCCGACGACCTGTACCGGCTGCCCGGTGGGCCACCCGTACCCGCCCTGTTGGTGATCCCGGAGGACGGGCTGGTGCCCACTCCGGGGGAGGACCTCCCGTGTGCCTTCTGCTCCTCTTGACGGCCCCGCTCACCAGGCCCCGGAGAGGTCCGCGTGCCTCCGGACCCACGCGTGCATCGCGATGCCGGCCGCCACCCCGGCGTTGATCGACCGGGTCGAGCCGAACTGCGCGATCGACACCGTCAGCGCCGCGGCGGCGTGCCCTTCCCCGGTGACACCGGGGCCCTCCTGCCCGAACAGCAGCATGCAGTGCCGCGGCAGCTCCACGGTCTCCAGCCGCTGGGCGCCCGGGGTGTTGTCGACGGCCACCACCGTCAGCGCGTGCTCGGCGGCGAACGCGGCGAGGCCGGCCACCGTGTCGTGGTGGTGCACCTGCAGGTAGCGGTCGGTCACCATCGCCCCCCGACGGTTCCACCGCCGGCGCCCAACGATGTGCACGCCCGCCGCGGCGAACGCGTTGGCCGTGCGCACCACCGTGCCGATGTTGTGGTCGTGCCCGAAGTTCTCGATCGCCACGTGGAACGGGTGCGCCCTGGCGGCGAGCTCGGCGGCCACCGCGTCGCGCCGCCAGTACCGGTAGGCGTCCACGACGTTGCGGGCGTCGCCGTGCTCGAGCAGCTCGGGGTCGTACCGCTCGTCCCGCGGCCACGCCTCGGGCCCGCCCGGCCACGGCCCCACGCCGACCTGCCCCGGCACGGCCCATTCGCTCGGGCCGACGGGGTCGTCGCCGGGGGATGCCGTCACACCGGTGCGAGGGGTCAGGCGAGCCCGAGGTCGGCCAGCTCGAGCAGCGCCCGGTACGGCACGTCCTCGGCCTCGATCGCCTCGCGGGCGCCCGTGTCGCGGTCGACGACCGTGGCGACGCCGACCACGGTGGCGCCCGCCTCCCGCACCGCGCGCACCGCGGTGAGCACCGACGAGCCGGTGGTGGAGGTGTCCTCGACGACCAGTACCCGGCGGCCCGCGACGTCCGGTCCCTCGATGAGCCGCTGCATCCCGTGCTGCTTGGTGGCCTTCCGGACGACGAACGCGTCGACCGATGGCGTGTCCGGGTCGGCGGCGCGCTCCGCGGCCGCGGCGTGCAGCACCGCGTCGGCCACCGGGTCGGCGCCGAGGGTGAGCCCCCCGACGGCGGCGTAGTCCCAGTCGGCGGTGAGCGTGCGCAGCAGGCGTCCGACCAGCGGTGCGGCCCGGTGCTCCAGCGTGACGCGGCGGAGGTCGACGTAGTAGTCGGCCTCGGCACCCGAGGACAGGGTGACGCGCTCGTGCACCACGCCCAGCTCGCGGACCAGTGCGGCGAGCTCCTCGCGCTCGGCGTCGGGGTTCATGCCGTCATCCTGACAACCGCGCACGGGCTACTCATGCGCGGCCCCTCTCGAACCTGGCCAGCACCCGGCGCAGCACGGGGCGGGGCAGCTGGTCCAGCAGGGCGACGATCGCCTTGTACTGCGGGCTCGGCACCGACACGACCTTGCCCTTCGCCAGGTCGGCGAGGCACTCCTCGACCACGCGGTGGGCGTCCAGCCACAGCGGCCCCCGCCGCGCGCCGACGTCGATCCCCGCCCGCTCGTGGAACTCGGTGCGTACGAAGCCGGGGCACAGCACGAGCGCGCGGACACCGGTGCCCGCGAGCGACCCGGCGACTCCCTCGGTGAACGTGGTCACCCACGCCTTGTCGGCGTTGTAGGTGGATCCTCCGGCGAGGAACGCCGCCACGCTCGCCACGTTGACCACCGCCCCGCGGCCGCGCTCGACCATGCCGGGCAGGACGGCCCTGGTCAGCCGCAGCACAGCCGTGACGTTGACGTCGTGCTGACGGGCGAGCGCGTCCACCTCGAGCTCGAGGAAGTCGGGCGCCAACCCGAGCCCGGCGTTGTTGACCAGCAGGTCGACCGGCGCCGCGGCGTCCGACAGGCGGGCGGCCACCCGCTCGCGGTCCGCGGCGACGGCCAGATCGGCCGCGAGCACCACGACGCCGACGCCCGTGGTCCGGTGCCGGGCCGCGGCCGCCTCTAGGCGTTCGACGTCGCGGGCGACGAGCACGAGGTCACGGCCGTCGCGGGCGAGCCGGGCCGCGAACGCGGCACCGATCCCGGCCGTGGCTCCGGTGATCAGGGCGGTGGGCACGCCGTGACCCTACGAGCACCAACCGCGGGTCACTTGCCGAGGTACTTGGCGCCCAGACCCTGCTCCAGTGCGGTGGCCACCTCGGCGAGATCGGCGAGCAGGTCCTGCACGCGTTCCGGATCGGAGCCCAGCGGTGCCGTGGCCAGCACCCAGGACTCCTCGGCCCACAGCAGCTCGACGTCGTCGCCGACCGCGTCGCTCGCTGACGCGAGGCGGGAGGTCAGCAGCGGGCGCACGGTGTCGGCATCGGAGACGAACGCGTACCGCTCGCCCACCGGCTCCAGGAGGTCGAGGCCGGCGTCGTCGGGCAGCGGGGCCGACGGCAGCCGCAGCTCGACGGCCGCCGGCAGCTGCTCCTGCACCTGCACCGCGACGAGCACGGAGTTGAGCCTGCCCGCCTGCTCGTGGTCGAAGACGTAGGCCTGGCGGGGGCCCGCCGGGGTGGGGACCGGCCCGCTCATCAGGTTCCGGGCCACGCCGGGCCCGCCCTGGTGGATGGTCCCGTAGCGCCACCGGCTCGGCAGGACCGGATCGGTGTCGAGGTACTCCCAGCCGCGCAGCGCGGCCCACCGCTTCCGCTCCTTCACCCCGCTGCCACCGCCGCGGTTATCGGCGAACAGCAGCGCGGCGCCGAGCAGCAGCGCGATCACGGCGATGACGAACCACACCGTCGACGAGAGGCCCACGGCCGCGAGCGTAGCCCCGATTTCACGGCGAGTGGGGGAACGCCACGATCACCCAGCCGTGGCCACCGCTTCCGAAATGACAGGAAAGCCACGTTCCTGACGTTCAACGACAGGAACGTGACTTTCCTGACCTCGGTTTCCTGACGTCAGGCAGTGACCGGCAGGCCGCGGCCGACGATCAGGCCGCCGGTGCCGCCCTCGGCGGTCGGGTCGAGGTCGACGCGCACCGTGTCGCCCTCGCGGACGTCCCCGGCGAGCAGCGCCCTGGCGAGCTGGTCGCCGATGGCCGACTGCACCAGCCTGCGCAGGGGCCGCGCCCCGTAGACCGGGTCGAACCCGTTCATCGCGAGCCACTCGCGGCCGGCGTCGGACACCTCGAGCATGAGCCTGCGCTTGGCGAGCCTGCGGCGCAGCACGTCGAGCTGGATGTCGACGATCGCGGTGAGCTCCTCGGTGGACAGTGCGTGGAAGACCACGACGTCGTCGAGCCGGTTGAGGAACTCCGGCTTGAAGTGCCGCTGCACGACCGCCATCACCGCGTCGCGGCGGCCTCTGTCGTCCAGGCCCGGGTCGGCGATCGCCTGCGACCCCAGGTTCGAGGTGAGCACCAGGATCGTGTTGCGGAAGTCGACCGTGCGGCCCTGGCCGTCGGTCAGCCGACCGTCGTCGAGCACCTGCAGCAGCGTGTCGAACACGTCCGGGTGCGCCTTCTCCACCTCGTCGAACAGCACCACCGTGTACGGGCGGCGCCGCACGGCCTCGGTGAGCTGCCCGCCCTGGTCGTAGCCGACGTAGCCGGGCGGCGCCCCGACGAGCCGGGCCACCGAGTGCTTCTCGGAGTACTCGCTCATGTCGATGCGGACCATCGCCCGCTCGTCGTCGAACAGGAACTCCGCGAGCGCCTTGGCCAGCTCCGTCTTGCCCACGCCCGTGGGGCCGAGGAACAGGAAGGAGCCGGTGGGTCGGTCCTCGTCGGCGATGCCCGCCCGCGCGCGACGCACGGCGTCGGAGACCGCGCGCACCGCCTCCGCCTGGCCGACCACGCGCTTGCGCAGCTCGTCCTCCATGCGCAACAGCTTGGCCGTCTCGCCCTCGAGCATGCGGCCTGCCGGGATGCCGGTCCATGCGGAGACCACATCGGCCACGTCGTCCGGGCCGACCTCCTCCTTGAGCATCACCTCGGCCGCGCTCGTGGTGGCCGCGGTGGCCTCGTCGAGCTGCTTCTCCAGCTGCGGGATCTTGCCGTAGCGCAGCTCGGCGGCCCGGCCGAGGTCGCCGTCGCGCTCGGCGCGCTCGGACTCTCCGCGCAGCGCCTCGAGCTGCTCCTTGAGCCCGCGCACGGACTCGATGGCCCCCTTCTCGTTCTGCCACCGGGCGGTGAGCGCCGCGAGCTCCTCGCGCTTCTCGGCCAGCTCGGCCCGCAGCGCCTCGAGCCGCTCCCGCGACGGCACGTCGTCCTCCTTGGCGAGCGCCATCTCCTCGATCTCCAGCCGGCGCACGGCCCGCTCGACCGAGTCGATCTCGACCGGCCGGGAGTCGATCTCCATGCGGAGCCGGGACGCGGCCTCGTCGACCAGGTCGATGGCCTTGTCCGGCAGGAAGCGCGCGGTGATGTAGCGGTCGGAGAGCGCAGCGGCGGCCACCAGCGCGGCGTCGGTGATCCGCACGCCGTGGTGCACCTCGTAGCGCTCCTTGAGCCCGCGCAGGATGCCGACGGTGTCCTCCACCGACGGCTCGCCGACCAGCACCTGCTGGAAGCGGCGCTCCAGCGCCGGGTCCTTCTCGATGCGCTGGCGGTACTCGTCGAGCGTGGTGGCGCCGACCAGCCGCAGCTCACCGCGGGCGAGCATCGGCTTGATCATGTTGCCGGCGTCCATCGCGCCCTCGCCGGTGGCGCCGGCCCCGACGATCGTGTGCAGCTCGTCGATGAACGTGATGATCTGGCCCGCCGAGTCGGTGATCTCCTTGAGGACGGCCTTCAGCCGCTCCTCGAACTCGCCGCGGTACTTCGCGCCCGCCACCATCGACCCGAGGTCGAGCGAGACGACGCGCTTGCCGCGCAGCGACTCCGGCACGTCACCGGCCACCACCCGCTGGGCGAGGCCCTCGACGATGGCGGTCTTGCCCACGCCCGGCTCGCCGATCAGCACGGGGTTGTTCTTGGTGCGCCGCGACAGCACCTGCACGACGCGGCGGATCTCGGTGTCGCGCCCGATCACCGGGTCGAGCTCGCCCTTGCGGGCCCGCTCGGTGAGGTCGACGCCGAACTTCTCCAGCGCCTGGTACGTGCCTTCGGGATCCGGGCTCGTCACCCGGGTCGAGCCGCGGACCTTGGCGAACGCGTCGCGCAGCGCGTCGGGCGTTGCGCCGTGCCTGCGCAACAGGTCGGCGACCTGGCTGCGCGCAGAGGCGAGCCCGACGAGCAGGTGCTCGGTGGAGACGTACTCGTCGCCCATCTCCGTGGCGAGCTGCTGCGCCGCCGTGATCGCGGCCAGCGAGTCCCGGGACAGCTGCGGCGCGCTCACCGTGGCGCCCGCGGCCGAGGGCAGCCGGTCGCCGAGCTGGGTGAGCTCGGTGCGGACGGCCGCGGCGTCGGCGCCCACGGCGGCCAGCAGTGGTGCGGCGATCCCGTCGCCCTGCGCGAGCAGCGCCCCCAGCAGGTGCGTCGGACCGACGTCGGGGTTGCCGGCGAGCGCGGCCGCCTGCGCGGCGGCCGAGATGGCCTGCTGTGTCTTCGTGGTGGGGTTGAAGGAGTCCATCCCCGCGTTCCTCCTGCGATGTCGCCTGGGCACCAGCGTGCCGGTCGAGAGGACCAACGTCAGGAAAGTTGAGTCTGTTCCGCTCAGGTCCGTGCCGCGGTCACTCGGTGCGGCGCCGCAGCGACCGGGCCACGCCTCGGCTGAGGTGCGTGGTGCTCGGGAAGACCGAACGGCGCCCGGTCGACGAGCGCCGGGCGGCCGACCGCACAGGGGTGCCGCGGGCACCGAAGTAGTCACCGCCCTTGCGGCCCGGGTCGTCGGTGCCCCACGACCGCCGCTCCGTCACCCGCTCCATCCGGGGGATGTGCTTGCGGCAGTGCACGTAGGCCTCCTCCACCTCGATCACCACCCAGCGCTCGGCGCGCCTGCCGCGCTCGTCGTCCCGAGGGACGCGCGGGAACATCCGATGGAACGCGGGCTCCTCGACGATCCGCGCGATGCCGTTGACGTGCAGGCCGATCAGATCCTGCACGAAGTCGACCATCAGCATCCCGACGTGCGGGTTCTCGGTGATGTTGCCCAGGCTCGCGTGGACGCCGTTGCCGCGGTACTCGGGGTAGGCGATCGTGCGGTCGTCGAGCACCTGGAGGAACCCGGGAGGGCCCGCCCGCAGTGACGCATCACACTCCCCGTTCGCATCGGCGGTGGCGACGAACGCCATCTCCATCCGCTCGACGAACGTGACCATCGCGGGGAGCAGCCGGTCCCGCACCTGGTCCGTGTAGAATCGGTCGGCGCGCGCCTGTGTCCCGTAAGCGCATTGCAGAGCGTGCTCACCAGCCGATCCGGGCCTCCGAACGACGTCGCACTCGGCCTCCTGCGGAGCCAGCGAGCGCCGAACGGTCGTCAGCGCCCGGGTGAGGGGCGGGTTACGGGTAGCCACCGCACCACCGTGCCATCCCACCGCTGGTTCAGTCATCAGGGTGTTTCGTCGCGCTACGCTGGCCCGGCGGGTCCGCGGTCCACTCGACCGGGTGACCCGCCATCGGTGCAATGTCCGACGAGCAGGGAGTGCCGGCCATCCATGACCGCTGAACAGTTGCTCACCGCCGGTCTTCCCGTCGGTGCGTCCCGCAGCGAGCAGTCCGGGCTGGCCGAGACCCTCCGTTCGAGCTGGGCGGCAGTGGAACACCGCGCCGACGACATGGGCCGGTACTTCTACGGCACGCTCTTCCGGCTCGCCCCCGAGACGCGGGAGCTGTTCCCGGTCAACATGGAGGTGCAGCGCAGCCGCCTGCTGCGCGCCCTCGTGCACGTCACGCAGATGGTCGACGAGTGGGACGAGCTCGTCCCCTTCCTCCAGCAGCTCGGCCGCGACCACCGCAAGTTCGGCGTCCTCACCGAGCACTACGACGCCGTCGGCACCGCGTTGATCACCGCGATCAAGGAGTTCTCCGAGGACACGTGGACCCCGGAGCTCGAGAAGGCCTGGACCCAGGCCTACGGGGTCGTCGCCGAGGCCATGCACGTCGCGGCCGACGCCGAACGCGGCCCCGCCTCCTGGCTCGGCCGAGTGGTCGACCACAAGCGCATCGGGTGGGACCTCGCGATCATCACGGTGCAGACGAGCGAGCCGATCCCGTACCGCGCGGGCCAGTACCTGAGCGTCGAGACCCCCCAGCGCCCTCGCCTGTGGCGCTACCTGTCGCCCGCCAACGCCCCGCGCCCCGATGGGATCCTCGAGTTCCACGTGCGGGCCGTCGACAGCGGCTGGGTCAGCCGAGCCCTCGTCGCCCACGCCCACGTGGGCGACACCTGGCGGATCGGGCCCCCGATGGGCCGCATGCACGTCGACCCCGAGTCGGGGCGCGACCTGCTCATGGTCACCGGCGGCACCGGCATGGCCCCCATCAAGGCGCTGCTCGAGGACATCGCCCAGCGCCCGGAGCAGCCCCGCACCCAGGTGTTCGTCGGCGGCCGCAGCTGGGACGACCTGTACGACTTCGGGTCCCTGCGCAAGCTCTCCTACAGCAACACCTGGCTCGACGCCGTCCCCGTAGTCGAGGACGAGGACGCGGCGTCCGGCGCCGAGCGGGGCACGCTCGCCGACGTCGTCACCCGGTACGGCGCGTGGGCCGACCACGACGTGCTGGTCTGCGGCTCGCCGGCGATGATCCGCGCCACGGTGTCGCGGATGCTGGTGGCGGGCACGCCGCTCGACCGCATCAAGTACGACCCGTTCACGATGGACTGAGCGCGGTCTACTGCTGCTCCTACGAGTGCCACTCATCGATTCAGGCCACAGGCACGATCTTCGAGCTGATGCTGTCGGCATGGCCCGATAAGTGAGTCGCCGCCGCCAGGGTTGTGCCCGGGCCGCAGCGGCTGTGGTGCTTCTTGTCGCTTCGCGTCCACGAATGCCTGGCGCGACCTTGGCCGTCGACCGACGCCGGGCTCCCCACCGCCGCACATACCGTCTCGCATCCGCACACACCGCCGGCGCTGTGTGCCGCCCACGGACCATGTGTGCCGCGCCCGCCGTCCCCGGGAGAGAGTCAGGTGCCGGGGGCGACGGCGCGGAGGCCTGCGGTTCGGGCGATCTCCGCGAGGCGACGATCGTAGGTGACGACTTCCGGATCCAGTTTCGCGAGCTCCAGGGCTGACACGAGGTGGATGGCGTCCAGAGTCCGCAGCATGGGCGCTTCGACAGCCCCGGCGCGTTCCAGAAGTTCCCGATCGACCGTGATGTGCTGCAGGCCGTCCAGCACGAAGGCGGCCTCCGCGAGATCCGTTGTGAGCTGCGCTGCGTCGATCAGCGCACCTTGATCGGTATGATTGTTACGGCGCACCACGCGGAGCACCTCCGCGTGCGCCAGCTCCGAGGTAACCAGCAGCTCGTCGGGCCGCTCGTCGAGCCAGGCCTGGAGTGCCTCCGATTCGGCCTCCGCACGGATCAGCTTCACGAGGACGCACGAATCGAGGTAGATCAACGTCCCTCTTCGGCCCGAAGCCGCTCCAGTGTCTCGCTCAGCGGGGGAACGTCGGCCCGCCGGGGTAGCGGCCGCCGGTGGGCGAGGCCGCCAGGGCGGGCAGCAGGCTGCAACCGGCCACTGGCCGTCAGCTCCTCGACCAGCTGCTCGTCCGGGCTTGCCGGAAGCAGCCAGCCGACGAGGCGCCCACCGCTCGTCACCCGACCGATGGCGCCTGCGGCAGCCAGCTCCGCGACGACCTTTCCGGCGTTGCGCAGCTCGCGGATACCGACCTCTCGTTCCGGTTTCCGCGGCGCGGGGACTGGCCCAGCAGCACTCATGTCACACAGTTTACCCAGCCGTCGGTCACACCGACCAGCTGTCGGTCGGCTAGCGGCTCCGCTTCGGCCGCCACACGACCAGGGCCTGCCGCCGGTCGACCGGCACCAGGTCGCGCCGGTACGACGCGTGCACGGACGCCGCGGCCTGCTCCGCGGCGGCCCGGGCGGCGAGCAGCTCCTGCGCCATCTCGTCCAGGCGCGACCTGAGCTCGTCGACGAGCTGCTCCAGCTCGATGATCCGCTTGATACCCGCCAGGTTCACGCCCTCCTCCTGGGAGAGCCGCTGCACCTCGCGCAGCAGCGCGATGTCCCGAGCGGAGTAGCGGCGCCCGCCGCCTGCCGACCGGCCGGGGCTCACCAGCCCCAGCCGGTCGTAGCTGCGCAGCGTCTGCGCGTGCAGGCCGGCGAGCTCGGCCGCCACCGAGATGACGAACATCGGCGTGTCCGGGTTGGTGCCCGGGGGCAGCGCCGGGCCGCCGGGATTCATCGCGCGCCCCTGAGCAGGTCAGCCCTCGGGTCGAACTCCTTCGTGGCCTCGGAGTACGCCTGCAGTGCCTCCGTGGCCGCGTCGTCCAGCTTGGCCGGCACCGCCACCTCGACGGTGACGAGCAGGTCGCCCGCCTTGCCCCGGCGCTGCACACCACGGCCGCGCACGCGGAACGTGCGGCCGCTCGTGGTGCCCGCCGGGATCTTCAGCGACACCGTGGAGTCGAGCGTGGGGACGGTCAGCGTGCTGCCGAGCACCAGCTCGGGGTACGTGACCGGCACGGTCAGCGTGAGGTCGTCGGGATTGCGCTCCGACCGGCCGAAGAGCCGGTGCGGGGTGACGTGCACCTTGACGTAGAGGTCGCCCGCCGGGGCGCCGCCCCTGCCGGGTTCGCCCTGCCCCTTGAGCCGCACCTGCTGCCCGTCGGTGACGCCCGCCGGGACCCGCACGGTGAGCGCGCGGGTGCGCGCGCTCACGCCGTCACCGCCGCACTCCGGGCAGGGGTCGTCGATGATCCGACCCGTGCCGCGGCAGTCGCGGCACGGCTCGGAGAACGCGAACGCGCCCTGGCTGCGGCTCACCAGCCCGACGCCGTTGCACGTGGGGCACTGCCGCGGCATGCTGCCCGGCCGCGCCCCGGTGCCGCCGCAGCGCTCGCAGCGCCCGGGCGAGGTGAGCCGCAGCTGCACCTCGGCGCCGCGGACGGCGTCGACGAAGTCGATACGCAGTTCGCTCTCGACGTCGGCGCCGCGCTGCGCCCGGTTGGCCGTGGTCGGCCCGGCCCCGGCGCGGTTGCCGAAGATCCCGCCGAGGATGTCGCCGAGCCCACCGGCCCCACCGGCGCCGGGCGCCCCGGCACCGGCCCGCGCGAACAGGTCGTTCAGGTCGAACCCCTGCCCGGCGGCACCGGCGCCGAAGCCGCCCGGGAAGCCGGCGCCGCCGCCGAACCCGCCGCCGCCTGCGAACAGGGCGCGCGTCTCGTCGTACTCACGGCGCTTCTTCTCGTCCGAGAGCACCCCGTACGCCTCGGACACGGCCTTGAATCGGGCCTCGGCCTTGGCGTCGCCGGGGTTGGCGTCCGGGTGCAGCTCGCGGGCGAGCTTCCGGTACGCCTTCTTGATCTCGTCGGCCGACGCGCCGGAGGCGACGCCCAGCTTGCGGTAGAAGTCCTTCTCGATCCAGTCCCGCTGGGTCACTCCGCCTCCTCGCGTCTTCTCAGGGCCGTTCGGCCGGATCGGATTCGGTGATGGGGGCCGCCTCCGCCGGTTCGGCGGCGGTGCCGTCGTCGGCGCGCTCGGTGACCGTCACCATGGCCGGCCGGAGCACCCGGTCGGCGATGCGGTACCCGCGCCGCAGCACCGTGGAGACCACGGTGACGGTGGGGCCGTCGACCTCGGCGGCCTCGTGCTGCACCGCCTCGTGCACAGACGGGTCGAAGGGCTCGCCGTCGGACCCGAACGCTTCGAGGCCGAGCTTCTGCACCACGGCCACCAACTTGTCGCCCACCGACTTGAACGGGCCGGTGAGGTCGCCGTGCGCCTCGGCGCGATCCAGGTCGTCGAGCACGGTGAGCAGGTCGGACACGAACTGCACCCGCGCCCCGACGAGCACTGCCTCGCGGTCGCGGTCGACCCGGCGCCGGTAGTTGGCGTACTCGGCGGTGACCCGCTGCAGGTCGGCGGTGCGCTCGGCCACCTGGGCGGCGAGCTCGGCGGCCGCGACGGACTCCGCGCCGTTCTCCGGAGCGGTGTCCTCGGCCGCGGGGGCGGCCCCGGCCGGCTCGTCGGCCGGGGCGCGCACCTCACCGGTCACCGGGTCGATCCGGCGCCGGTCCCGGACCACGACCCGCTCGTCACCGTTCTCGGTGCGCTCGCTGTGGTTGTCCGGGTTCGTCACTTCTTGTCCTTCTCCTCGTCGACGATCTCGGCGTCCACGACGTCGTCGGCACCGGCGTCGCCGCCCTGGGCCTGCTGGCCGGCGTCGGCGCCCGGAGTGGCGCCCTCGGCACCCGGCTGCTGGTACAGCGCCGACCCCATCTTCTGGGACTCGGTGGCGAGCTTCTCCATCGACGACTTGATCGCGTCGATGTCGGTGCCCTTCAGCGCCGACTGCGCCTCGCCGAGGGCGGCGTTTACGCTGTCCTTCACGTCGGCCGGGAGCTTCTCGTCGTTCTCCTTGACGAACTTCTCCGTCTGGTAGACGAGCGTCTCGGCCTGGTTGCGAACCTCGGCCTCCTCACGCCGCTTCTTGTCCTCCTCGGCGTGCTGCTCGGCCTCGCGCATCATCCGGTCGATCTCGTCCTTGCCGAGGGCGGAGCCACCGGTGATCGTCATGGCCTGGCTCTTGCCGGTGCCCAGGTCCTTCGCCGAGACGTGCACGATGCCGTTGGCGTCGATGTCGAAGGCGACCTCGATCTGCGGCACACCCCGCGGGGCGGGCGGCAGGCCGGTCAGCTCGAACATGCCGAGCTTCTTGTTGTAGGCCGCGATCTCGCGCTCGCCCTGGAACACCTGGATCTGCACGGACGGCTGGTTGTCGTCGGCCGTGGTGAAGATCTCCGACCGCTTGGTGGGGATCGTGGTGTTGCGCTCGATGAGCTTGGTCATCACGCCGCCCTTGGTCTCGATGCCCAGGGACAGCGGGGTGACGTCGAGCAGCAGGACGTCCTTGACCTCACCGCGCAGCACACCGGCCTGCAGGGCCGCGCCGACGGCGACGACCTCGTCCGGGTTGACGCCCTTGTTGGGCTCCTTGCCGCCGGTGAGCTCCTTCACCAGGTCGGTAACGGCGGGCATGCGGGTGGAGCCGCCGACGAGCACCACGTGGTCGATCTGGCCGACGGAGATGCCGGCGTCCTTGATCACCTGGTTGAACGGGGCACGGGTGCGGTCGAGCAGGTCGGAGGTGATCCGCTGGAACTCCGCACGCGAGAGCGTCTCGTCGAGGAACAGCGGGTTCTTGTCCGCGTCGACCGTGATGTACGGCAGGTTGATCGTGGCGCTCGACGAGCTCGACAGCTCGATCTTCGCCTTCTCCGCGGCCTCACGCAGCCGCTGCATCGCCATCTTGTCCTTGGTGAGGTCGATGCCGTGGCTGTTCTTGAACTTGTCGACGAGCCAGGTGATGATCCGCTCGTCCCAGTCGTCGCCACCGAGGTGGTTGTCGCCGTTGGTGGCCTTCACCTCGACGACGCCCTCACCGATCTCCAGCAGCGACACGTCGAACGTGCCACCGCCGAGGTCGAAGACGAGGATCGTCTGCTCCTTCTCGCCCTTGTCGAGCCCGTAGGCCAGGGCGGCCGCGGTGGGCTCGTTGACGATGCGGAGCACGTTGAGGCCCGCGATCTGGCCGGCCTCCTTGGTGGCCTGGCGCTGCGCGTCCTCGAAGTAGGCGGGGACGGTGATTACGGCGTCGGTGATCTCCTCGCCCAGGTAGGACTCCGCGTCGCGCTTGAGCTTCTGCAGCACGCGCGCGCTGATTTCCTGCGCGGAGTACTGCTTGCCGTCGACGTCACCGGTCTTCCAGTTGGTGCCGATGTGCCGCTTGACCGACCGGATGGTGCGGTCCACGTTGGTGACGGCCTGGTTCTTCGCCGACTGCCCGACGAGCACCTCGCCGTTGCGGGCGAACGCGACGACGGACGGCGTGGTCCGCGCGCCCTCCGAGTTGGCGATGACCGTCGGCTCGCCACCCTCCAGGACGGACACGACGGAGTTGGTGGTCCCGAGGTCGATGCCGACCGCACGAGCCATGGTGGTTGCCTCCGAGGTAGTACTGCGTAGCTTGAGTTCGGTTCGCTCAAGTCTGCCACGGCCGGTGTCGGGAGGTGGCGCCTCCCTTGAGTCGGCCGCGCTCAACTTGCTCGACCGGTCCAACGCACCACCTGGCGATCGTGTTCCCGGAACTCCGTCGAACCGACCGGTGGAGCGTGGTCTTCGTCATAGCGTCGGCACCGCTGCAGGGCGCGTCCACCTGCTCGTCACGTGATGCCGGCAAGGTGGCGATGCTGCCGTCCAGTGGCAGCAACGCCACCTTGCCGTCACTCGGGTGAGAAGTGGGCCGCTGCCTACAGCGGGGCGGCCGGCCGCGGCTCCACCCGGCCTGCGGACGCGGGCGGCAGCGGGTCGTCCACCGGCGCCAGCACCCGCTGGTGCTCCGGGTCGGCCACGACGTTGTCCGACGCGTCGCGGTACTCCAGCTCCCCGTCCGGCCCGAGCTCCACGACGTACCCCGCCGACGCCAGCTGGTCCTCGTCCAGGTCGACGAGCAGCTCCCACCGGCTCGGCACGACCTGGTACTCCGGCCACGGCAGGTGCCCGTACGCGTCGTGCAGGTCGGCGAGCAGCCCGACGAACACCTGCTGCCAGCGCAACGGCATCGACTGGGCCAGTGACCGGGGTACCACCAGGTGGTCCTCGGTGGCCCCGCGAGCGGGCCGGTCGAGGTAGTCCTGCACCGGCGTCGTGGACGCCGGGACGGAGGCTTCGGGGCGCATAGTGCGTACTACTCCTGCTCGTACGTGGAGGCCGATCGCGAGGCTGGTTCCTCAGGGCACCTAGAGCCGGTTGGGCGTGGTGCCCGGACGGGTGGCAAGCGGCACGAGCTCCTCATAGTCCCACGGCACCGGACGCACCCGGACCGACTCCCCGCTGTAGGGCGCCTCCACCATCATCCCGTCGCCCATGTACAGCGTGACGTGGTGGATCGTGGCCGGATCCGACGGGTCGGTGGCGTAGAACAGCAGGTCACCGGGCTGTGCCTGCTCGATCGGGACGAGCCCGCCCGCGTAGAACTGCTGGCGGGACACGCGCGGCAGGTTGATCCCCGCGGCCTGGAACGCGCGCAGCATCAGCCCCGAGCAGTCGTAGGTGTTGGGGCCCGTCCCGCCCCAGACGTAGGGCTTGCCGAGCTCGCCGAGGGCGAACTCGATCGCGGTCCGGGCCACGTCGTCGGCGAGCACCGCCACCCGGCCGCACCCGGCGGGGTCGGCCACGTCGGCGAGCTGCCGCACGAGCTCCGCCGCGAGGCCCTCCCACTTCGCGTACGCATCCGGGAACGCCGAGCGCTGCACGGTCTGCGCGGCCACCGTCACCGGCATGTCCTCCCAGCCGGGGACCTCCAGCAACCGATCGATGAAGATCCGCGTGCTGTACACCGGGTCGGTGACCTCGGCGGGCGACCCCCACCCCTGCGACGGCCGCTGCTGGAACAGCCCGAGCGAGTCCCGGTCGCCGTAGTGGATGTTGCGCAGGGTCGACTCCTGCATCGCGGTGGCGAGCGCGACCAGCCAGGCACGCGGGGGCGCACCCATGTCCCGCGCGACGGCGATGATCGTGGCGGCGTTCCGGAGCTGCTCCTCGGTGAGGTCACCGGCACGCGTGCTCGCCAGGCCACGGGCGAACGGCGCGGCGGGCGAGCGCAGCCCGGCGTCACAGTCCTGGCGCGTCGTCGCCTGCCCGCCACCATCGCCGCCGGTGTTGAACGCGATGAACCCGAGCCCGAGGAAGAGCGCCAGCGCCGCCCCGATCGCGATGAAGGGCACCAGCAGGCGCAGCGGTCGCAGGAGGAACATCGCGCTCACACCCGGTCGTAGCCGGAGACGCGCCAGCCTTCCTCGGTCTGCACCACGAGCACGCGCAGCGTCAGCGCGTCGGTCGGCACGTCGACCTGCACGGAGTTCGCGGCGACCCGCACCGGCCGCGGCTCACCGGTCACCCGGGTGGCCGGGATGTTGCCCGGGTCGACGCCGCTGAGCACCCCGAGGTACTCCTCGGTGGTGGTCGGCCGCAGGCCCTCCACCCACTGCTGGGCGGTCGTGCCCTCCGCCGGACGCAGCCATGCCGCCGCCCAGCGGGCCGCCACGTCCAGCGCCGCGGCGGGGGCCTGCGACAGCGGCAGCGTCGTCGGCTCCAGCTCGGGCACCGGCGGCAGCATCGTCGGGGTTGGCGTGGCCGACCGACCCGATGAGCGGGGCGAGGAGCGCCCCGACGGGTCGGTGGACGTGGGTGACGCGGCGGTCGTGCCGCCGTCCCGGTCGCTCGCCGTGGCCGCGACCGCGAAGCTCACCCCGACCGCCAGCGCGGCGACGACCACCGAGGTGACGGCGAGGCGGGCCGGGGATCGCAACGGCCACTGCCAGAGTGCGCGGTAGGCGGCGGCCCGCCCGCGCGGGGACCTAATCGGCACCGTCGGACCCGCTCGGACCGTAGGCGACCTGGGGGGAGCGCGGGCGGTAGATGCGGTAGACCGCCACGCCGTCGACGAGCTCAGCCTGCACCGGGCGAGCCGCACCGGGACGCAGCGGCACGGCGTCCGGCCTCCGGTAGATCACGCGCTCGTCGACCTCGCTCGGATCGCCCCAACTCGGCCGGGGACCGGCACCGACGCCCACGCCCTCCGGGCCGCTGGGCAGGGCGGGCCTGCGGGCCGCGGGCACGACCGCAGGCGGAGCGGGTGCCTCGACCTCGGTGCGCCGCCGCCCCGGCCGGGCCGGGGGTTCGGGGGCGACCCGGCGGACCGGCTCCGCCTCGGGGCGGGCGACGTCGGGCCACCCGGCCTGCTCCGTAGCACCGCGCCGTTCGTCCCACCACCGGGTCTGGCGGTCCTCGGGCTGCGCCCCGCGCACCCGCTGCCACATCCCCGCCATCGGTCCGCCGCCGATGCCCGGGACGATCACGCCGAACTGCTCACGGGTGAGCGACACCATCGAGACGAGCCGCCGGAACGGCCGCGCCACGGCCCACAACACCACGGTGACGACCCCCGTGACGAGCAGCGCCAACCACAGGTCGATTCCCGCTCCCGGGCGGAACAGCGACACGACCAACAGCGCGTGCAGCCCGGCGAGCGCACCGACGACGAGGGTGTTGACGATCGCGGCCCCCGCCACCCGCAGCAGGGCGGGCAGGATGTCCGGCTTGAGGATGGCGACGACGGCAACGGCGGGCGCGGTCATCACGAGCAGCCGCAGCAGCAGCATCGCCACCAGCACGAGCACCTTGGACAGCAGCTGGAACAGGGCGATGCACAGCGCCTGCACCACCGCGAGGATCCCCGCGCCGACCCGGCTGCCGGCCTCGCCCTGGAAGTAGGGGTACCGGTCGCCCATCCGGTCGGCGAGCGCGGCGAACTCGGCCTTCTTCTGCTCGGCCAGCTCGAGCGTGTCGCGTCCCTCCGCCACCTCCGGCTTGGTGAACGTCTGGGCGCGGAGCAGGTCACGACCCAGCTCCTGGGCCTGCGGCACGTCCGGCGAGCCGAACTCGCCGCGCAGCCAGTTCTGGTAGATGACGTTCTCGACGAGCACCGTCGGCAGCGTGTCCCGGTTGCCGAGCCCGACCTGGCCGAGGAAGCCCTCCTGCATCTCGGTGACACCGCCCAGGAGCAGGCCGTCGGCGGCCTTGGCCCAGTCGACGGGGGCGAGGTAGGCCGCGGACCCGACCACCAGCGCGAGCACCGCGAACCCGGCGCGCTGGGTCTGCCGGGCGAGGTCGCCGCGCAGGGCGAGCACCAGGAGCACGACGGCGAGGACGAGCAGCGCCGGGCCGACCCAGGTGGTGAACACCGCGTCGTACATCGCCCGGGTGCCGTCGCTGATCAGGTCGTCGAGCGGGGAGAGCAGCTCGCCACCGTCGGCGATCAGGTAGTGCGCCCAGTTGACGCCGCCCACGATGAACTTCGCCACGTTGAGGGCCTGGTTCCCCAGCCAGGTGTCCGTGGTGCTCGCCGGGTTCAGCGCCGACCCGGCGCACCCGAGGTCGTAGTTGTGCCAGACGAGGCCTGCATAACCGACCTCGTTGTATACGCTCCCGGGCTCGCCCGCGCTCAGCGTGGGCGGATCCAGCGAGCCGACGAGGCCGGTGCCCGGCCGGTCCGGCTCGGGGGACTCCTTGCAGTCGAACGGCTGCGCGAAGGCGGGCTGCCCGATCAGCACCGAGCCGCCGACGAGCCCGGCCACGACGAGCAGCGCCACCCGACGCCGCGGCTTCTCCCCGGGTAGGGCCCGCGCGCGGCGCCGCCGCACGGCGACCACGACCGCGACGGCCAGCAGCAGGGCGGCCGACAGCAGACCGGCCGCCGCCGGTAGGCCTCCGGGCATCACCGCACGGCCTCCCCCGCCCGGTACACTCGGTCTGCGGTGCGGTCGGTGGTGCGGTCGGACGATCGGTCCTCGGCGCCCGGACCGGAGGGAACGGCGTCGTCGTCGAGGTCGACGCCGGTGTCGACGTCGCCGAGCAGGTCGAGCTCCTCGTCGTCCAGCAGCTCGACCGCGTCGGGCACGGCCGGACCGGCCCGGACGTGGGCGTTGTGCACCGGTGCCGCGCCGTTCCCGCCGCGGGCGGCGAGGAGAACGTCCGGGTCGTCGAGCTCGGCGAACTCGTCGAGGTCCTCGTCGAGGACGGCACCGGCGTAGCCGGCGTGATCAGCGGCGCGGTGGGGCGGCATCGTGACGGGTATGCGCGGCATCGGCTCGTCGGGGGCCCGGACGGCAGGGGCACCGGCCGTCGGTACGCCGCGGACCGCGACGCGCCTGGCGTCCGGGTTGGTGTCGAGCGCTTCCTGCACGTGCTCGAGATGCGGGGCCTCGAGGTCGATGCGGATCTTCTCGACGCCTCCGTGCCCGTCGGCGAAGATGAACTGCCGGGGGGTGTCGTCGGGCCGGTCGTCGTGGCGCGGTCGCGGCGACAGCGTGCCCAGCATCTGCTCGTAGCCCACGCCGGTGGGCACCTTCAGCAACCGCAGGGCGTCGCGCTGCGCCTCCTCGTCGTCGGTGCGCCCCACGAACACGGCGTTGACCAGCGACGCGAACCCGGACACCCGCAGCAGGTCGCCTGCCAGCTGCGAGGCGAAGAGCGCCCGGACGTTGAACTTGCGCGAGTCGCGGGCCAGCCGGTCGATGAGAACCTTGCCCGTGGGTACCTGCGAGAGGAAGTGCGTCTCGTCGAGCGCCACACCCTTGCGGAGGTTGCGGTCGGCGTCGTAGATCGTGCGCTGGGTGAGCCAGGACGCCAGGTTGAGCAGCTCGACGGCCAGCGACTCGCCGTCGGTCCACTCCTCGCGCGGGCTGCCGGGGCGGGGCAACGTCATCCCCTGCATCGTCAGCACCGTGAGGCGGTAGTCGCGGTCGGCCTGCCACGGGTCGTCCCGGGAGGCGTCCGGGAACAGCAGCGCGGCCTGGGGCAGCTCCCGGCGCTCCTCCAGGAAGTCGGCGACGACCCCGGCGTGCTCCTCACCGTCGCGCGCGTGCCTGCGCAGCGCGTCGATCACCTGGCCGGGGTGGCGGTCGGCGGAACCGCCGACCTCGCGCACGGCCCGCAGCAGCACGATCCGGGTGTGCGGCATCCGGGAGACGTCGTAGGGCAGGAGCCCGGTGAGCACGTCGAGCACGAGCCGGCGCCGGGTGGCCCCCGCCAGGGACCGCTCCCGGCGCCACGCGCGCTCCGGGTCGTCCTCGTCGGCGAAATGCTCCGGGCGCGGCTCGGCGACCACCCGGTACGGGTTGAGGATCCCGGGATCGGCCCGCAGCAGGTTGATGTGCCGCGAGAACGGGGCCAGCTCGGGCAGGCGCGTGAGCTCGGCGAGCGGGCCGGACGGGTCCAGCACGGTCCACCGGGCGCCTGCCCGCAGCGTCTTGTAGACGATGAGGCCGGTCAGGAACGACTTGCCGGACCCCAGCCCGCCGACGACGGCGGTGAGCCCGGACGCCCGGCGGACCTCCTGCGCGAGCCATGGGTCCCAGGCCACCGGCCTGCGGGTGGCCGTGCAGGTCTCGCCGAGCATGATCCCGCGGCGGTCTCCGACGGACGCCGTGGCCGCGGGCACCGCGGACGCCGCCCACGTCACCGAACCGCGCCGCCGGTACGCCGTGGACGCCAGCGGCTCGCCCGGGATGAACTCGCGGGCGTAGCGGTACTGCGCCTCGGGGTGCTCGATCTGCACCTTCGGCCGGTAGACGTCCAGCACCTGCTGGGCCCGGCTGATCGCCTCCGCCTCGTCCTTCCCGGACACCGCGATCCGCCACCAGCCGTAGAGCCGGGTGTTGAGCTGCGTGAGCCCAGAGGTCAGCTCGTCCTCGACCTCCAGGACGCGTTCGGCCTGCCGCGCCAGCGACATCGGCGGGTCGAGGTCGTGATCGTGCGTGTAGTGCCGGATCTGGCTGCGCACCTTGCCCATCTGGCGCTGCAGCTCCCCGGCCACCTCCTCGGGACGACGGATGTACATCCGGGCCGACCACTCCACGGGGAACGGCAGTCGGTCGGAGTGTTGCATCCACGGGTCGTCGACCTCGGGGATGCGCAGGCCGTCCATCAACCCGACCGACAGCACGGCCACGTTCCGGGAGACCGTCTGCGCGCGCAGGCGCCCGACCACGCGGACCGTGGGGGCGTAGGGCTCCTGGTACATCTCGACGCCGTCGGTGAACGCCGCGAGGTCCTCCGCCTCCCACCGGCGCACACCGCTGGGCACGACGGTCAACGTGCGCGGGGCGGGCAGCCCGAGTGCACACGAGCGGTGCATCAACCACGCCAGGTCGTCGGTCGTGGCGGGCACGGCGTCCAGCCCACTGCCCGCGACGAGCGAGTCGAGGTGCCCGATCTCGGAGGAGAGCGCGGCCAGCTCGGCCCGGACGGCGGCGGGGGCCACCTTGCCGAGCACCGGCGCCGCCCGCTCCACCCACCGGTCGAGCATCTTGCGCCCGGAGACCTCGATGCCGAGGAAGACCTCCTTGTCCGACATCGACAGGCCCATCAGGTGGCGCTGTTCGCCCTCCAGGAACCCGTCCCACCCGAGGGCCCCAGCGACGTCGGGCATCCGGCCGAGCGCGTTGTGGTCGAACGACTCCGCCCACATGTGGACCGGGTAGGGCCGGGTGGTGACGCGCAGGTGCAGCCACCGCCCCTGCAGCTCGCCCAGCTGCGCGGCGATCTGCCGGATCAGCACCTCCCGCTGGGAGTCGCTGCGGAAGCTCCAGGCCTGCGCCGCGAGCCGGTACCAGGCCACGACCTGGCTGCCCGTGCGGGTCAGGTGGCCTTCGATCGAGCGCAGCGCGATGTCCGGGACGTACTTCGGCAGGTTGGTCTCGCCCGCGAGCGCGCGTCCACGCCGCCTGCCGCGCTTGTCCGATGACGGCGCCGCGCCGCGGCCGGCGTCACCACGTGGCACGCGACGCCCCCTTTCGGCGCCCGCTGACGGCCGCGGCCTGCGCCGGACGGGGCGTGATCGCGGGCCCCCGACCCCGGGCGGTCGCCTTGCGGCCCACACGACCCCGCACGACGGGGCCGACCCGGACGTGACCCGAGCGGACCTGCCCGCCGGCGACCGCGGTGCGCGCCCGCGGCCCGGTGATCTCGTGCCGGAAGAGCTCCACGACCTGCCCGAACGGCCTCTCGTAGTCGATGCGGTTGCCGACGAAGCGCGTGACGACGACCGTGAGCACGAGGGCCCACGCGACGGAGAAGAAGTCCAAGCCGATCCCGAGCCGGCGCTGCACGAACATGATCATAATCATGACGAGGAGCCCGAGCCCATAGCTGACATACCGGGCGCGCCACGGGAACGTGGCGCGCGGCGGACCGAGCCAGACGGAGTCGACCCGGTACACCTCGTCATCCGTGCGGACGAGCACGCGTCACCCCGTGATGAGACTGGCCAGGAAGCTGCCGATCTCCGGGCCGTTGCCGGACACCGCGATGCCCAGCGCGATCAGGCCGACGATCAGGCCCACACTCCGGCGCGCGACACCCGCGTTGTCACCCCGCCCGCCGATCCACAGCAGGATGATCGCAATTCCCAGCAGGATGAGCGGTACGACGTTGTCCTGGATCCAGCCCTGGAGACCGTCGGTGCTCAGGCCCTGCGCATACAGCGCGAGGACCTCGGGTGCGGTCATTTACGGCTCCTCCTCGTGGGTATG
Source organism: Pseudonocardia nigra (assembly GCF_019396355.1). Lineage (GTDB taxonomy): Bacteria > Actinomycetota > Actinomycetes > Mycobacteriales > Pseudonocardiaceae > Pseudonocardia > Pseudonocardia nigra. Next base: position 39,974 of record NZ_JAHKRK010000047.1, read on the forward strand.
CCAACCCAGGTTGCCGTACACCGCCCCCTCAGGCTGGTAGACACCCGACCCATCTCCTCGGCCATCCGTCGTCGAGTAGAGCATGCTGACCAGCTGCCAACCAAGCTGCAACATAGATGGTCGCCCACCCAGCAGACACGGCGCAACACGGCGAGTCACCAGCGACGCCCGGTGGAGTGAGGCGCACGCGACTCCGATCCTCGCCTCGAGCGCTCTTCTGTACCGGTCGAGACGCGAACACCACCTCCGTCACCCGAGGGCAAGACCGCGGACGGCGGGTTAGGGTCACATCCCGCTCCGCTGTTACTGGCGAGTAGTTTCACGACCCGATCCGGCGGAACACGCTCGGCGGCCGAGGCGGACGTCGGTCTACCCTGCTCCACACCGGCCCGCGACCCACCACTCGCGGACCAGGCCTGGGAGGAATGCCCGTGGTTGTACGACTGGTCATCGGACTGGGGATGACGGCGGTCGCCGTAGCCGTCACCGGCCGTCGCGCCTTCTGGCTGTACAAGCTGATCAAATCGGGGCAGCCGGCCAACGACCGGACCGAGGGGCTGGGCGAGCGGATCCGTGCGCAGTTCGTCGAGGTCTTCGGGCAGCGCAAGCTACTGCGCTGGTCGGTGCCCGGGCTCGCCCACTTCTTCACGTTCTGGGCGTTCGTCATCCTCATCACGGTCTACCTCGAGGCGTACGGCGCCCTGTTCGACCACGACTTCCACATCCCGCTGATCGGCCGCTGGCCCGTGCTCGGGTTCCTGCAGGACACGATCGCCGTGCTCGCACTGATCTCGCTCGGCGTCTTCAGCGTGATCCGGATCCGCAACGCGCCGGAGCGCGCGGCGCGCGCCTCGCGCTTCTACGGCTCGCACACGGGCGGCGCGTGGCTGATCCTCTTCATGATCTTCAACGTGCTGTGGACAATGTTCCTGTTCCGCGGTGCGGGTTCGGCGCTGGGCGTGTTCCCGTACGAGTCCGGCGCGTGGGCGTCGATCGGCGTGGGCAACCTGCTCGACGGGCTGTCGGTCGGCACCCTGGAGGTGCTCGAGACACTGGGGCTGCTGCTGCACATCGGCGTGATGCTCGTGTTCACGGTGATCATCGCCTACAGCAAGCACCTGCACATCTTCACGGCACCGATCAACGTCTCGGCCAAGCGACTGCCCAAGGCGCTCGGCCCGCTGCCCCCGATCGAGCACGAGGGCAAGCCGATCGACTTCGAGGATCCGCCGGAGGACGCCGCGTTCGGCCGGGGGAAGATCGAGGACTTCACCTGGAAGGGCATGCTCGACATGGCGACCTGCACCGAGTGCGGTCGCTGCCAGAGCCAGTGCCCGGCGTGGAACACCGGAAAGCCGCTCAACCCGAAGCTCGTCATTATGGACCTGCGCGACCACCTGCTCGCCAAGGCGCCGTACATCACCGGCGGCCAGGTGGCCGACGAGCAGGCGGCCGTCGCCTCGGCCGGCGCCCACGACCAGGCCGGCGGCAACGGCCACCACGTGCCGGAGTCCGGCTTCGGACGCATCACCGGGTCCGGTCCCGAGCAGGCCAACCGGCCGCTCGTGGGCACCCTCGAACAGGGTGGCGTGATCGACCCCGACGTCCTGTGGTCGTGCACCACCTGCGGCGCCTGCGTCGAGCAGTGCCCGGTGGACATCGAGCACGTCGACCACATCGTCGACATGCGGCGCCACCAGGTGCTCATCGAGTCGGAGTTCCCCTCGGAGCTCGGGGTGCTGTTCAAGAACCTGGAGAACAAGGGCAACCCCTGGGGCCAGAACGCCAAGGAGCGCCTGGATTGGACGAAGGGCCTCGACTTCGAGGTCCCGGTCTACGACGGAGAGCTGTCCGACGACACCGAGTACCTGTACTGGATCGGCTGCGCCGGCGCATTCGACGACAACGCCAAGAAGACCGTGCGAGCCACCGCGGAGCTGCTGCACCGCGCCGGCGTGGGCTACGTCGTCCTCGGGTCCGAGGAGACCTGCAACGGCGACCCCGCCCGCCGGTCGGGCAACGAGTTCCTGTTCCAGATGCTCGCGCAGCAGAACGTCGAGGTCCTCAACACCGTCTTCGAGGGCCGGGAACCGGGCACCCGCAAGATCGTGACGACCTGCCCGCACTGTTTCAACACACTGGGCCGGGAGTACCCGCAGCTCGACGGGCACTACGAGGTCGTGCACCACACGCAGCTGCTCAACAAGCTGGTGCGGGAGGGCAAGCTCGTGCCGGTCTCGGCGCCGGACGCGATGACCGACGTCACCTACCACGACCCGTGCTACCTGGGCCGGCACAACGAGGTGTACGAGGAGCCGCGCGAGCTCGTCGGAGCCGCCGGGGTCAAGCTCACCGAGATGCCCCGGCACGCCGACCGGTCCTTCTGCTGCGGCGCCGGCGGCGCCCGGATGTGGATGGAAGAGAAGATCGGCAAGCGGGTCAACCTCGAGCGCATCGACGAGGCACTCGGAACCGGCGCGGAGAAGATCGCCACCGGCTGTCCGTTCTGCCGCGTGATGTTCTCCGACGGCCTGACGCAGCGCCAGAGCGAGGACAAGGGAACGGACGTCGAGATCCTCGACGTGTCCCAGATGCTCCTCGCCTCGGTGCGCCGCGGCGATGCCGCGAGCAACGGCCACGCCGCGGACGGCAAGGTCGACGCGGTGGGCTCGGGCTCGCCGCACACCGCCGACACCACCCCGACCAGCGGCACGCAGGACAACGGCCCCGGTGACGAGACGGCGACCAACGCCGATCCCGCCGGCGACGTCTCCGTCGGCGGCGCGAGCACCGGCGGCGCCGAGCCGAAGGGCGCCCGGCCCGACGGCGCCACCTCGCAGGACGAGCGCCTCGGGGGGGAGTGATCACATGCGAGAGGCCCGCCCGGCAGATGCCGG
>NZ_JAHKRK010000456.1 GCF_019396355.1 Pseudonocardia nigra
CAGGGCCCCGGCAAAGTTGCTACGTGATCTTGTAGGTGGTCAGCGGCCGGAGGGTGTCGCGGGCGTGGTGGCGGAGCGCGGCGGCGATGTTGGTGGCGCCCGATAGGCGGAGCGCAGTGATCGCGAGGTTGCGGAAGGCGGCCATGATCTGCGGACTGTGCCCGGTGCGGACCGTGGAGCGGTCCTCGTCGAAGGTCACGTCCCGGACCCAGTGCAACCGATTCTCGATGCCCCAGTGACCGCGGATCCAGCGGGCCAGCAGGCTGGGGTCCGCGTCGAAGCCGGTCAGGCTGGTGATCGCGTAGACCGTGACAGTCTTCCACTTCCCGCCGGGGCGCAGTGGGCGACGTCGGCGCACCAGCTTGATCGCCTGGGCGGCGTGGGGGAAGAACTCGCCGCCCAGATCGGGGCAGGGGTGCAGGCTGACCACGCTGATCGCGCGGGTTTCGACCCGACCGTGGCCGCGGGCGCGTCCGCGGGCGGCGACACCGATGTCTGCCCAGGGCAGCGCGCGTACCCGCGCCAGCAACTTCGGCTGGTTTGCCTTGATCGTCATCAGGTAGTGCCCGCCGCGCTGGTGCAGGTAGTCGGCGTGTCCGCGGTGGGTGTGCAGTGCATCGGCGGTGACCAGCACGTCGGACAGGTCGAGTTCGTCGAGCAGCGTGGAGAACGCGGCGACCTCGCTGCCCTTCTGCTCGACCTGGACCTGTCCGAGCACGGCGCCGCTGGCCTGGTCGAGCACCGACACCAGGTGCGGCAGGCCGGCGCCATGGTCCGAGCTGCCGTGGGCGGTACTGATGTGGGCGCCGCGCAGAGTCTTGCCGTCCAGGGCCAGTACGCGGCGCTGCTCACGGCGCGGTGTGGCCTGCGACCGGGGTTGGGCGTCGAGCTGGGTCAGCACCCAGGACCGCAACGCAGCCTCCACCGCCACGGGGTCGACCTTCTGGAGAACCCGGCGCAGGGTCGACTCGTGCGGCACCACCGTGCCCACACCGAGCGCGGCCAGCACCGCGTGGCCGGCGTCATGGGCGTACTCGGCGACCGCGGCGAACGATCGCGCTCCGGTCAGCACCGCGCACGCTCCCAGCAGCAGCACCGCGAGCACGCCATGGCGCACGCCACGCGCCTGCCGCGGGTCGGGAACCTCGGATAGGGCTTCCACCAGCGACAACGCCAACGGCGCAGCAGTGGCGTCGGAAGCAGCGGTGATCACCTCATCGAGTTCGACCTCCACGTGATCCAGAGCAGCAACGATCGGGGATACTGACAGTGCGGGCACGGGCTTCCTGACGTGATCAAGGACTTAGACACCCTCATGATCACGTCGAGCCCGTGCCCGTCTTCGTACCTACCCCGGCGTGTCGCCGCAGGTCAACACCCGCTCATCGCGACTTTGCCTGGGCCCTGG
>NZ_JAHKRK010000457.1 GCF_019396355.1 Pseudonocardia nigra
GATCGCAAACTTTAAGACCTGGCGCATCATGCACACCGACTACCGGCGGCCGCTGGCGACGTTCGACACGACGATCTCGGCGGTTATCGGACTGCACTTCTACTTGGCGGCTGAATAGGCCTCATGGCCGCAGGTCGCCGGGGTGTCGCGGACTCAGCAGGTATCGACGCAGTATCCACAGCCGAGCTGGCAGTCGGAGTCCTGCGCTCCGAGGTCATCGGCAGCCTTCAGGACTCGGTCGACCGCACCGCATCGGGCCTGCGCGACATGCTCGAGCAGCAGCGCAGGGAAGGGCGGACGGTGTACGGATACGCCGCTGCGTCCCGAGCGGTCTCCCTGCTCCGTCTCGCCGGCGCCGATGCTTCGCTCCTGCACGGAATCGCTGACGCCCTCCTGGATGAAGCAGGGTAGGAGGATGCCGGGCACGGACGTGCCGATCATCTCCCCCACCGAGCTTGCCGCTGCTGAACCGGACGTCGTGCTTACGTTCGTCTCGGATCTCATCGAGGAAGCTCGGGCCTCGCTACCCGAGGTCGAGGCGCAAGGCGGACAGTGGATCGACGCAGGCACGGGGCTCTGAGAGCGACGCCGCGGCCTGCTGCAGACTTGGTCATGCGCGGTCTGGCGGGTGCGTCTGTCCCGGTTTCGTTTCAGCGCCGGTCGGCGCGGGAAGCCCGCGAATGCCTGGCTTCGCCGTGGCGAGACGAGCACGCTCGGCGGAACCGGGAGAGTTCGCGGGCGGGAGGCGACATGCTCAACCAGGACGATCGGCGCCGCCTCGAGGCAATCGAGCGACAGCTCCAGGCGACTGATCCCGACCTCGCGCACCTCCTGACCCATTGGCCGGTGCCGGCGCGGGTACGGTGGGCCATGTCCACGGCGGTGCTCACGGTCGTCATCGGCACCCTGGGGGTTCTCATGGGCATGATGACCTTCAGCCCGCTGCTGATTCTGCTGTCCGGGTCCATCACTGTAACCGGCTGGATGTGGTTGCTGCGCCGCCGACGTCCTAGCCAGTCCGGCTCAAGCACCGAAGGTTGACCCGCCGGTGGCGCCGGCAGCAGGAATGAATCCGCGCAACGCAACCCGGCGTCGCGTCGATGTCAGCTCGGATCGGTGGTAGTTGGGGGTCGCGTCGGCCACGGCGGGCGCCCATGCTCGCCGCGCCGCGAACTGCGCACCGCGAGCGCCCTCAGCTCGCGCGAGAGCATCTCCAGCTGGCCGCGACCCGACGCCGCATCGCGTGCTCCGGGCGGCCACTTCGCCGGCGAACCTCTAGAGCGTGTCCCGTGGATCATGCGGGTCGGCTGCGGTAGATCTCTTCTGTGCTTGATCGCCACGACTTGACCGACGCGGAGTGGGCACGGCTGGAGCCGTTGCTGCCCGACCGGACACCGCG
>NZ_JAHKRK010000458.1 GCF_019396355.1 Pseudonocardia nigra
GGTCGGTGAAGTGGTTCGCCTGCTGTTGGAGGCGTACTACGAGCCGACGTTCTCCGGCCGGTCCCACGGGTTCCGACCCGGCCGGGGTTGCCACACCGCGCTGCGCGAGGTGGCCACTACCTGGACCGGGACGACCTGGTTCATCGAGGGCGACATCACCGACTGCTTCGGGTCGCTCGACCACGAAGTGATGATCTCCACGTTGGCGGAGAAGATCCACGATGGCCGGTTTCTGCGGCTGCTGCGCACCATGCTCACGGCCGGATACCTGGAGGACTGGACCTGGAACGCCACGCTCAGCGGTGCGCCGCAGGGCGGGGTGGCCTCCCCGGTCCTGTCCAACATCTACCTGCACAAGCTGGACACCTTCATCGAGACGGTCCTCATCCCGGAATACACCCGAGGCCGGCTCCGGGCGCGCAACCCGGAGTACCGGTCGGTGGAACACGCGATCGCGCGGGCCCGCCGACGGGGTGACCGCACGCAGGTGCGGACGCTCTACCGGCGGCTGCACAGCCTGCCCAGCCAGGATCCCCGCGATCCCGGCTACCGCAGGCTGCGCTACTGCCGATACGCCGATGACACCCTGCTCGGGTTCGCCGGACCCAAGGCCGAAGCCGAGGAGATCAAACAGCGCCTGGCACGGTTCCTGCGTGATGACCTCAAGCTGGAACTGTCCCCCGACAAGACGCTGATCACCCACGCCCGCACCCAACGGGCCAGGTTCCTCGGCTACGAGATCGCGGTCGCGGGCAGCGACCGCAAGACGAAACGGCGCTCGGCGACCGATCGGCGCAACCGCCGCTCGATCAACGGCACCGTCCGTCTGCACGTGCCCGCGTCGGTGATCAAGGCCAAGAGTGTCCCCTACTTGTCACGCGGCAAACCCGCGTGCCGGAACCCGATGGTCAACGAGGCCGACCACAGCATCGTGGCCAGATTCGGGGCCGAGTACCGGGGCATCGTCCAGTACTACCTGCTCGCCGGTGACGTCGCCCGACTGCACCGGCTGTGCTGGGTCATGGAGACCTCCATGCTCAAGACGCTGGCGGGCAAGCACGGATCGTCGGTGTCGAAGATGGCGGCCAGGTTCAAGGCCAAGATCGCGACACCGCACGGCCTGCGCACCTGCTTCGAGGCCAGCGTCGAGCGCACGGGCAGGAACCCCCTGGTCGCACGGTTCGGCGGCATTCCCCTCAAGCGGCAGAAGCTGGCGGTCCTCACCGACCGCCCGACGACCGGGCCGCTCTACCCGCACAAGGAGCTGATCAAGAGGCTCCGGGCGGGCAAGTGCGAGCTTTGCCAACGCACGGACAACATCGAGGTCCACCACGTCCGCGCGCTCGCCGACCTCGCCCGACCCGGCCAGCCGCAGCCCGGATGGTCCCAGCTCA
>NZ_JAHKRK010000459.1 GCF_019396355.1 Pseudonocardia nigra
CGAGTGTCGGTGGGGTCGCTGACGAAGGCGTTCCCGCCGGAGTTGGTGGACCGGGTGGTGGCCACGACGGATACCCGCGAGCTGCGGCGGCGGCTGTTGCCGGCGCGGCTGACGGTGTACTTCGTGCTGGCGTTGTGGCTGTTCCGGGGCCGTAACTGCGGCTATGGGCGGGTGCTGAGCAAGCTGGTCGACGCGCTGTATCACCGCTGTATCACCGCCGTGGGGGCCAGCAGCTCCTCGACGGGGTGCTCGATCCCGACGGGTGGGTCGACGCCGGCGCGGGGCGGCGGTGGCGCCCGCCGAACATTTCCTCGCTGGCGCGGGCCCGGGCCCGGTTGGGGGCCGATCCGTTGCACATGCTGTTCGACGAGGTCGCCGGTCCGGTCGGCCCGGCCGACGATAGCGCCGCCGACGCCGCCGGGGTGTTCTGCTGCGGGCTGCGGGTGGTCTCGATGGACGGGTCCAGCAGCGACATCCCCGACACTCCGGAGAACGCCGCCCACTTCGGCCGGCCGGCGAACGCGACCCGGGCCGGGGCGTTCCCGCAGCTCCGCTGGGTCGCGGCCGCGGAATCGGGCACCGGAGCACTGGTCGGTGCCACGTTCGGCCCCTACACCGTGGGCGAGCAGACCCTGGCCCGTGACCTGCTGCCCGCGTTCGGGGCCGGGATGCTGGTGCTGGCCGACCGCAACTTCTTGTCCCACACCTTGGCCCGCGACGTGCTCGCGACCGGCGCGCACATCCTGTGGCGGGCCTCGGCGTCGTTTCGGCTGACCCCCATCGAGGTGCTCGCCGACGGCAGCTACCTCGCCCTGCTCCATCCCGCGCGCAAGGCCGACGGCCCGCCGATCACGGTGCGGGTCATCGAGTACACAGTGCACAGCAGCGGCCCCGACGGCCTCGAGCAGCCATCGGAGGTGTTCGCCCTGGTCACCGACCTGCTCGACGTCGAGGCCGATCCCGCGCTGGACCTCGCGTGCACCTACCCAATGCGCTGGGGCCCAATGCGCTGGGGCGCCGAGACCGTGATCGGCGACCACAAGACCGACATGGGCGCGGGCATGCCGGTGCTGCGCAGCAAGGACCCCGAAGGGGTGGCCCAAGAGATGTGGGCGCTGTTCGCGGTCTACCAGGCCATCCACACCCTGATCGGGGCCGCCGTCGACGCCACCGGCATCCCACCCGAGAAGATCAGCTTCCCGCAGGCCCTCGCCGCCGCGACCGACTCGGTCACGGCGGGTTTTCCCCCCTCACGAGCGTGACCTGGCCCTGGCCGTCTTCCTGCTCAAGATCCTCGACCCGCATACCTTCGTCCGTGACCGCCCCGACCGGGCCAGCCCGCGGGCCACGAAGAAGGCCGGCGACTTCCCCGCCCGCAAAGATCAACCC
>NZ_JAHKRK010000460.1 GCF_019396355.1 Pseudonocardia nigra
TTCATCCCCAGGCGACGCTTCAACTCCGCCACCTCGCCCCGCAGCTGCGCGATCACCTCATCCCGCGCCGCCACCTCGGCCGCCAACCGCTGCACCAGGGAGGCAAGCTCGTCATAAGACGGACGCCCATCCCCGGCCTGCTGCACACCAAGATCATCCCATGAAGAGGATCAAGGGTGATCAACGACCTGACTAGTTACCGGGGGCGTTGGGCGGGGTCGGGCCAGTGCATCGAGCATCGCAGGCAGGCGTGTTCATGGATGCACGGCGTGGAGTAGGCGCGGCCGCAAGATCCCGGTGGAGACCTTGCGACGTTCGAAGTGGCCGAGGAATTCCTGCCACTCGGCGTCGGTGGGCACCCGGTACTCCTCGCTGGGGCGCAGGCTGCGCCGCCTGGCCAGGAACGCCCGGTGTGCCTGGATGGCCTCGTCGGGGTAGACGGCCTTGTAGCCGAGGGTGACGCTGATGTCCTGGTGACCGGCGATGACCTGGGCGATGTGCGGCGGCAGGCCGTTCATGATCGCGTCGGTGATGAAGATCCTTCGGAAGTCGTGGGGCGTGTAGTTCAGGGCGCCATGCCCGGTGGGGTCGACGAGTCCGGTGTCGGCCAGCGCGGCCTGCAGCATCTTGCGGACGGTGCCGTGGCTGATCGCGCGGTTCTCGGTCTGGAAGTGGCGCTGGAACAGCAGCGAGGCCGGCGGCATCCACACGCATTCGTGCCAGTCGTAGGCGGGGACCAGCGGCACCGCTCCGGAGGGTTCCCGGATCCGGCGGATGATGGTGGAGAGCACCTCTGCCAGCTCGGGGCTGACCACCAGCAGTCGTTCGGCATCGGACTTCGAGGGGGCGATCCGCAGCAGCGGCACGACCTCGTCAGTGGTCGGGAGCCGGTAGTGAACCAGGCTGTGGTGGCTGATCTCGAGCAGCTCCTCGATCCGCACGCCGGTGAGACGAAGGACTTCCACGACCGCCCACGCCCAGAACGCGTGCTCCTCCTCGTGGCCGAGGTCGCGGCGCCTGCCATTGGCCGGATCGTCGGCCCAGATCTTGGTGGTGGTCGTGCCCGGCGCGAGGACGGACCGGGTCAGTGTCTGATCGCCGACGGTGACGGTGCGGCCGGGTTCGGTGTGCTGGGCGGCGCGCAGCAGCGCGTCGGCCGTCGTGCGGCGTTGATCGACGGTGCGGACCAGCACGGGCAGGACGGGGAGCCGGTCCCGCGTCCGCGTCCATTCGCCGCCGGCGATCACGGACAACCAGGGGGCTTATTCACAAGTCTGAATGGTGACTGCTCTTCGTGACATGAGGGGTACGTCGAGCACTTGATCACGAGTCGGTCTCAATTCGTGCTTGACCGCGTGTCGCGCGAGATGCGCAACAGCT
>NZ_JAHKRK010000461.1 GCF_019396355.1 Pseudonocardia nigra
GCATCGGCCGCCGTCGGGGCGGGCGAGAACGCGGACGCGGCGCGCACCCGGCTCGACGGCGGCGGCCCGGTGCTCGTGCTCGTCGACGGGCGCGGAGTCGCGCTCGTCCCGCGGGACGCGCTGGAACAATCCGCGACGAGCACTGGTTGAACGCGCACATGAAGGTGGAGATCTGGTCCGACGTCGTGTGTCCGTGGTGCGCGATCGGCAAGCGCCGGTTCGAGCAGGCGCTGGCGCGGTTCGACCACCGCGACGAGGTCGAGGTGCGGTGGCGCAGCTTCGAGCTGGACCCGTCCGCGCCTCGGGAGCGCGAGGGCGACCTCGCCGAGCACCTGGCCGCGAAGTACGGCGTCACGCGGGAGCGGGCCGAGGCCATGCACCGGCAGATGACCGAGACAGCCGCCGTCGACGGCTGGGACTTCCACTTCGAGCGCGCCCGCGGCGGCAACACGTTCGACGCCCACCGGCTGCTGCACCTGGCAGCCGCCCGCGGGCTGCAGGACGCGCTGAAGGAGCGCCTCTTCACGGCGTACCTCACCGACGGCGAACCCATCGGCGACCCGGACACGCTCGTCCGCCTCGCCGCGCAGGTGGGCCTCGACGCCTACGAGGCACGCGCGGTCCTGTCGTCCGATCGCTACGCCGACGAGGTCCGCGCGGATGAGCGGCAGGCCGGGGCGTTCGGGATCAGCGGGGTGCCGTTCTTCGTGATCGACCGCACGTACGGGGTGTCCGGCGCCCAGCCGGCCGACGCGCTGCTCGAGGCACTGGAGACCGCCTGGGCGGCGGCGCACCCCCTGCAGGTGCTCACGCCGGCGGGCGGCGCGGGCGACGCGTGCGCCGACGGCTCCTGCGCGATCTGATCCCGGTGACCGGGGCCCTCCGGTCCGGCATGCTGTGACCGATCTTCGTCACCGCCGCCTGCCGGAGGAGTCCCCATGTCCATCCCCACGGACGAGAACCGCGAACTGCTCACCGTCGTCGCGACCATGCGCGCCCTCGCCGGCAGGGAGGCCGACCTCAAGGCCCTCCTCGAGTCGGTCGTCGAGCCCACCCGCGGCGAGGACGGCTGCGTCACCTACGCCCTGCACCAGGGCGTCGCCGACCCGGCCGTGTTCGTCTTCTACGAGAACTGGACGAGCCAGGCGCACCTCGACAAGCACCTGGCGAGCCCGCACATCACCTCCGGGCTCGCCGGCCTGCCCGAGCTGTTGGACGGCGAGCTCACGATCACAGCGCTGCGCCGCGTCGCCTGAGGGGCCGCGTCGCCTGAGGGGACCTGGGCCGGAACGGGCGACTCGGCACGTCGGAACCGGGCGACTCGCACGCGGAAAACGGGCGACTCGCGGGAGTTCCCGCGAGTCG
>NZ_JAHKRK010000462.1 GCF_019396355.1 Pseudonocardia nigra
GCGACGGCCTGAGCCGCGCGGCCCCAAGGGAATCCGTGGAGCGCCGGATGCGGTGAGAGCCGCACGTCCGGTGCGGAGGGCGGGCCGGGGAAACGGGCTGGTCGCAAGACCAGTACCGCGCCCCGGTTCGACCCCTACTCCACCACCGGGCTGTCGTGGCAGCCCGGTGAAGCTGAGCCTGGATGCACCGCGAAGTGTGGTGATGACGGTGGGTCGTGACGCACGAATCCCCTTCTGACCTGGGAAGATGTGGCTTGCCTCGCGCACGCCGCCATCCTCCACACCGCCCTCGACGACCACTTGAGGCTGGCTTACACCGAGATCCTTCCCGACGAACGCAAGGAGACCGCGGCCGCGTTCTGGGCCCAGGGCTCCGGCATAGTTGATTTTGCAGTTATGTGAGCAGGTCAACGGCTCGCAGAGGGTGGCGGGCGGTGTCGCGGCAGGCGGCGGCGATGTTGCTGGCGCCGGCGAGGCGGTGGCGGCTGATGGCGAGGTTGCGTAGCACGGCCATGACCGCGGGGCCGGTGCCGGTGCGGATCTGGGACAGGTCTTCGGCGAACGTCACATCGCGTACCCAGTGGAGCCGGTTCTCCACGTGCCAGTGCTCGCGGATGATCTCCGCTAGTTGATGGGCGCGGACGTCGGCGAAGCCGAGGCTGGTGACCGCGTAGACGGTCTCGGTGGACCACCGCTTCGCGCTGTCGATGGGGCGTCGGCGGCGGATGATCCGTGCGGCCAGGCGGGCGTGCGGGAACCCGATCCCCCGGCCACCTGGGCCAGTGATCGCGCACAGTTGCAGGGTCCGTGTTTCGACCCGGCCGTGCCCGCGCCCCCGGACCTCGTCGACGACGGGAATCGTCTGCCAGGGCAGGTCGGCGAGCCGGGTGCGCAGCGCGGGCCGGTTGCCCTTGACGATGAACACGTAGTGCGGCCGCGTTCGTGCAGCCAACGGGCGTGCCGGTCCTGGGTGTGCAACGCATCGGCGGTGATCACCGCCCCGGTCAGCGGGCAGGCCCGGTCGATCCGCTCCAGCAGCGATGTGAACGCGGTGATCTCGTTCGTCTTGGCCTCGACCTCGGTCTGGCCGAGCACGACACCCCTGCGGTGATCGAGCGCGCCGAGCAGATGCACCCTCCCATCCGCGTGACGAGCACGGCGAACGGTCTTGCCGTCCACCGCAATCGCCCGCACCGGCCCGGTACTGGTCAGCGCGGTACTGGTCATCCGCTGAAGGAGCGGGGCCGGTCAACCCCCTGTTGTTGTAGTTGATCTTTTCTTCGTTGGCTCTCCGACTGTTCTTGGGCGCGTCGAGGTAGGCGGCGGGGTCAAGGAGCGCCCGGGAGGGCGCCCGCGT
>NZ_JAHKRK010000463.1 GCF_019396355.1 Pseudonocardia nigra
CTCCATCAGCTGCGCGAGCCGCCCGGACATGTCACGGATCTGCCGGTCCTGCGCGGCCAACTGCCCGGACTGGCGCCGCACCACGACGATCAACTCGTCGCGCGACATCTCCTCCAGCTCGGACACCGGAAGATCACACCGCAGACCAGCCGATCATTCGTGATCGACACGCCACTGCCGCCAAGATCACACTGACCCCGATACGAGGTCACGCTCCAGATCGGGCTGAATGCTTACGACGGCCTCACGGCCGCCGACATCGCCGAGACGGTCGGAGTTCCCGGGTTCCTGGACGATCTGCGTGGCGCGCTGAAGGACGGTTCGTTCCGTCCGCTGCCGGTGCGCCAGCGGAAGATCCCGAAGCCGGGTGGGTCGGGGAAGGTCAGAAGCCTTGGCATCCCCACCATCGCGGATCGGGTGGTCCAGGCGGCATTGAAGCTGCTGGAACCGATCTCCGAGGCCGACTTCATGCCGGTCTCCTACGGTTCCGGCCCAACCGGCGGGCGAAGGACGCGATCGCGGAGATCCACCAGTTCGGCACCCACGGCTACCGCTGGGTGCTCGACGCCGATATCGAGGCGTGCTTCGATCGGATCGACCACACGGCCCTGATGGGCCGGGTGCGCGGACGGATCACCGACAAGCGTGTGCTGGCGCTGGTGAAGGCGTTCCTCAAGGCCGGGATCCTGACCGAACTCGGCGAACACGAGGACACCCACACCGGCACCCCGCAGGGCGGGGGTGCGACGCGAGGTCGCACGGCAGTGAGTAGCTGCGCTGAAGGAGGGTTGACGATGTCGATGGTGTAGCTCCAACCAGTGTCCGCGTGGTTGGTCCTCGCCCCGACGTGCGTTGCTGGTAACGGCAGGGTGCGGAGCTCGGGGGAAAGCCGAAGGGTCCTCGTTCCATCCGGGGACCACGGGCGAGAGGAAGACCGGACGGGTGAACACAAGTGAACCCTTATCTGAGGTCTCGTGACTGCGGATTCCCCGCGATGGGTCGTCGCAGCGGGGTCGTAGGGCTGGCTGCTGGAAAGCGGCGGGTGCCGACTGGATCATTCCTATCTGGTCGGGAGGACACCACCGCCCCGAGACAAAGAGGGCACCCACCCCGGTCGTATCTCACACGTGCGGAACGCGGGAACCCCGGCTGGGGTCCAGAGCGGAGAAACAGCCGTGCTGGTAGGCCGACCGTGAGGAAGGCGGATATCCGGGTCTTCGAAGTTAACCGGGCTTGGCTGGTCGGAGGGCCGCTCGGATGCTCGCGCAGCGTGATCGTAGGCGTTGGTTGATGGGGTTGCGGAACCCGAAGGCATTGCGGGCTTCGAGCTTG
>NZ_JAHKRK010000464.1 GCF_019396355.1 Pseudonocardia nigra
TCCGGCTCGGACACCCCAAGATCACACCGCAGACCAGCCGATCATTCGTGATCGACACGCCACTGCCGCCAAGATCACACTGACCCCGACACGAGGTCACGCTCAAGATCGGGCTGAATGCTTACGTGGCGATGACGCTGGAACCGCGGACGGAGTCGATCTTTCACGGCGACTCCTACGGGTACCGGCCGAAGCGTTCGGCATTGGATGCGGTGGCCCGATGCCGTCAGCGGTGCCAGAAGAAGAACTGGGTTCTGGACCTCGATGTTCAGAAGTTCTTCGATTCCGTGGATCACGACCTCATGGTCAAGGCGGTGGAGGCCAACACCGACCAACGTTGGGTGGTGCTGTACGTCAAGCGGTGGCTGACCGCGCCGCTGCAGTTACCCGACGGCACCCGTGTGGCGCGAGACCGAGGGACCCCGCAGGGGTCCGCGGTCTCGCCAGTGCTGGCCAACCTGTTCATGCATTACGCGTTCGACTTGTTCCTGGTTCGGGAGTTCCCGACCGTGGAGTTCGAGCGCTATGCAGACGACGCGGTGGTGCACTGCGCGACAGAACGGCAGGCACGTGAGGTGTGGGCCGCGCTCACCGACAGGATGGAACAGGTCGGGCTGCGGTTGCATCCCGACAAGACCAAGATCGTGTACTGCAAGGACGACAACCGACCGGGCTCGTTCGAGGCCACGTCGTTCACGTTCTTGGGGTACCGGTTCTGCCCCCGAACGGTCCGGAGCAGGCACGGGCGGTTGTTCACCGCGTTCGTGCCCGCGATCAGTCCGGAGGCCCTGAAGGTGATCAGCCGCGAGGTCCGCCGCTGGCGGATCCACGCACGAACCCGGCACGATCTGGCCGATCTCGCACAGTGGATCAACCCGATCGTACGGGGCTGGATGAACTACTACGGCCGGTTCTTCCGGTCGAAGCTGCATCCCCTCCTCAAGCGCATCAGCGGCTACCTGGTGCGCTGGGCTCGGAAGAAGTATCGGCGGCTGGCCTCGTTCAAGCGTGTCAAGAGATGGTGGGACCAGCTGGTGAGTAGGACCCGGTCTCTTCGTGCACTGGCAATGGACGGGCACGTTCGAATGGATCAGATGATAAGAGCGGTGTGAATCGAGAGATTCACGCAACGTTCTGTGGGAGCCCGGGGGTGAGATCCCCCCGGGCCACCCGACTGAAGAAAGCAAGAGACTCGGGTCGAGTGCAGGGCCCCGGCGTTCTGATCATTTAGGTGTTACGTCCGGTTTTTTCCGGTTGGCTCGCCCTGGTCAGTGCGGGAGACGAGGGGGCTGAGTTGCCAGGCGAGCGCGGCTCCTGATGATCTTTCAGGT
>NZ_JAHKRK010000048.1 GCF_019396355.1 Pseudonocardia nigra
GGGGGGCCGGGGGGCCGGGGAGCCGGGGAGCCGGGGAGCCGGGGGTGAGGGTTCGGCCGGGCGTGGATGATCGCCGTGAAAGTGCACTTATCGCAGCGGGGACCGCAGCTACGGCGATCTCACGGCGATCATCTACGCCGAGATCGCCGCGAGCGCGCTGTTTCCGCACCCCACACCGCAACAACCGCAACCTCACGACGATCATCGGCCGAGCGGCAGCATGATCGCCACGAGACTGCACTTATCGCAGCGGGAACCGCAACGACGGCGAACTCACGACGATCACCGACCCCGGCGAACGCCAAGATCACCGCGAGCGCGCAGTTTCCGCACCCGGCACCGCAACAACTGCAGTCTTGCGGCGATCATCCGAACCGCGCCCGGGGCGGGGGTGCGGGGCGGCCGGCGGGATCGGGCACGATCGGCGGCGTGACCGAAGCGCTCCCCCTCGAACCCTTCTACCGCCCGCTCGACGGCCCCGACGGACTGAAGTTCCATGCGACCGCGTCCACCACCGGGCCGTGGTTCGCCGACGCCCAGCACGTCGGGCCGCCGTCGGCGCTGCTGGTGCGGGCGCTGGAGCGGTGCGGTCCGTGGCCCGGCACGCAGCTGGCCCGGGTCACGGTGGAGGTGCTCGGGCCCGTCCCGGCCGGGGAGGTGCAGGTGTCCGCCGCGGTGGAGCGGCCGGGCCGGTCCGTCGAGCTGCTCGCCGCCGAGATGTCCGCGGGTGGGCGGGCGGTGCTGCGGGCGCGGGCGTGGCGGCTGGCCGTCGGCGACACCGCCGCCGTCGCCGTCGGGGAGGTCGCGCCGCTGCCCCCGCCGCAGGAGGCGCAGGCCCGCCCGGAGCGCCCGACGGGGTGGCTGCCGGGGTTCCTCGACGCCCTGGAATGGCGGTGGGTGCGCGGCTGGCTCGGCGAGCAGGGGCCGGGCACGGCCGTGGGCGCGGCTGCGGGTGCCGCTGGTGGAGGGCGAGGAGCCCAGCCCGCTGCAGCGGCTCGCCGTGGTGGCCGACTCCGCCAACGGTGTCGGTGCCCCGCTGGACCTGCGCGAGTGGCTCTTCGTCAACACCGAGCTGACCATCCACGTGCACCGCGCGCCGGTGGGCGAGTGGATGGGTGTGGACGCGCAGACCGTGGTGGGCCCCGACGGGCTCGGCACGGTGTCCGGGCTGCTGTTCGACAGGCGGGGACACACCGGGCGCAGCACGCAGGCCCTCGTGGTGCGCCCCCGCTAGGAGAACTGCTACCGGGGGCCCAGGTCGTCGCCGAGGTCGACGGCCCGGCAGGAGCGGATCTCCGAGGTCAGGATCGCGCGGACGCCGAGGGCGGCGAGGTCGTCCATCACCTTGTTGGCCCGCTGCCTGCGGACCATCGAACGCACGCCCGACCAGCCCGGCTGCGACAGCGGCGCCACGGTGGGCGCCTGCATGCCGGGGGTGATCCGCTTGGCCTCGTCGAGCACGTCGTTCGGGCAGTCGTAGTCGAGCATCAGGTACTGCCGCGCGTAGACCACGCCCTGCAGGCGGTTGGTGAACACCCGCTTGGCGGCCTTCGCCTCCTCGGTCTCAGGCCGGTCCGGGCGCGGTTCCCGCTCGATGAGGGTGGCCTCGGACTCCGCGATGGGGTCGCCGAACGCCTTCAGCCCGTGCTGGCGCAGCGTGCGCCCGGAGGAGACCACGTCGGCGATCGCGTCGGCCAGCCCGAGCTGCACCGAGATCTCGACGGCGCCGTCGAGCTTGATGATGTCGGCGCGCACGCGGTTGCGGGCCAGGTGCGCGCGCACCAGCCGCGGGTAGGAGGTGGCGATCTTCTTGCCCTCGAGGTCCTCGAGCTTCCAGTCGCGGTCCTCGGGGTTGCGCTCCGGGGCCGCGAACCGGAACTTCGACTGCCCGAACCCGAGCTCGATGACCCGCTTCACCTGGCTGCCCGACTCGTCCATCAGGTCGGCGCCGGTGATGCCCAGGTGGAGGTCGCCCGACCCCACGTAGGTGGCGATGTCCTTGGGCCGCAGGTAGAAGAACTCGATCGCGTTCTCCTCGTCCATCATGCTGAGGTCGCGCGGGTCCGACCGCTGCCGGTACCCCGCCTCCCGCATCATCATGGCGGCCGGCTCGGCCAGCGTCCCCTTGTTCGGGAGTGCGACGCGGAGCATGGTGCTCTCCTCGGTAGTGCCGTTTCGGCGGGTCACAGGTACTTGTAGACGTCCTCGAGCGAGATCTTGCGCCCGATCATGAGGACCTGGATGCGGTAGAGCAGCTGGGAGATCTCCTCGGCCAGCGCGTCGTCGGCCTCGTGCTCGGCGGCCAGCCACACCTCGCCGGCCTCCTCGAGCAGCTTCTTGCCCTGCGCGTGCACACCGGCGTCGAGCGCGGCGACCGTGCCCGACCCGGCCGGCCGGGTGGCCGCCTTGTCCGCCAGCTCGGCGAACAGCTCCTCGAAGGTCTTCACAGGTCTCCCCTTCACGTCACCAGTGTCATCTTCTGTCATGGGGCGAAGGCACCGGCCACGGCCTGGTGCTGCGCCCGGTTCCCGACATGCGCCGGGTGGTGCAACGGCCGTCCACCACCGATGGTGCGCGCCGCGCCGGTGTTTCGGCGAACGGACCGTCTGCCGGGACGAGCGGCTACGCTGCGCGATCACTCCGTGCCTGTACGTGAGCGCCATGCACCTCGTCGGCGGTCAGGCCGACGAGCGAGTCGCGATGGACCCGGCCCGGCCCGAGCGGGACCGGCACCTCGCACGGCACGACGAGCACGGCGGCCCCGGCCCGCTCGGCGGCGAGCGACCCCGTCGGCGAGTCCTCCACCGCCAGGCAGTCCTCGACCGCGACGCCGAGCAGCTCCGCGGCCCGCAGGTACGGGTCGGGGTCCGGCTTGCCGCGCGGCACCTCGTCGCCGCACACCGTGACCGTGAAGTGCTCGCGGCCGATGCCCTCCAGCGCCATCTCGGTGAGCGACCGCAGGGTGTTGGTGACCAGCGCCGTGGGCCACCCCGCCGCGCGGACCACCCGCAGCGCCTCGAGCGCCCCCGGCCGCCACTCCAGGCCCGCGGCGAACAGCTCGCCGGTGCGGGCCGTCATCCACTGTTCGGCCGCGGCCACCCGGGCCGGGTCGCGCTCGAGGCCGAGGTCGTCGAACATGATCCGCAGCGTGCGGGCCATGTTCGAGCCCACCATGTCCTCCCGCGCCGCCGCGCTGAGCTCCCCGCCCAGCCACGCCGCGGTGTCCTGCAGCGACACGGTCCAGACCTTCTCGGAGTCGACGAGCGTGCCGTCCATGTCCCACAGGACGGCAGCCGGCCGTGAGTGCAGAACGTCGCCGGGACGACGGTTTCCCCTCACGAGGTCATCCTGCATTGAAGTACTTCGCCTCCGGGTGGTGCGCGACCAGGGCATCGGTGGACTGCTCGGGATGCAGCTGCAGCTCCTCGGACAGCTCCACCCCGATCCGGCCGGGCTCCAGCAGCTCGACGATCTTCGTGCGGTCCTCGAGGTTGGGGCAGGCGCCGTAGCCGAGGGAGTAGCGCGCCCCCCGGTACCCGAGCTTGAAGAACTCCTCGACTCCTCCCGGGTCCTCGGCGGCGACGGCGACGCCGGACGGGAACGTCAGCTCCTCGCGGATCCGCCGGTGCCAGTACTCGGCGAGCGCCTCGGTGAGCTGCACGCCCAGGCCGTGCACCTCGAGGTAGTCGCGGTAGGCGTCCTTGGCGAACAGCTCGTTGGCGTAGTCGGCGATCGGCTGCCCCATCGTCACCAGGTGCAGCGGCAGCACGTCCACCTCGCCGTGCTCCAGGGCGGTCGGGCGCGGACGCCAGAAGTCGGCCAGGCACAGGTGCCGGTCGCGGCGCTGGCGCGGGAACGTGAAGCGGAACCGCTCCGGCGCGTCGGCCTCGGGTTCGTCCAGGACGATGAGGTCGTCGCGCTCGGACACCGCCGGGAAGTACCCGTAGATGACGGCGGCGTGCGCGAGCACGCCCTCGGTGGCCAGCCGCTCCAGCCAGTACCGCAGCCGCGGGCGTCCCTCGGTCTCCACGAGCTCCTCGTAGCTCGGGCCCGACCCGCCCTTGGCGCCGCGCAGCCCCCACTGGCCCAGGAACAGCGCGCGCTCGTCGACCATGCCGGAGTACTCGGCCAGCGCGACGCCCTTCACCACGCGGGTGCCCCAGAACGGCGGGGTGGGCAGCGGGTTGTCGAGCGTGACGTCCGAACGCTCCGGGCGCGGGCCCGCCGCCTCGGCCTCCGCAGCCTTCCGCTTGGCCGCGACCCGCTGCGACCGCTCGTGGCGGGCCTTGCGCTCGGCCTTCTTCGCCTCCTCCTCGGGATCGACGGCGGGCGCGATCCCACGGGCGCGTGCCATCGTGGCGTCCATCAGCCGCAGACCCTCGAACGCGTCGCGGGCGTAGGACACCCGGCCCACGTAGACCTCCGCGAGGTCGTTCTCCACGTAGGAGCGGGTGAGCGCGGCGCCGCCGAGCAGCACCGGCAGCGCCGTGGCCACGCCCCGGGAGTTCATCTCCTCGAGGTTCTCCTTCATGATCACCGTGGACTTGACCAGCAGCCCGGACATGCCGACGGCGTCGGCGCGGTGCTCCTGCGCGGCCGACAGGATCGTGGAGATCGGCTGCTTGATGCCGAGGTTGACGACCGTGTAGCCGTTGTTGGTGAGGATGATGTCAACGAGGTTCTTGCCGATGTCGTGGACGTCGCCCTTGACCGTGGCGAGCACGATCGTGCCCTTGCCCTGGTCGTCCTCGGTCTTCTCCATGTGCGGCTCGAGGTGGGCCACCGCGGTCTTCATCACCTCGGCGGAGGCGAGCACGAACGGCAGCTGCATCTGGCCGGAGCCGAACAGCTCACCAACGGTCTTCATGCCCGACAGCAGCGTGTCGTTGATGATCTCCAGGGCGGGCCGGGACTGCAACGCCTCGTCGAGGTCGGCCTCCAGCCCGTTCCGCTCGCCGTCGACGATCCGCCGCTCCAGCCGCTCGAACAGCGGCAGCGCGGCCAGCTCCTCGGCGCGGCCCGCCTTGGCCGACGACGCCGTGACCCCCTCGAACAGCTCCATGAAGCGGTTGAGCGGGTCGTACCCCTCGCGGCGGCGGTCGTAGACCAGGTCGAGCGCCACCGACCGCTGCTCGTCGGGGATCTTGGACATCGGAATGATCTTCGCGGCCGACACGATCGCGGTGTCCAGCCCGGCGTTCACGGCCTCGTGCAGGAACACCGAGTTGAGCACCTGGCGGGCCGCGGCGTTGAGCCCGAAGGAGACGTTGGAGACACCGAGGGTGGTCTGCACCTCGGGGTGGCGGCGCTTGAGCTCGCGGATCGCCTCGATCGTCTCGCACCCGTCACGGCGCACCTCCTCCTGCCCGGTGGTGATCGGGAAGGTGAGGGTGTCGACGACGATGTCGGACACGCGCATGCCGTGGTTCTCGGTGAGGTCGCGGATGAGCCGCTCGGCCACCCGGACCTTCCACTCGGCGGTGCGGGCCTGGCCCTCCTCGTCGATACACAGGGCGACGACGGCGCAGCCGTGCTCGCGGACCAGCTCCATCGCGCGCTGGAACCGCGAGCCGGGCCCGTCGCCGTCCTCGTAGTTCACCGAGTTGACGATGCAGCGGCCGCCGAGGCGCTCCAGGCCGGCCCGCAGCACCTCGGGCTCGGTGGAGTCGAGCATGACCGGCAGCGTGGACGCCGTGGCGAGCCGCCCGGCGAGCTCGGCCATGTCGGCGACGCCGTCGCGGCCGACGTAGTCGACGCAGAGGTCGATGAGGTGCGCGCCGTCGCGCGTCTGGTCGCGGGCGATCGCGACGCAGGCCTCCCAGTCCTCGGCGAGCATCGCCTCGCGGAACTTCTTGGACCCGTTCGCGTTGGTGCGCTCCCCGACCATGAGCACCGAGGTGTCCTGGCGGAACGGCACGGCCGAGTACAGGGAGCTGACGCCCGGCTCGGGGCGCGGGGCGCGGTCGGCGGGCTCCAGGTCCCGCACGGCGTCGGCGACGACGCGGATGTGCTCCGGCGTGGTGCCGCAGCAGCCGCCCACGAGCCGCAGCCCGTAGTCGCGCACGAACGTGCGGAGCGCCTCCGCCAGCTCGTCGGGGGTGAGCGGGTACTCGGCGCCGTTCGGGCCGAGCTGCGGCAGGCCGGCGTTGGGCATCACCGACAGCGGGATGCGCGCGTGCTTGGACAGCGTGCGCAGGTGCTCGCTCATCTCGGCGGGCCCGGTGGCGCAGTTGAGGCCGATGAGGTCGACGCCGAGCGGCTCGATCGCGGTGAGGGCGGCGCCGATCTCGCTGCCCAGCAGCATGGTGCCGGTGGTCTCCACCGTGACCTGCGTGATCAGCGGGATCCGGCGGCCCTCGACCTCCATCGCCCGCTTCAGCCCGAGCACGGCGGCCTTGACCTGCAGCAGGTCCTGGCAGGTCTCGACGATCAGCGCGTCGGCGCCGCCCGCGAGCAGGCCGCGGCCGCACTCGGTGTAGGCGTCGCGCAGCCGGGCGAACGTGTCGTGGCCCAGCGTCGGCAGCTTGGTGCCGGGACCGACGGAGCCCAGCACGTAGCGCGGACGGTCGGGCGTGGCCATCTCGTCGGCGACGCCACGGGCGAGCTGCGCGCCCTTCTCGGCGAGCTCGCGGATCCGGTCGGCGATGTCGTACTCGGCGAGGTTGGGCAGGTTCGCCCCGAAGGTGTTGGTCTCGACGGCGTCGGCGCCCGCCTCGAAGTACGCGGCGTGGATGCGGCGGAGCACGTCGGGGCGCGTGTCGTTCAGGATCTCGTTGCAGCCCTCGAGCCCGGCGAAGTCGTCCAGGGTCAGCTCGGCGGCCTGGAGCATGGTGCCCATCGCTCCGTCGGCGAGCACCACGCGCTGGTCGAGCGTGTCCAGGAAGGTGGTGTCGAACGCATGCGGCTGCATATCGCGTTGGGATGGCACACCGATACGGTAGTCGCCCCGGGGTGTGGCCCGTCGCGCGATGGCCCGCGGCCGTAGGCTGGACCGATGACCGATCGCCAGCCGGAACCCGGAGCGGAGACCGACCTGCCCCGCCTCGTCGACCCGGTGATGATCGCCGCGTTCGAGGGGTGGAACGACGCCGGGGAGGCCGCCAGCACGGCATTGGAGCATCTCGAGCTGAGCTGGGACGCGGAGCCGCTTCTCGCGATCGATCCCGAGGAGTACTACGACTTCCAGGTCACGCGGCCGCACGTGCGGCTCACCGACGGCGTCACGCGCAAGGTCGAGTGGCAGACCACGCGGCTGTCGGTCGCGACCCTGCCGGGCACCGAGCGGCACGTCGTGCTGCTCAACGGCATCGAGCCGAACCTGCGCTGGCGGACCTTCTGCGCGGAGCTGCTGGACTACATCGACACGCTCGGCGTGACGAAGGTCATCACGCTGGGGGCGCTGCTCACCGACATCCCGCACACCCGGCCCACTCCGGTGAAGGGCGCCTCCTACGACAAGGCGTCCGCCGGCAAGATGCGCGTCGAGCCGACGTCGTACCAGGGTGCCACCGGGATCGTCGGGGTGTTCCAGCAGGCGTGCGTGGAGGCCGGCGTGCCCGCGATGTCGTTCTGGGCCGAGGTTCCGCACTACGTCTCGCAGGCGCCGGTGCCCAAGGCGGCCGTGGCACTGCTGCACCGGGTCGAGGAGGTGCTCGACGTCGAGGTGCCGCTCGGCGGGCTGCCCGAGCGCGCGGAGGAGTGGGAGCGCACGGTCTCGGAGATGGCCGACGCCGACGACGAGGTGCGCGAGTACGTGCGCCAGCTCGAGGAGCAGGCCGAGGCCGCAGCCGACGTCCCCGAGGCCGACGGCGACGCCATCGCCGCCGACTTCGAGCGCTACCTGCGCCGCCGCGGCACCGGGGGTACGGGCAGCTGAGCGGGTAAGACCTGCGTGGCAGGCGGACGCGGCGGTCTCGCGCGCGGCGGGCTCTACGCCGGGGCGTTCCTCGGCCCCTTCGGCGGCGGGATCACCGTCGCGATGCTGCCCGAGCTCGGCGCCTCGTTCGGGGTCTCCGCGGCCACGGCGTCGCTGTCGGTCACGGCCTACCTGCTGCCGTTCGCCGCCGTCATGCTCGTGTCCGGCACGCTCGGTGAACGCTGGGGCAGGCGGCGCACGGTCACGATCGCCTACGTCGGCTACGTGGTCACGTCGGTGGCGTGCGCGTTCGCGACGACGCTGCCGCTGTTCCTCGCCGCGAGGGCGCTGCAGGGTGCGGCCAACGCGTTCATCACTCCCCTGCTGCTGTCCGCGCTGGCCGCCGCGGTGCCCGTCGGGAGGCTGGGCCGGGCGCTGGGTTGGTTCGGGTCGCTGCAGGCGGCCGGGCAGACCTCGGCCCCGCTGCTGGGCGGGTTCGCCGCCGAGGTGGACTGGCGGCTCGCGTTCGCCGGCGTCGCGGCCGTGGCCGTGGTGCTGGTGGCGATCGGGATCCCGGCCGACGACAGGGCGGCGGGGGCCGCCCGGCCCGCGCTGCGCAGCGCGTGGCGTCCCGCGGTGCTGCGGGCCGGGCTGGTGGCCGCGATCGGCTGGGGCTGCCTCGCCGGGCTGAACTTCCTGGTCGCGCTGCGACTGGAGGAGGAGTTCGGCGTCGGTGCGGGCGCCCGCGGGCTCGTGCTCACCGGGCTCGGGGTGGCGGGGCTGCTCACCGCCCGGCTCGTCGGCGGCGGCGTCGACCGGATCGGCCCCCGGCGCAGCGTCCTGCTCGGCAGCGGGCTGGGCGTGCTCGTGGTCGTCGGGGTGGGGCTCGCGCCCACCGTCTGGCTGGTGGCCGCGGTGTGGACGCTCGGCGGGGTCGCCACGCAGCTCGTGCTCGTGGGCGTCAACGCGATGGTGCTGGGGTCGGGCACGGCGAACCGCGGCGGCGCGATGTCGGTGGTGCAGGCCGTGCGGTTCGGGGGCGGAGCGGCGAGCCCCGTGGTGGTCACGCCGATCTACCACGCCGAGCCGCTGGCCGGGTTCCTCCTGCCCGCCGTGCTGTTGGCCGTGGCCGTGCCGGCGGCGCTGCCGCGGGGGACAGGCGGCGGCCGACCGGCGGGTGCCAAGCGATAGGCCCCGCACCGCGCAACGCGTCCGACCGCGGGCGATCGAGGAGTACCGATCGTCACCCCGCGAGGACCGCGAGCAGGGCTCGGGCGTAGGCCCGTTCGGCGTCCACGTCGACGTGCCGCTCGGTGCCGCCGTTGCGCTCGATCACCACCGCGAAGCCGTCGCCCACCGGTTCCAGCGCCTGGAACCGCGGGCCGAGTGCGTCGCGCAGCTGCCCCTCCGACGGGAGCCACACCACGGCGTCCTGCTCGACGCTGTCGAGGGCCCACTCGGTGGTGCCGTTGAACCGCAGCAGCGGGCCGGTGGGGGCCTCGTGCACGTCGATGGTCAGCTCGCTCACCACGAACACGTCGGCGTCCATCCCGCGGCCCGGGATGACGAACCGGTCCCCGGACGCCGGGTTCCACTCCAGGCCCGCGCGACGCAGCCGCAACGCCAGCTCCACCGTGATCATCGAACTCTCACCGCCGTCCCGGCCATGTGCCCCACCCAACCAGAACGGGTAGCCCACCGGCATGACGGAACCACAGCAGCCCGACCCGGAAGCGCCCCGTCCGCCCGGCACCCCCGAGCTGGACCTGGACGTTCCCGTGGAGACCGGGGACCGGCGCGTGGTCCCGGACAACGAGGACGTCGATCCGGACACCGTCGCGCCGGAGCCGCCGGACTGACCCGTTCGGCCTATCGCGTGCGCGGTTACCGACAAGTAGGAAGGATTCCACCTGATCGAGTGATCCCAGGAGGAACCATGCGCTGTCGGTCGCTGCTCGGCTCCGGAGGGGTGGTCGCGGCGGTGGTGGTGGCGACGGCCGTCGCCGCGCCTGCCCCCGCTCTCGCCGCACCGGAGTTCGCCCCGGCCGACGAGGCCACCGTCCACCCCGGGGTGATGACCTACACCGACGGCGCCCAGTGCACGGCCAACTTCGTCTTCACCAGCGGCGACGACGTGTTCATCGGGCAGGCGGCGCACTGCGCGGGCACGGGGACGGCCACGGAGACCGACGGCTGCGACGCCGGCTCCCTGCCACTGGGCACCGAGGTGGAGATCGAGGGCGCGAGCCGGCCGGGCGTGCTGGCCTACAGCTCGTGGCTCGCGATGCAGGCGAACGGCGAGACCGACGAGAACGCCTGCGCCTACAACGACTTCGCACTGGTGCGGATCGACCCCGCCGACGTCGCCGCCGTGAACCCGACCGTGCCGTTCTTCGGCGGGCCGGTGGGGCTGGACGACGACGGCACCACCGTCGGCGAGCGCGTCTACAGCTACGGCAACTCGTCGCTGCGCCTGGGGCTCGAGCCGCTGAGCCCGAAAGCCGGTACCAGCGTCGGCACCGCCGGTGACGGCTGGACCCACGACATCTACACGGTCAGCCCCGGCATCCCGGGCGACTCGGGCAGCGCCGTCCTCTCGTCCACCGGCGAGGCGCTCGGCACGCTCAGCACGGTGCAGCTCGCGCCGCTCGCCGGCAGCAACGGGGTGTCGGACCTGTCCCGCGAGCTCGCCTACGCCAACGAGCACGGCGGGCTCGGCACCCTCACGCTCGAGCTCGGCACGGAGCCGTTCGACCCGATCCTGTAACCGGGGTCAGCTCCCCAGCCGCACCCCGAGCAGCGCGTCGACGGCGTCCCGGACCAGCGCCGGGGCGTTGGCGTCGCCGCCGCGGCGCTCCAGCGCCTGCGCGGCCCACCCGTCGACGGCGGCGAGCGCGGCAGGGCTGTCGAGATCGTCGGCGAGATGCGTGCGCAGCCGCGCCACGAGGTCGTCGGCGGCGGGGGCGGCGGCCAGGGCCACGGCCTCGCGCCACCGGGCGCGCCTGCCCCGGGCCTCGGTGAGCAGCGCGTCGGTCCAGGCCCGGTCGGTGCGGTAGTGGCCGGCGAGCAGCGCCAGCCGGATCGCGTCCGGGTCGACGCGCTCGGCGCGCAGCTTGGAGACGAACACGAGGTTGCCCTTGGACTTGGACATCTTCTCCCCGTCCAGCCCGATCATCCCGGTGTGCGTGTAGTGCCGGGCGAACGGGTGCATGCCGGTGAACGCCTCGGCGTGCGCCGCACCGAACTCGTGGTGCGGGAAGATCAGGTCGGAGCCGCCGCCGTTGAGGTCGATCTGCGTGCCCAGCCGGTTGAGGGCGATCGCCGCGCACTCCACGTGCCAGCCGGGGCGGCCCGCACCGAGGTCCGACTCCCAAGAGGGCTCCCCGTCGCGCGCCATCCGCCACAGCAGGGCGTCGGCGGGGTGACGCTTACCGGGCCGGTCCGGGTCGCCGCCGCGCTCGCGGGACAGCTGGATCATCGTCTGCGCGTCGTAGTTCGACTCGTAGCCGAAGTGGCCGGTGGCGGCGCAGTCGAAGTAGACGTCCGGGAACTCCGGGTCGTCGATCCGGTACGCCGCACCCCCGGCGAGCAGCTTGCCGACCAGCTCGGCGATCTCCCCCATCGCCTCGACGGCCCCGATGAAGTGCCGCGGCGGGAGCACCCGCAGCGCCTCCATGTCCTCCCGGAACAGGGCGGTCTCGCGCATGCCCAGCACGACCCAGTCGTCCTGGTCGCGGGCCGCGCGCTCCAGCAGCGGGTCGTCGATGTCGGTGACGTTCTGGACGTAGTGCACGTCGTGCCCGAGGTCGCGCCAGACCCGGTTGACCAGGTCGAAGGCCAGGTACGTCGCCGCGTGCCCGAGATGGGTGGCGTCGTAGGGGGTGATCCCGCAGACGTACATCGACGCCGTGGCGCCCGGCGCCGTCGGGCGGACCCGGGCGGTGGCGGTGTCGTACAGGCGCAGTGGCGGGCCGCCACCGGGGAGCCGCGGGACGTCGACGGATGCCCAGGTCTGCATGGCGTCCAACTTACGCGGCCCGGTCCGACCCACCCGACCAGCGCGGGCGTCACCCACGTCACCCCCCGGGCTCACCACCACTCGCGCGGAAGCTTCGCCTCGATGTCACGGACGTGGCGCCGGGCGCACTCCGGGCACAGCCAGCGCGCCCACCCGTCCCGGTCGCGCTCGCACGCCCACGCCAGCGCCGTGGGCTCGGCCGGGTCGCGCACCGCACCGCACAGCTGACAGGTCTCCATGCCTCCAGCATGGCCCGCGGCACGCCCCCTTGCTCCCACGATCGCGGTCTGACAACCTGAGTCAAGTCGTCTAGACCAAACATCTAGCTGAGCGAGGAGACGCGTGCTGACCGTCATCGGGCTCGACATCGGCGGCTCCAAGACCCACGGCATCCGCTCCGAGGACGGGGTGGCCGTGGCCGAGGCCGTCGCCGGGAGCGCGAACATCGCCTCCGTCGGCGCCGCCGAGGCGGGGCGCCAGCTCGACGCCGTCCTGACCGCCCTCGGCACCGACGGGGTGAGCGCGATCTGCGCGGGAGCGGCGGGCGCCGACGGGGCCGAGTCGGTCGGCATGCTGATGCGCCTGCTCGGCGAGCGCGTGCCCGGCGCGACCGTCCGGATCGTGCACGACGCCCGGCTGGTCCTCGCCGCGGCCGGGCTGGACGCCGGCGTCGCGGTCATCGCCGGCACCGGTTCGGTTGCCTGGGGCGCGCGCGCCGACCGCACCGATGCCCGGGCGGGCGGCTGGGGACACCTGCTCGGCGACGAGGGCAGTGGCTACCAGGTCGCGCTCGACGTCGTGCGGCACGCGCTGGACCGGATGGACGCCTGCGCGCCCGTCGATGCGCTCACCGCCGCGCTGCTCGAGCGCTGCGGCCTGACCGGGCCCGAGCAGCTGATCGACCACGTGTACACCACCCAGGACCGGCGGTACTGGGCCGAGCGGGCCGGCGTCGTCACCGCACTCGCCGCCCGCGGCGACGGGGCCGCCTGCGCGATCCTCGGCCGGGCCGCCGACGCGCTCGCCGCGCTCGCCCGCCGCGTGCTCGACCGGCTCGACCGGCCGGGCCCCGTCGTGCTCGCCGGCGGCTTCGCCGTCCACGAACCGCTGCTGCAGCGCGCGATTCGCGAGCGGCTTCCCGGCACCGAGGTGCGCGTGCTCACCGATGCCCCCGTCACGGGCGCCGTGCGGCTCGCGGCCGCGACTCGCCCTCCCCACCCGCACAGCACCGACGCTCGCTCCGCGAGCTTCGCTTCGAAGGAGCTGACGTGACCACCGTGGCACCGCATCGTCCCGGCCACCTGATGGCGGCCGAGATCGCCGAACAGCCCGCCGCGTGGAGGCGCCTGCTCGCCGGGATCGACGCCGCCGGGATCGACGCCGCCGCGGACCTGATCCGCAGCCGCGCCCCCCGCACCGTGCTCTTCGTCGCCCGCGGCACCAGCGACCACGCCGCCCTCTACGCGAAGTACCTCGTGGAGATCCGGCACGGCCTGCCCGCCGGGCTGGTCTCGCCCTCGACGATGACCGCCTACGGTGCACGCCCGGACCTGCGGGACGTGCTCATGATCGGCATCAGCCAGTCCGGCGGGTCCCCCGACCTGGTCCGCACGCTCGAGGTCGCCCGCGCCCAGGGCGCGCTCACCGTCGCGGTCACCAACAGCGCGGGGTCGCCGCTCGCCGCCGCCGCCCACGCGCACGTGGACGTGCTCGCCGGACCCGAGCGGTCGGTCGCGGCCACCAAGTCCTACACCGCCCAGCTGCTGGCGCTGTACCTGCTGCTCGAGCGGGTGCGCGGCGCCGACACCTCGGTCGCCGCCGCGCTGCCCGACCTGGGCGATGCGCTGCTGGCCCGCGACGCGGAGATCGCCGCGCTCGCCCAGCGCTACCGGTTCGCCCAGCGGATGCTCACCACCGCGCGCGGCTACTCCTATCCCACGGCCCGCGAGGCGGCGCTGAAGCTGATGGAGACCTCCTACGTCTCGGCGCAGGCGTTCTCCGGCGCCGACCTGCTGCACGGCCCGCTCGCGCTGGTCGACCCGCAGGTTCCGGTGTTCGCCGTGGTCGCCGAGGGCGTCGGCGGCACCGCGATGCGCGACGTGCTGCCCCGCCTGGCCGAGCGCTCGGCCGACGTCTGCTGCGTGGGCCACCCCGCGGCCGTCGAGGCCGCCGCCACCGGGTTCACGCTGCCCGCCGGCGCCCCCGAGGTGCTGTCCCCGCTGCTGGAGATCGTCCCGTTCCAGCTGCTCGCGCTGCACCTCGCGGTCGGCCGCGGCGGCGACCCGGACGCCCCGCGAGGCCTGAGCAAGATCACGGAGACGCTGTGACGAGCGGGCGGTCCACGCTGCTGCGGGCCGGCACCGTCGTCGCGGACGGGCGGGCCGGACCGGGCTGGGTCGAGGTCGCGGGCGAGCGCATCGCGGCCGTCGGTACCGGCGAGCCACCCCGGCCCGCCGACGCCGACCTCGGCGACGCCGTGCTCGTCCCGGGGTTCGTCGACATGCACGTGCACGGCGGCGCGGGGGCGGCGTTCCCCGACGGCGACCCGCAGGAGGCCCTGCGGGCCGTGCGGTTCCACCGCGCCCACGGCAGCACCACGTTGGTCGCGAGCCTCGTCGCGGCCGGCCCCACGGAGCTGCTGCGGGCCGTCGACGCGCTCGCCGACCTCGTCACCGACGGCGAGCTCGCGGGCGTCCACCTCGAGGGCCCCTGGCTCGCCACGGCCCGCTGCGGGGCCCACGACCCCGGACAGCTGCGCGACCCCGACCCCGCGGAGCTCGACAAGCTCCTCGCCGCCGGCGGCGGTGCAGTGCGGATGGTGACGCTCGCGCCGGAGCGCGCCGGCGGCCTGGACGCGGTGTGGCGGATCGTCGGCGCGGGCGCGATCGCCGCGCTCGGCCACACCGACGCCAGCTACGCGCTCACGCGGGCGGCGATCGCGGCGGGGGCGCGCGTCGGCACGCACCTGTTCAACGCGATGGCCCCGGTGCACCACCGCGAGCCGGGACCCGCGGTGGCGCTGCTGGAGGACGCGCGGGTCACCGTGGAGCTGGTGACCGACGGGCTGCACGTCCACCCGGCGCTGTGGGACCACGTGCTGCGCAGCACCGACGGCGAGCGCGTGGCGGCGGTGACCGACGCGATGGCGGCCGCGGGCATGCCCGACGGCGAGTACCGGCTGGGCGCACTCGGTGTCACCGTCACCGACCGCGTGGCCCGGGTGGCCGACGGCAGCGCGGAGGGCGGCCCGATCGCGGGCAGCACCGCCACCACGGACGCCCTGTTCGCCAACATCGTGCGGCACGCCGCGCTCCCCCGCGACGAAGCGCTGCTGCGTGCGGTGGCGATGACCGCCACGGCGCCCGCCCGCGCGCTCGGGCTCGCCGACGTCGGCGAGATCGCGCCGGGCCGCCGGGCCGACCTCGTGGTGCTCGACGCCGACCTGCTGGTCCGCGACGTCTACCGGGCGGGCGAGCGGCTCGCCCTCGCCGAGGTGCGGTGACGCGCGGAGAAATTTACTCCGGAGGTAACTTTCGCTCCGGGATATGGGAGCCTGGGGAGGTGACCACCGAGACCCCGGGGCTGCGCGAGCTCAAGAAGCAGGAGACCCGACAGCTGATCTCCGACCGGGCCACCCACCTGTTCCTCGAGCGCGGGTTCGAGGACACGACCATCGCCGACATCGCCGCCGCCGCCCGCGTCGCGAAGAAGACCGTCACCAACTACTTCGCGCGCAAGGAGGACCTCGCCTTCGACCGGCACGAGGAGTTCACGGCCGGACTCGCCCGGACGGTGGCGGGGCGCGGGGCAGGCGAGTCGGCGCTGGCCGCGCTCCGGGCCGCCTTCCTCGCCGCCGCGCAGCGGCACGACCCCGTCATCGGGTTCTCCGGGCGGGCGTTCGCCCACATGATCACCGAGAGCCCCACGCTCACCGCACGGCTGCGCGAGCTGCACGAGCTGCGCGAGGCGGCCCTCGCCGACGTCCTGGCCGCCGAGACCGACGCGGAACCCGACGACGTCACCCCCCGCGCCGTCGCCGCCCAGCTCGGCGCCGCGGACCGGGTGCTGTTCGGTGAGGTGGTGCGCCGCACCCTCGGCGGACAGGCCGGCAAGGCGATCGCCGCGGCCGTGACCGCCTCCGCGCGCCGCGTGTACGACCTGCTCGAACCCGCCCTGGGCGAGTACGCCGTGCGCTGACCCCGCGAGTCGGCACAGACCGGCGGCCGAGTGGCGACGAACCGGCGCCGGAACGTCGCGACTCACCCGCCAGATCGTGCCGACTCGCGGGGTGGTCAGCGGCGGCGGGTGCGCAGGTAGTCGGCCACCACCTCGGCGCCCAATCCGTCGAGCGTCGGGGCGACCACGCGGCCGCCGCAACGCCGGGCAACGTCGTCGACGAACACCGCGAGCCGCGGGTCGTCGCCGAGCATGAAGAACGTGATCGACGGCCGCAACGCCGTGACCCGGTCCAGCTCTCCGATCGTGGCCCGCAGCGTCTCCCGGCTCGGCGGCCAGTCGAACACCGCCTCCCCGTCGGGCTCCAGGTGCGCGGTGGGCTCACCGTCGGTGACCACCAGGACGACCGGCTGGGCGTCCGGGTTGCGGCGCAGGTGCTCCCCGGCCAGCAGCAGCGCGTGGTGCAGGTTGGTGCCCTGCTCCCACGCCCCCTCCAGGCCGACCAGCTCGCCCAGCTCCACCGACCGCGCGTGCCGGCCGAACGTGATCAGCTTCAGGTCGTCGCCCCGGAACCGGGTGGAGATCAGCTGGTGCAGCGCCAGCGCTGTGCGCTTCATCGGCACCCAGCGCCCGTCCTGCACCATCGACCACGACGTGTCGACGCACAGCGCCACCGCCGCCCGGGACCGCTGCTCGGTCTCGACGATCTCCACGTCGGTGACGTCGAGCCGCCGGTCGTCGCCGCCTGCCCGGCGCAGCTGCGCGTTGAGCAGGGTGCGCGGCACGCTCCAGGACTCGGTGTCACCGAACGCCCACGGCCGGGTGGCGCCGGTGGCCTCGCCCGCCGCGCCCGAGCGCCGGTCCTCCCGTTCGCCGCGGCGGGCCCCGATCCTGTCGACGACGTCACGCAGGGCCGACTCCCCCAGCCGCCGCAGCGCCTTCGGCGACAGCTGCAGCGACCCGTCCGGCGCCCGCTCGAACAGGCCCTGGCGCTGCAGCTCGCGCTCCAGCTCGGCGAGCGCCCGGGCGTCGACGCGCGCCTGGTCGCCCAGGTGCTCGCCGAGCGCGTCGAGGTCGATGTCCTCCATCCGCGCGCCCGGGTAGCTCTGCGACAGCTGTTCGGCCAGGGCGTCGAGCTGCCCGAGCTGCTCCATCGCCCGCGTCGCCTTGCCCATGCCGAGCGGGTTGTCGCCGCGGAAGCGCCCCTGCCCCTCCCAGTCCTCGCCGGGCCGCAGCCCTTGCAGCTGCGCGTCCAGCTGCGCGAGCGCCTGCGCGAGCCGCGGGTCGCCGAACGCCTGCTGCGACAGCTCCATCAGCTCGGCGCGCTGCTCGGGCGTCATCGAGTTGAGCATCCGCTGGGCCGCGGCCGCCCGCTGCGCGAGCAGGTCCACCAGCTCCTCGGTGCTCTGCGGGTCCTCCGGGAAGAACTCGCCGTGCCGCTGCATGAACTGCTGGAACTGCTCGGTGGTGTCCTGCCCGGCCGCGTGGTTCGCGAGCAGGTTGTTCAAGTCGTCGAGCATCTCCCGGATGCGCTCGACGTCCTCGGGCGTGGCATTCTCCATCGCCTGCTTCATGCCGGCGAAGCGCTGGTCGAGCATCTCCCGGCCGAGCAGGTCGCGGATCTCCTCGTAGGCCTCGCGCGCATCGGAGGACTGCCAGTCGTAGGAGTCGAGCTCCCGCACCGCGCCGCCGGTGTCGGAGGGCAGCGCGTCGAGGGTCATCTCCCGGAACCGGGCATCGTCGGTGTCCTGGCGCGCCAGGACGTCGCGCTCGGCGTCCAGGGCACGCTGCAACAGCTCGCGGACCTCCTGCAGCGTGCCGTCGAGCCGGTTCTCCCGCTGCAGCCTGCTGCGGCGCTGCCACACCTCGCGCGTGAGCTCGTCGAGCCCTCGCCGATCCTGCGTACCGCGGCGCAGGAGCTCCTGCAGCGCCGAGCGCGGCGACGCGCCCTCCATGACGTCGCGGCCGATCTCGTCCAGGGCCGCGCGGAGGTCGACGGGCGGGGCGAGCGGGTCCGGTCCGTCGGTGTACGGGCCGTAGGCGTACTTGCGTGCGCGTCTAGCCATAGCTCACCGTGTCGCCGTCGTCGGACTCGTCCTTGGCGAGCCGCCGGGTGAGGAACAGCAGCTCCAGGGCCAGCTCGGCGGCGCTGGCCATCGGGCCGGGGTCCTCGGTGCCGCCCGCGTCGAGGCGCTTGGCGATCTCGGTGAGTGCGTCGACGGCCGGCAGCGCCGCCACCACCTCCGCGGCGGGCACCCGCTCCCCCGTGCGCACCGGGGAGCCCGCGACGGCCTCGGCGAGCGGGTCGAGGTCGATCCCGCGCAGCCGGAACCGGGCGGTGTCGGCGGTGGCCCGGCGCAGCAGGTGCTCCAGGTGCTCGCTCTCGCGGCCCTCCTCGCCGGAGGCGAACTCCAGCTTGCCGCGCAGCACCGCCGGCACCGACTCCAGGTCGACCGGGCGTGCGACCGGCCGCTCCTCACCGGTGATCGCGGCCCGGCGCAGGGCGGCGGCGGCCACGGTCTCGGCGGCGGCCACGGCGAACCGCGCCGACACGCCGGAGCCCTGATCGACGGCGCTGGACTCGCGCAGCGAGCGGGTGAACCGGGCGACGACCTCCACCAGGTGCCGCGGCACGTCCGCGACGAGCGCCGCCTCCTGCCGGACCAGCGCGATCTCGTCGGCCAGTTCGAGGGGGTAGTGCGTGCGGACCTCGGCGCCGAAGCGGTCCTTGAGCGGGGTGATGATGCGCCCGCGGTTGGTGTAGTCCTCGGGGTTGGCCGACGCGACCAGCAGCACGTCCAGCGGAAGCCGCAGCGTGTAGCCGCGCACCTGGATGTCGCGCTCCTCCATCACGTTGAGCAGCGCCACCTGGATGCGCTCGGCCAGGTCGGGCAGCTCGTTGATCGTGACGATGCCGCGGTGGGCGCGCGGCACCAGGCCGTAGTGGATGGTCTCCGGGTCGCCCAGCGAGCGGCCCTCGGCGACCTTGACGGGGTCGACGTCGCCGATGAGGTCGGCGACGGCGGTGTCGGGGGTGGCGAGCTTCTCGGTGTAGCGCTCGTCGCGGTGGCGCCAGGCGACCGGCAGGTCGTCGCCCAGCTCCGCCGCCCGCCGGCGAGCGCCCGGCGTGATCGGGGCGTACGGGTGCTCGCCGAGCTCGGAGCCCTCGATCACGGGCGTCCACTCGTCGAGCAGGTTGACGATCGAGCGCAGCAGGCGGGTCTTGCCCTGGCCGCGCTCGCCGAGCAGGACGACGTCGTGCCCGGCGATCAGGGCGCGCTCCAGCTGCGGGAGCACGGTGGACTCGAACCCGACGATGCCGGGCCAGGCGTCGCGCCCCTCCCGGAGCGCGGTGAGCAGGTTGTGGCGGATCTCGTCCTTGACACCACGCATTTCATGGCCGGACGCGCGGAGCGCGCCGAGGGTGCGGGGAAGATCGCCGAGCGGAGCGCCAGCGGAGCGAACATCATCACTGTGCACGTAATCAACGTTACGCCCGCAACACGGCCGCCGCCCCCGCACTTTCGACGGCAGCTTCGGCGGCAGCAAGGTGGCGATGCTGCCGTCCGGTGACAGTATGGCCACCTCGCTGCCACTGCCCCGGCAGACCCGGGGCGGGCGAGGTACTGATCGAGGTCGCGGCCGCGGGCGTCCACCTGCTCGACACCGTGATCCGGTCGGGCACCTCGGGCGGGCCGTTCCCGCTGCCGGCGCTGCCGATGACGCCGGGCCGGGAGGTGGCGGGCGTCGTCGCGGCCGTCGGGGCCGACGTCGACGGCTCCTGGGTCGGCCGCTCGGTTGTGGCGCACCTCGGCATGGCCGGCGGCGGGTACGCGGCGCTGGCGGTGGCACCGGTGGCGGCACTGCACGCGATCCCCGACGGCCTCGGGCCGGAGGCGGCCGTCGCAATGATCGGGACGGGCCGCACGGCGGTCGGCATCCTCGACGCCGCCGCGGTCGAGGAGGGCGACGTGGTGCTCGTCCCCGCCGCGGCGGGTGGTCTGGGCTCGCTGTTCGTGCAGGCGGCGCACAACGCCGGCGCCGTCGCCGTGGGATTGGCCGGTGGGCGGGAGAAGGTGGAGCGCGTCCGCGCCCTCGGCGCGGACGTCGCCGTCGACTACCGGGAGCCGGGCTGGCCGGAGCGCGTGCTCACGGCGCTGGACGGCCGTAGGCCCACCGTGCTGCTGGACGGTGTCGGCGGCGAGGTCGGCCGGGCCGGTCTGGAGATGCTCGACGTGGCCGGGCGGATCGTCATGTTCGGCTGGACCTCCGGGTCGGTCACCGAGTTCACCAGCGCGGACATCGCCGCGGGCAGCCTGTCGGTCGTCTGGGTCGCCGGGCCGCGCATGATGAAGCGCTACGGCGGGCTGCGCAGGCTGGAGACGCAGTTCGCTCGCCGAGGCGGCCGCCGGCCGGCTGGTGCCGCTGGTCCACCCGCCGTTCCCGCTCGCCGACGCCGCGGAGGCCCACCGTGCGCTCGTGTCGCGCCGCACGACGGGAAAGGTGGTGCTGGCCCCCTGAGCAGCGCGCGTTCCCGACGCCAGCAAGGTGGCAGTACTGCCGTCCAGTGGCAGCATTGCCACCTTGCTGCCACTCCCCCTCGGCGCTGAGCGGAGCCGCGGAGCGACCATCGTGCCGAGGGAATAGGAGCAGCGATCATGGTGTTGCCCGGACACGTGGTATCCCCCGGTCGTTCCGCCGTCCTCCTCGGTCTCCTGTTCGGTCTCGCGGGCACCTCGACGTCCGCGGTCACCGTCGCGCTGCCCGAGCTCGCCGGGGATCTGGGGATCAGCGCGGCGACGGCGGCGTGGATGGTCAGCGGCTACGCCGTGGCGCTCGCGGTCGCCACGCCCACGCACGGGCGGCTGGCCGACATGCTCGGCATCCGGCTGCCGCTGTGCCTCGGTATCGGGGCGATGTCCGTGGGGGCGCTGGTCGCCGCGCTCGCCCCGAACTTCACCGTCCTCATGGTCGCGCGCGTCGTGCAGGGCGCCGGGGCCGCCACGATCCCGGTGCTGGCCACGGCGCTGATCAGCGTGCGGTGGTCGGGGCCGACCCAGGGGGCCGCGCTGGGCCGCGTGGCGGGCGTGTCGGCCATCCTCAGCGCGCTCGGGCCGCTGCTCGGCGGCGCGCTCGAGGCGGTCGGGGGCTGGCGCTGGGCGGTGGCGCTACCGGTGATCGGCGCGCTCGCGATCCCCCCGCTGTGGCGGGCGGCCCCCGCGGGCGGGACCGGCGAGCGGATCGACCGGATCGGCGCCGTGCTCGTCGCGCTCGCCGCCTCCGGGCTGGTGCTGCTCCTCCAGTCGCCGTCGGCCGGGGCCGTGGCCGGGACCGTCGGGGCGGTGCTGCTCGTCGTGGGCGCACCGCTGCTCGCGCTGCGCGTCCGGGCCCGCCCGCACGGGTTCCTGCCCCGCGACATCGTCACCAACACCACCGTGCTGCGCAGCGCCTTCGCGACGGCCGCGGTGCCGGCGAGCTGGTTCGCGCTGCTGCTGGGGGTGCCGCTCGCCGCGGCCTCGTGGGGCTGGACGCCGCTCGCGACCGGCCTCCTGCTCGTCCCGGCGGCGGCGGTCGGCCTCGTGTCGCCGTCGATCTCCCGCACGCTGCTGACGCGGTTCGGCTCCCGCCGCTGCATCGCGCTGGCCTGCCCCACGGCCGTGGTCGCGCTGCTCGTGGCGGCCGCGGGCGGGGCATTCGCGTCCCCGGTCCTGCTCGCGCTCGCCGTCGCGCTCGTCACCGTCGCGTTCGGCACCGGGCAGCCCGCGATGATCTCCTCGGTCAGCAGGGCCGTGCCCGTCGGGCAGCGCGGCGTGGCGCTCGGCATCGCCACGCTCGTGTTCCTCACCGGCGCGAGCGTCGGCGCGGCCCTCGTCGGCGGGCTCGCCACCGTCGTCGGGATCCCCGCCGCGTTCTGCCTGCTCGTGGTGCTCCCCGTGGCCGGGCTGGTGGCGCTGCTCGCCGGCGGACCCGACCGGGAGGTCGCCCCGGCATAGGCCCAGCGCCGCCGCCCGATCGCTGCGCAGGATCCGCTCAGCGCCGCCCGATCGCTCCGCAGGATCCGCTCAGTCGACCGGCCAGCGGCCCACGGCATGCACCTCACCCGCGCGGTCCACGAGCCGCGCGGGCAGCCCGAGATCGGCCAGCCAGCCCGCGGCTCCCGTGCCGCGCAGCAGTGCCCCCCGGCACGCCGCGCTCGCGGCCGGGCCGTCGGCCGCCGCCACGGCGACCGACCGCCACTCCGGCACGACGGTGCGGCCGGTCGCCGGGACGACGACCCGGTGCAGCTCCGAGCGGCCACGCCCCACCCGCACCGTGGTGATCTGCGAGATCGCCCCGCCGTCGACGGCGACGACGGTGGCCGGGCCGGCAGGCGCGTCCCGCAGCTGCACGCGCCACCCGCCCACCGGGGCCAGGCCGGAGGTCGCGACATCGCCGCCCACCGCGACGAGCACGCCGCAGGAGGTGGCCTCGGCCACGAGCTCCGCGCACCGCTGCGCCGTCCATGCCCGCGGCGAGGGCCCCGGCTCGAGGTGCAGCCCGTCGCGGGCGTCCAACGCCAGCTGCCAGGGCTCGAGCGCGGGATGGTGCACGTCGACCCCGTCGGGGACCGCCGCGAGCCCGTAGGGGAACGGCGCGGGTTCGGCCGTGCGGACCGTCGGGCGCCTGCCCAGCAGCTCGGCCAGCAGCACGCCGACCGGCACCGCCGAGCCGTCCCGGCGCAGCCGCCGCGCCACCGATCCCGCCCGGCGCGGGTTCACCACCCGATCCACCGCCGTGAGCTGCTCCTCGAGCACCCGGCGGGCCCGGTGCATGGCCCACGGATCGGTCACCACCAGACGACAGCGGGTGTCCCAGACCGACCACTCGGAGCAGACCGTCACGGTGCGATCGCCGGTGTGCAGCGGGACGGTCATCGTCGAGCGCCTCCGGGATCTCGGGTCACGGGCGCGTCACCTTGGCATGACGTCGCTGTGATGACGCTGAAGACGGGACGACGCTGAAGAAGGACCTCCCCAGGTCGCGGCGGGGGTGCGCCCCACCTGGTGCCGGGGGGCGCACCGGCTCACGACGGCGGCCCCTCCGGCGAAGGCTGATCACCATGACGATCACCGACACCACAGCGCAGCGGGCGGGCAGCGACTTCGCCCGCCTGTCCCGGCGCGTCGCGGACGCCGGGCTCATGGGCCGCGCACCCCTCTACTACACGGTCCGCTGCACGCTCGTCGGCGCCGGCGTGGCCGCGCTGATCGCGGCGTTCGTCCTGCTGGGGAACTCGCCGTGGCAGCTGCTCGTTGCCGCCCTCGCCGCCGTCGCCTACGGACAGATCGCGTTGCTCGCGCACGACATCGCCCACCGCCAGGTGTTCCGCGGCAGGCGCGCGTCCGAGCTCGCCGGCCGGATCATGGGCAACCTCGGCATCGGCATGTCCTACGGGTGGTGGCAGGACAAGCACACCCGCCACCACGCCAACCCCAACCACGAGGGGCTCGACCCGGACGTCGACCCCGGCGCGCTCGTCTGGACGCCCGAGCAGGCTTCCGCGAGCCGCGGGGTCACCCGGTTCGTCAACCGCCACCAGGCCCTGCTGTTCTTCCCACTGCTCACCCTCGCCGGCCTCGACCTGCGCAAGTCCAGCGTGCAGGGCCTCATGGGAGAGCGCGGCGCCCGGGTGCGGCTGCGGTGGCCGGAGTTCGCACTGCTCGCCGCGCACGCCGTCGGCTACCTCGCCGCGCTGTTCCTCGTGCTGCCGCCGGGGCTCGCGCTGGCGTTCTTCGCGATCCACCAGGGCCTGTTCGGCGTCTACCTCGGCTCGATCTTCGCACCCAACCACAAGGGGATGGCGATGCCGCAGGAGAAGCTCGACTTCCTGCGCAAGCAGGTGCTCACTTCCCGTGGGCGGCGGCCGACTCACCGACGGTCTGCTGCACGTGGCGATGGGCGGGCTGAACCACCAGATCGAACACCACCTGTTCCCGAGCATGCCGACGCCGCACGTGCGCCGAGCGCGCGCGATCGTGCGCGAGTACTGCGCGGAGATCGGGGTGCCCTACCACGAGACCGGGCTGGTGCGGTCGTGGGCGGAGTCGCTGGGTCAGCTGCGCCGGGCCAGCGCCCCGCTGCGGACGCGCGCGTGACCGCTGCTCAGCTCAGCAGCAGCGCCGCGGTGGGCACCGCGACGAGCGCCAGCGCGGCCAGCCGGACGAACACCCGCACGCCGAGCGGCAGGGGCGGCGGCGGCGCGGCGATCCGGTGCAGGCGCCGGTCGAGCGCGTCGGTGAACGAGCTCAGCGCCGCTGCCGGGGCCGCCCCACCCATCGCCCGCAGCGCCCCGGTGAGCTGGGCCGGCTCCACCCGGGAGGCGGCGACGTCGTCGGCCCGCATCTCGATCAGCGCCGCGACCGCGAGCTGCGCGCACACCATGCCGCGCACGAACGGCGCCGTCGCCCCCCACGCGACGAACGGGAGCACCACCAGGTCGTGGCGCTCCCGCAGGTGGGTGCGTTCGTGGGCGAGGACGGCCCGCACCCCGGGCGGGTCCAGCGCGTCGAGGACCCCCGCGGACAGCACCAGCCGCGACCGCAGCCCGGGCAGGCAGTACGCCACCGGCACCGGGTGGTCGAGCACCCGCGCCCCGGGCGCCGCGGGCCACGGGGTGCCGAGCAGGTCGAGCAGGTCCCGGTGGCGGCGCCGGGCCCGCAGCGTCCGCACGGTCACCGCCACCAGCACGCCGACGAGCCGCAGCGCGAGCGCCAGCGCCGCGAGCAGCGCGAGCACGTGGGTGAGGCCGAGCCGCAGGCCCAGCTCGCCCTCGGCCAGCGCGTCCACCGCGTTCGGGACGGCGTCCGACAGCGTCGGGCCGAGCGGCGCCAGACCGTAGACCACGCCGGAGCCGAGCAGCGCGAGCCCGCCCGCGAGACCGACGGCCTGCCAGAACAGCAGCGCGCCGACCGGGTCGCGGGCGGGCCAGTGCGCCGCGGACAGTGCCCGGCTGACCGGCTCGGCCAGCAACAGGCCGAGCACGAGCAGGCCGAGCGCGGTCAGCTCCACGGTTAGGCCGGCGCCTGCGTCAGTCGAGCAGGTCGCGGAGGGCGGCGCGCTCGTCCGCCGGGATCGAACCGAGGAACCGGGCCAGTGCCGCGCCCCGGTCCGGCGCCGCGTCGAGCGCGTCGCGCATCAGCTCGGCGACGTGGTCCTCGCGGCTCGCCACCGACCGGTAGCGGTGGGCCCGCCCCTCGCGCTCGCGGGTGACGAGGCCCTTGCGCTCGAGGCGC
Source organism: Pseudonocardia nigra (assembly GCF_019396355.1). GTDB lineage: Bacteria > Actinomycetota > Actinomycetes > Mycobacteriales > Pseudonocardiaceae > Pseudonocardia > Pseudonocardia nigra. The sequence goes on from NZ_JAHKRK010000048.1 coordinate 25,322, forward strand.
CCGAGCACGGTGAGCACTGTGGTGGTGGCGAGGTCGCGGTTGGCGAGGGCGTCCTGCACGTCGCGGGCGGTGACGGGCGCGGCAGCCGACCAGAGAGTTTCCATCACGGCGCGTTCGAGCTCACCCAATGTCGGCACGGAACCCATTCTACTGGAGGTAGAAGCGAAGCTGCACGCGTCCATGCGGTAGCTCAGTGGATCTGGACTTCGTCGCCGACCTGCAGGAAGTCGAACCACGCCAGGGCGTCCGCGTGGACGAGCTTCACGCAGCCCGCCGAGGGCGTGTCCTGCCATCCCTCGTGGAACGCGATGCCACCCTCGGCGAAGAAGACCGAGTAGGGCATCTGGGTGAGGTACTCGCGGCTGGTGTACTGCTCGGCCTTCCACTGGACCTGGAAGGTGCCGCGCGGGGTCGGGGTGTCCTGGTCGCCCGTCTGGATCGGGACCGGGCCGCGGACCACCTTCCCCGCGTCGATCAGCCACGCCTGCCGGGCGGCGAGGTTCACGCACGCCCGGGCGGTGGCCGTGCAGGGCGTGCCCGTCACGAGCCCGGGGGTGGACGGAGCGTCGGCGGGGGCGGCCCCGCCGCGCACCGGGAGGGTGCGCAGCGGCGACTCCGTGGGCGCGGCGCCGTCCGCGGTCGCGGGCGCTGCGGCGGGGGCGGGGGCGGCCGGTGCCGCGGTGGGCTCCGGCGCGGGGTCCTCGGTGGGGTCCTGGGCTGGATCCTGCGCGGCAAGGCCCGGGAGGCCGGCGAGGGGCCCGGCGGGCTGCGACCGGGCCGGCTGCTCGGCAGGCTCTGACTCGGCACGCTCTGACTCGGCGGGCTCTGACTCGGCAGGCTGGGCCGGCCGGGGGGCGCTCGGCGCGGGGGCTGCCTGGTCCGCGGCGACCGCAGCCCGCGGCGCCTCCACCGGCCCGGCGGTGAGCGGCTCCAGGGCGGGAGCGAGGAGGCCGGCCGCCGGCGGGGTGTCGGCGTGGCCGGCGGGCGCGTCGGCCGCGCCCTGCGCAGAACCCACGCCGATCAGCACGGAGGCCGTGACCGCCAGCAGCGCCGCCACCCCGGCGGCCCGAACGGCGGACGTGCGGCGCGCACCGGATCGTGCGTGAGTTCCCATCGACGTCCTCTCCTCGGTCATCGGGACCAACGATCCCGACCCCTGAAGGTGACGGCCGGTCACGCGCCGCTCACCATACGTGGCAGCTTCCCGTCACCCACAGCAGCCCCACGGAGATCCCACCCCCGCCGGCCGCCGCGTACCACAAGATCCGGACGGCGGGGCGTTCCCGCTGGTCCGGGCCTCGCAGCGCGGAGTGGTCGCCCGCTCGACCCGGCGCACCCGGCGCGGGACCGCTTTCGCCGCGCGTGAACGCAGCGTGAGAAACCGGACGAACACGGTGGCGCGGCCGACGGCACCCTTGCCACGATCGACCACCGGGCAGCGGCCGGCGGCGGCCGGCGGGTGGAGGCGACGATGACGGCAGGTGCCGGCGAACTGCGGATGGGCACGGCGGCCGGGCGCTGGGTGCTCGCCACCACGGTGCTCGGCTCCGGTCTGGTGATGATCGACGGCACGGTCGTCAACGTCGCGCTGGAGCGCATCGGCACCGAGCTCGACGCGGGGTTCACCGGCCTGCAGTGGACGGTCAACGCCTACACGCTCACGCTCGCCGCGCTGATCCTGCTCGGGGGCTCCCTCGGCGACCACTTCGGGCGCCGCCGGGTGTTCCTCGCCGGCGTCGTCTGGTTCGCACTGGCCTCGCTGCTGTGCGGGCTCGCCCCGAACATCGAGACGCTCGTCGGGGCGCGGGCGCTGCAGGGCGTCGGCGGCGCGCTGCTCACCCCGGGCAGCCTCGCGCTGATCTCGGCGTCGTTCCACGGCCCGGACCGCGCCGCCGCTGTCGGGGCCTGGTCCGGGTTGGGGGGAATCGCCGGCGCCGTCGGCCCGTTCCTCGGCGGCTGGCTGGTGGAGTGGAGCTGGCGGGCGGTGTTCCTCGTCAACCTGCCGCTCGCGGCGCTGATCGTCGTGGTGGCCCTGCGGCACGTCCCGGAGAGCAAGGACCCGGGGTCCGCTCCCGGCCTCGACCTCGCCGGCACCGGCCTCGCCGTGCTCGGGCTCGGCGCGCTGACGTGGTCGCTCACCGGGCTCGGCCACACCGGCCCGGACCCGGCGCTGCTCGGCTGGCTCGCCGCCGGCGTCGCGGCGCTCGTCGCGTTCGTGCTGGTGGAGCGGAGATCCCGGCACCCGCTGGTGCCGCCGTCGCTGTTCCGGGATGCCACGTTCAGCGCGGCCAACGGTGTCACGCTGCTGATCTACGCGGCGCTCGGGACGGTCTTCCTGCTGCTGGTGCTGCAACTGCAGACGGTCGCCGGGTTCAGCCCGCTCGCCGCGGGCACTGCGCTGCTGCCCGTCACACTGGTCATGCTCGTGTTCTCCGCGCGGGCCGGGGCGCTGGCCGGCCGGATCGGCCCGCGGCTGCCGCTGACGCTCGGCCCCCTGATCAGTGCGGGCGGGCTGCTGCTCCTGCTCCGCGTCGACGCCACCACGTCATGGCTGACCGACCTGCTGCCCGCCGTGCTCGTGTTCGGCGCAGGCCTCGCGCTCACCGTGGCCCCGCTGACGGCCGCTGTGCTCGACGCCGCCCCGGACCGCTACGCGGGGGCGGCGTCGGGCGTCAACAACGCCGTCGCGCGCGCCGCGGGCCTGCTCGCCGTGGCCGTGATCCCCGGGCTGGCCGGCATCGGCGGGGCCGACTACACCGACCCCGCCGCCTTCGACACCGGCTTCCGCACCGCGATGGTGATCGGCGCGGGGTTGCTCGCGGCGGCGGCCGTGGTGGCGTTCGTGCTGGTCCGCCGGCCGCTCGGCGAGCCGCAGGAGCCCCGGCCGGAGCCACGGCGCGTCCGGATCGAGCAGTGCGCGCACTGCGGCGTGACGGGCCCGCAGGTGCACCCGCGCCGCTGAGCGAGCGTCAGCGAGCGAATCAACAACACAGCGCCCGCGCGAAGCGCCGCCCGAGCGCCAGCGAGGGCGAGCGTTGAGCGAGCGTCAGCGAGCGAATCAATAACACAGCGCCGGCGGCGCGGTCGGCTCAGACCAGGTCCAGCGCCTTCGCCAGGTCGCGCAGCGCCGGGAGGGGGTCGGTCCACCCCTCGGTGAGCACCTGCGCGCAGACGTGGTCGGCGCCCGCATCGAGGTGCTCGGTGAGCCGCGCCGCCACCGCCTGGGCGTCACCGTGCGCCACGAGCGCGTCGATGAGCGCGTCGCTGCCCCCGTCGGCGATGTCGGCGTCCGTCCAGCCCAGCCGCTTCAGGTTCGACGTGTAGTTGCGCAGGCCCAGGTAGGGCTTGCGGACGGGCGGCCGCCCGATCGCTCGCGCCCGCTCCGGGTCGGTCTCCAGCACCACCTTCTGCTCCGGGGCGAGCAGGGCCCCCTCCCCCAGCTGCTCCCGGGCCTGGCGGGTGTGCTCCGGCGTGGTCAGGTAGGGGTGGGCGCCCGCGGTCCGCTCGCCGGCCAGCGCGAGCACCTTCGGCCCGAGCGCGGCCAGCGCGCGTCCGGCGACCGGGACCTCCGCCGCGTCGAGCCGGTCGAGGTAGTCCACGATCGTCGCGTACGGGCGGCGGTAGTCGCTGGTCGCCTCGGGATGGCCGATGCCGACGCCGAGCAGGAACCGCCCGGGGTGCGCGGCCTCGATGCGGTGGTAGGAGGCGGCGGCCTCCTCGGCCGGGGTCGCCCAGATGTTGACGATGCCCGTGGCCACCGCGATCCGCTCGGTGGCGGCGAGCATGTCCTCGGCGAGCTGCAGGTCTCCGGACGGCGACCCGCCGATCCAGATCGCGCCGTAGCCCAGCGCCTCCGCCTCCACCGCGAACTCCGGGTCGAGCCCGCCCGCGTGCCGCCAGATGCCGTACCGGCCCAGTTCAATGCTCATGATCCGGGCAACCGCTCGCGGCGCGGCGCCATTCCGTCAGGCCTCGAACGCCAGCAAGGTGGCAATACTGTCACTGGACGGCAGTAAGGCCACCTTGCCGGCGCCGGGAGGCACGGGCGCCGGCGCGGAGGCGCGCCGCTGTCGGTGGGCGCACATACAGTTCCGCCCGTGAGCCGTGAACTGACCACGCGGGCCGCGCCGCTGCGGATGCGTCCCCGGGTGCTCGTGCCCGCCGACCCCCGCCTGCCCCGCGGCGCGCCGGTCGACACCGAGGCGGTGGTGGTCGGCGGTGGGGTGGCCGGGATCAGCGCGGCCGTTGTCCTCGCCGAGCGCGGGGTCGCGGTCACGCTGCTGGAGGCCGCGCCCACCCTCGGCGGGCGGCTCGGGGCCTGGCCGCACACGCTGCCCGACGGCACCGAGCAGGTGGTCGAGCACGGGTTCCACGCGTTCTTCCGGCACTACTACACCTGGCGGTCGGTGCTGCGGAGGATCGACCCGCAGCTGGGCTTCCTCCGGCCGGTCGGCGGCTACCCGGTGATCTCGCGCGAGTGGCCGCCGGAGGATCTCACCGGCCTGCCCGGCGCCCCGCCGCTCAACCTGCTGGCGCTGTTCGCCCGCTCCCCCAGCCTCGGGCTGGGCGATCTGCTGCGCTCCGACCAGGCGCTGGCCGCGCAGCTGCTCGCCTACGACCGCGCGCGCACCGCCGCGGCGTTCGACGCCGTGCCGGCGGGAGAGTTCCTCGCCGCGCTCGGGATGTCCGACCGCGCCCAGGCCATGCTGTTCGAGGCGTTCGCGCGGTCGTTCTTCGCCGACCCGGGGGCGCTGTCGGCCGCCGAGCTGATCGCGATGTTCCACTACTACTTCCTCGGCAACCGCGAGGGCATCGGGTTCGACGCCCCCGACACCGACCACCTCACCTGCATCTGGGCGCCCTTGCGCGCCTATCTGGAGAAGCACGACGCGCAGGTCCGCACGGGCACCGCAGCGCGGTCGATCACTCCGGTCGACGGGCATCGCTGGCGCGTCGAGCCGTCCGAGGGGCCGCCCCTGGAAACTCGTCACCTGGTGCTCGCCGCCGACCCCGGGGCGCTGCGCGACCTGGTCGCGGCCTCTCCCGCGGCGGCCGCCGTCGCACCGCGGCTGGCGGCGCAGGCCGCCGCGCTCAGCATCGCCCCGCCGTTCGCGGTCGCCCGGCTCTGGCTCGACCGCGACGTCGCCCCGCAGCGGGCCACGTTCAACGCGGTGAGCCGGGAACCCACGCTCGACTCGGTCACCGTGTACTCGCGGCTGGAGCGCCCGTCGGCGGAGTGGGCGGCCCGCACCGGCGGCTCGGTCGTCGAGCTGCACTCCTACGCGTGCGACGCACCGGACGTCGACACCGCCACGGCCCGGATGCGCGCGGAGCTCGCCGCGCTGTGGCCGGAGACGGCCGCCGCAGGCGTCGTGCACCTGCAGCAGCGCATGGAGGCCACCGCCCCCACCTTCCCGCCGGGGTCGGCCGGCACCCGGCCCGGCGTCACCTCCGACGCCCGCGGGGTGCGGCTGGCCGGCGACTTCGTCGCCACCCCGCTGCTCACCGGGCTGATGGAGCGCGCCGCCGTCACCGGTGTGCTCGCGGCCAACGACGTGCTCGCCGAGGTCGGCGCGGGACCGGAGGAGATCCGCGGGGTGCCGCAGCGCGGGCTGCTCGCCGGGCTGCTGCCGGCGCGCGCGTCCCACCGGTGAGGATCGCGCTCGACCCCGGGCCGCGGGACGGGCCCGCGCGGGTGCAACTCCTCGCCGACGACGGCGCGCCCGCCGGCCCCGTGGAGGTGCTGGCGGACCTCGCTGCGGTGGCCGCGCTGGAGCGGGAGCACGCGCCGCGCTGGGTGTTCGCCCGCCCCCGCGCCTACCGGCGGCTGCTCGAGGCCGGGGTGGAGGTGGCCAGGGCGCACGACGTGGAGCTGGTCGAGGGCCTGGTCGTCGCCGCGGCCGGGCGGTACGGGCAGCCGCACGGCCTGGCCGCCGCGGTGGCCCGGCTGGAGGGGCGCGAGCCCGAGCCCGACCCGCCGGATGCCGGCGACGGACCGCCCGGGTTGTTCGAGGCCGGCCCGGCAGGCGACGAGCTGGCCGGCGTCGTCGCGGTGCACGCCGCGCAGCAGCGCGCGCTGGCGGCGGCGGGCCCGGCCATGCGGCTGCTCGCCGCCGCGGAGTCGGCCGGTGCGCTCGTCGCCGAGGAGATGACCGCGCACGGGCTGCCGTGGCGGGCCGACGTGCACGACCGGCTGCTCACCGACCTACTCGGGCCGCGGCCGGTCCTCGGCGGCCGTCCGCCCAAGCTCGCCGCGCTCGCCGAGGCGGTCACGGCCGCGTTCGGCGGGCGCCCGGTCAACCCGGATTCCCCCGCGGAGGTGCTGCGCGCCTTCGCCCGCGCGGGCCACGAGCTGGAGACGACCCGCTCGTGGGAGCTGCGGCGGGTCGACCACCCGGCCGTCGAGCCGCTGCTGGCCTACAAGGAGCTGGCCCGGCTGCACGCCGCGCACGGGTGGTCGTGGCTGCGCAGCTGGGTGCGCGAGGGCCGGTTCCGGCCGGAGTACGTCGTGGGCGGGGTGGTGTCGGGCCGGTGGGCCAGCCGCGGCGGTGGTGCGCTGCAGATCCCGCGGGCGGTGCGCGCCGCCGTGCGCGCCGACCCGGGCCGGCGACTCGTGGTCGCCGACGCCGCCCAGCTCGAACCGCGGGTGCTCGCGGCGCTGTCCGGTGACCACGCGCTCGCCCCGGGCGAGGAGGACCTCTACACGGCGCTCGCGGCGCGGGAGTTCGGCGGCGACCGGGCGAAGGCCAAGCTCGCGCTGCTGTCGGCGATGTACGGGCAGACCTCGGGTGGGGCGGGTGCGCTGCTGGCCGGGCTGCGCCGGCGCTTCCCGGCCGCGCTAGCCTACCTCGAGGACGCCGCCCGGGCGGGCGAGGAGGGCCGGCTGGTGCGCTCCCACCTGGGCCGCACCTGTCCTCCGGCCCGACCCGGCCACGAGCAGCCCGCCGCGGCACGGGCCCGCGGCCGGTTCACCCGCAACTTCGTCGTGCAGGCCACCGCAGCCGAGTGGGCGCTGGTGCTGCTGGCCGAGCTGCGACAGCGGTTGCGGGCAGCCGGCAGTCCGGCCCGGCTGGTGTTCTTCCAGCACGACGAGGTGATGCTGCACAGCCCTGCCGAGGCCGCCGCCGCCACCGCCGAGGCCGTCCACGATGCAGCGGCAACGGCCGGCCGCCGCCTGTTCGACACGCCGGTGCGCTTCCCGATGCAGGTGCGGATCGTCGACGGCTACGACGAGCGCTAGCGGCGTCAGGCGGTCCGGTGGAACTCCATGTCCATCCAGTGCTCCCACCCGTTGCCCGCGCGCCGCTCCCAGCGCGCCGACATGGACCGGCCGTCCTCGGCCACCACGAGCTGGGCGCGCTCGGCCGGGCCGGCGAACGTCCACGTCCCGGCCGCGTCGACGCTCGCGTGCATGACCGCGCTGTCGCCGCGGTGGTCGAAGGAGCGCATCGCGATCGTCCCGTCCTCGTCGCGACCGATCACCTCCAGGACGTCCACCTGCTCCTCGCCCACCCGCACGTCGACGCGGTGGACCAGGAAGTGACCGCCGGGCAGCCACTCGTAGGTGTCGGTGCCGGTGATCGCGATCGACGGTTCGCCCGGCCGTGCGACCGTCCGCCCGGACGAGGTCCAGCGCCCGACGAGGACGTCGAGCGCCGCCAGGGCGGTGCCCGTCGCGTCAGTACTCATCGTGCAGCCGCCACCACTGGTAGGGCGCCGTCTGCGGCCGGCCCGCCGGGGTGTCCTCCCAGTCCTCCTGCCGGCCGAACGGGGTGAGGTCGAGGAACGTCCACACGCTGCCCAGCGCCTCGACGCCGCGGCCGGTGGTGAAGTACGTGCGGAAGACGCGGTCGCCGTCGCGGAGGAACACGCTGAGGCCGAACCCCTCGGCCGTGCCGCAGTCGGCGGCGAAGTCGTTGCCGGCGCTGGAGTAGAACGGCACCGACCAGCCCATGCGCTCCCGGAGGGCGGCGAGGTCGGGCCACTGCGAGAGCGACACGACGGCCAGCGACGTGTCGCGGGCGTGCAGGTGCGCGAGCTCGGGGAGCTGGTCGGTGAACATGCAGCAGCCCTCGCACCACGCCGGGCCCCGCATGAACTGGTAGACGACGAGCTGCCGCCGGCCCTCGAACAGGTCGAGCAGCGTCGCCGGCCCGTCGGCGCCGGTGAACGTGTAGGGGCCGAACTCGACCATCGGCAGCCGCCGCCTGCGCGCGGCGAGCGCGTCGCGCGCCCGGGTGTGCTCCTTCTCGGCGGCCCGCAGCTGCGCCGACGCGGCCTCCCACTCCTCGGCCGTCACGACGGGCGGAAGTGCGGTGGTGGACGTGTTCACGGGGCCTTCTCCTTCACGTGGTCGGTGAGGCGGTCGAAGGCGCTCGACCACCCGTCGTGCACTCCGGCGCGGGTCGCGTCGCTGACGAAGCCGGACTGGTGGAAGGTCATCTCGGTGCGCGTGCCGAGTTCGGCGAGGACGACGGTGCACACCGACTCACCGCCGCTGCCCCCCGGCTCGGTCCAGGTGAAGACGAGCCGCTCCGGCGGGGCGACCTCGATGTAGAACCCGCCGGTCGGGTACTCGTCCCCGGTGTCGTCGCGGATCATGGTGGCGCGCCAGCTGCCGCCGGCGCGCACGTCCGTGGCGATCGTGGAGCGTGGGGTCGTGCACCCACGGGGGCCGAACCACCGGGTGAGGTGCGCCGGATCGGTCCAGGCGCGGAACACCAGCTCGCGCGGAGCGTCCAGCACCCGCGTGATCGTGAACTCGCGCTCACCCATCCGTCGCCCCCTGGATCTCGCGGAGGTGGTCGTCCAGGCGGTCGAAGCTGCCGTCCCAGAACGCGCGGTAGTGCTGCACCCACTCGGCGACGTCGGCGAGCGGCTCGGCCGCGAGCCGGCACGGCCGCCACTGCGCCGACCGGCCGCGCGTGATCAGCCCGGCCCGTTCGAGCACCTTCAGGTGCTTGGAGACCGCGGGCATGCTCATCGCGAACGGTTCGGCGAGCTCGGTGACGCTCGCCTCCCCCGCGGCGAGCCGCCCGAGGATCGCCCGGCGGGTGGGGTCGGCCAGTGCCGCGAACGTCAGGCTCAGTGGATCGTCTGCCATGACCTGCCAAACCTGTCGGTTAATTAACGACAAGGTTCAGCATAGGGTCGCCGTCAAGCCCTCGAAGGCCGATCAGCCGACGCCCGGCTGCGCACGCAGCATGCGCTCCAGCGGCGGGCGCAGCCGCGCGGCGAGCGCGGACGGGTCGCGCGGACCGCGCACCAGGGCGGTGAGCACGAGGCCGTCGAGCGTCGCGGCGAGCTCGTCCGCCGCGACGTCCGGGTCGGTGGCGCCGAGCGCGCGCAGCGCCGCCGCCCCCAGCGCGCGGATCGTGCTCCCGCCCTCCACCAGACGCTCGCGCAGCGCCGCGTCGCGCACGGCGGCGAGGCTCAGCTCGTAGCGGGCGAGCGTCCGGTGCCGCTGCGCCGTCGCCATCGCGACGCCGACGGCGGCGAGCACTTCGGCGAGCGCGCCGGGGTCGGCCGCGGCGCGCACCGCGGGCACCTCGACGGCGAGGTCGATCTCGAGCAGCCGGTCACAGCACCCGGCGACGAGCGCGGCGCGGCTGCGGAAGTAGTACGAGGTGCTGCCCGGCGGGATGCCGGCGGCGGCGTCCACGGCGCGGTGGGTGAGGCCGCGCATTCCGTGTTCGGCCAGCACGTGCAGCGCTCCGTCGAGGATCTCGGTGCGGCGGTCGGGCACGTCCTCTACTCCTGTAGAGCCAGATGCGGCAGGGTCTCTACAAGAGTAGAGGAGGTGGTCCATGGACGTGGTGGTGGTCGGGGCGGGCCTCGGTGGTCTGGCCGCAGCAGTCGCCGCGTCCCGCGCCGGGCACGCCGTCACCGTGCTCGAGCGGGCCCCGGCCGTGCGCGAGACCGGCGCGGGCATCGGGATCATGCCCAACGGCGTACTGGCGCTCGACGCACTCGGGCTGGGCGAGCCGGTGCGGGCACAGGCCTTCGAGGATGCCGCGGTGCTCGGGGCGGTCCTGACCGGGGCGGCGGACGTGCCGGCGGCGCTGCGCGCCTACGACGCCCGGCGCGCGGGCCGCGTCGCGACGCTGCAGCGGGCGGCACGCCGGGCGAACCGCCTGCTCGGGCTGAGCGGCCCGCGGGCCCGGCTGCGCGACGCCGCGCTGCGCCGGGTTCCGGCCGCCCTGGCGACGCGGGCGCTGGCGGCGCAGTTCCGGTTCGACCCGCCGCCGCTCCCGCGGACGGAGCCACGACGCTAGCGTTCGCCGCCCAGCAGCTGCGCGCTCGGCGCGGCCCGCCACGTCGAGCTTGCGGTAGGCCTGGTGCAGGTGCGTGTGCACCGTGCGCACCGACAGGTGCAGGCGCGCGGCGATGTCCCGGTCGGACAACCCCCGCGCGGCGAGGCCTGCGACCTCGTGCTCCCGCGCGGTGAGCGGGGTGGACCCGTCGCGCTGCGCCAGCAGCGGCGTGCGGACCCCGGGGCAGCGCGCCGCGCACTCCGCGGCGCGCAGCTCCGCGGCGAGCGCGGACCCGGTGCGCCCGGCGCGGCGGTGCAGCCGGCCCGCCGCCGCGACCGCCTCCGCGGCCCACAGGTCGAAACCGCGCTCGTCGAACGCCGCGGAGACCCGGTCGAGACCGGCCGCGTCCCCCGCGGCGAGCGCGGCCGCGTGCGCCGCCCACAGGCTCGGGAGCGGGCCCTGGCACCGCTCGGCGACGTCGGCAAGCTCGGCCACGACGTCGGCGCCGAGCCGGGCGGCGTCGTGCAACGTCCACGCCCGCTGCATCAGCGCCCCGGCCTCGCCCAGCTCGTCGGCGTAGCGGCGGGCGAGGTCGCGGGCCAGGGAGAGCTCGCCGCGGGCCGCGGCCGTCCACACCGTGCCGCTGCGGGTCAGCGCGTGGACGCCGGCCGGCAGGACCGCCTCCAGCCGGGCCACCGCCGCCGCGGCCTCCGCGTCGGCGCCGAGCAGCGCGCATGCCTCAGCGAGCCCGTCGAGGCCCCACAGCTGCCAGCTGGCGGGGACGCCGTCGACGGGCGTCGTGGCGAGGGTTTCGCGGAACGCGCGCCGTGCCTCGGCCGCGTGCCCGACCATGCGCAGCACGTGGCCCAGGTCGAGCTCCCAGTACGGGAGGCGGGCCGCGTCGGTGCCCGAGCGACAGTCGGCGACCCGGCGGCCCGCGAGGACGAGGGCCTCGCGCGGGCGGCCCGCGTAGGGCAGTGCCTGCAGCCGGGTCATCTCGAGCTCCGCGGCCCGCGCCGCGCCGCGCGGGCCGAGGTCGTCGACCAGGTCGAGGCCGTGGTCGACGAGCGCGAGCGCGTCAAGCGGGCGGCCCGCGCAGCACAGCGCCCGCACCCGGCTGCAGACCAGCAGCCCGACCGCACCCGGGTGTGCCGCGGGCCGGGCGAGCACCGGCTCCCCGAGCTCCAGCGACCGGGCGACCGCGCCGAGTGCGAACGCCTGCCCGGCGTGGTCGGCCCGGAGCCAGTCGGCCTGCTCGGGGTCAGCGGCGTACGCAACGGCGGCGGCCAGCACCGCGTCTGCGCGCGCCGCGTCGCCGCGCAGCAGGTACAGGTGGGCGCGCAGCTGGGCGATCCGGGCCCGCGCGGCCTCGTCCGGGGCGAGGGGCTCGAGCGCGGCCAGCCGGGACAGGGCCTCCTCGGCGCGGCCTTCGTAGGGCAGCTTGGCGATCAGCGCGAGCTCGGCGGGGAACCCGCCGCCCGCAGCCACTGCCGCCTCGGCCAGCCGGGCGGCGAGCGCGTGGTCGCGGGCACCGGACGCCTCGCGGGCCGCTTGCAGGAACAGGTCGGGGTCGTCGCGCCGGCCGGCGTCGAGCCGCCAGAGCGCGACCTGCACCCGGTCGCGCTGCCGGCGCATCCCGGTGGCCGCGAGGGCGTCGGCGAGCCTGCGTCGGTGCTCGCGGGCGCGCAGCGGCGGGACGGTGGCCCGCAGCGTCTCGGCGTAGAGCGGGTGGACGAGCCGCACCTGCTGGCGGCGCCGGTCGGGCACCGGGGCGAGCAGGCCGGCGTCCTCGAGCGCGGCGACCGCGTCGGCGGGCAGCAGCGATTCGAGCACGCCGGCGCCGATCGGCTCGGCGAGCGCGACGAGCTCGGCGGCGGCGCGGGCCCGCGCGTCGAGGCGGTCCAGCCGGGCGGCAATCATCGCGGGCAGCGACCCGGCTCCGACCAGCGGCCCCGTCGCCCGCCAGAGCCCGCCGCGCTCGGCGATGGCCCCGTCCGCCACGCCCGCGTCGACCAGCTCGCGCAGCAGCAGCGGGTTGCCCCCACTGAGCGCCGCGGGCCTGCCGAGCAGCACGCCCTCCACCGCGCCGCCGAGCCCGCCCGTGACGGCCTGGGCGACCTCGTCGTCGTCCAGCCCGGCCAGGTCGAGCCGCTCGACGAGCCCGGACCGCCACAGCGGGGCGAGGGCGTCGGCGCCCGGTTCGCCGGCCCGGGCGGTCGCGACCACGCCGACGGCACCGCCGAGGGCGAGGTGCTGCACCAGCGCGAGCGAACCGGGGTCGAGCAGGTGCGCGTCGTCGACGGCGAGCACGACCGCCCGCCTGCCGTCCCCGCGCAGGTGCCCGGTGGCCGCCGCCACGACCGCCGGGAAGTCGCCGGCCGCACCGGGCGGGAGCAGGTGGGCGAGCGGGCCGAACGGGATCGTGGCGGTGGCCGGGGTCGCGACGGCGAGCGGGACGTGCGCGCCCGCGGCGAGCGCCCGACGGCGCGCCTCGACCAGCAGCCGCGTCTTGCCCACCCCGGCCGGCCCGGTGATCACCACGCCGGCCGGTCCAGCGCGCGCGGACATCGCGCGCAGGAGCCGGTCGAGCACCTCGCGGCGGCCGACCATCGGCCATCCCATGAGGTGGAGACGGTACTCGGCAGCCCGGCGGGCGGGAACTACGCAACCGGATGCGGAGGCCCGTCGGCCGGACGGCGTGGACCGTCGCCGCATGGACGAGACCAGGGGTTACGACGTCGCGATCGCGGGTGCGAGCATCGCCGGCTGCACCGCCGCGATCCTGTTCGGGCGCGCCGGCCTGCGGGTCGCGCTCGCGGAGAAGCACCGCAGCGCAAGCACGGCGAAGGCGCTGTGCGGACACTCCATCCTCGGCGGGACCGGCCCGACGCTGCGCAGGCTCGGGCTGTGGGACCGGATGGTCGAGGCGGGTGCCGCGGTCGGGACCCCCGCGGTCCGCGGCGCCGCCGGGTGGATGGTCGCGACCGGGAACGACCTGCCACCCACCATCAGCCTGCGGCGCAGTCGGCTCGACCCGCTGCTGCGCGCCACCGCGGCCGCCACCCCCGGGGTGGACCTGCTGCTCGGCACGGCCGTCACCGGCCTGCTCGCGGACGGTCCCCGCGTCACCGGGCTGCGGGTGCGCGCGGCCGACGCCGCCGAGCGGGTCTTGACCGCGCGGCTCGTCGTCGGCGCCGACGGGCACCGCTCGACGGTCGCGCGCCTGGCGCGCGCCACCGAGGACGTCGCCCCCAACGGCCGGTTCCTGTACTGGGCCTACTACCGCGGCGTCGTCCCCCGCGGCCCCGGGCACGCGCAGATCTGGCAGCTCGACGAGGACGTCGTGGTCTCCACCCCCACCGACGACGGCCTGACCCTGCTCGGCGCCTTCCCGACCAAGGACCACCTCCCGGCGTTCCGGCCAGACCTCGCCGGCGGACTCGAGGCGTTCCTGCGCCGGCTGCCCGACGGGCCCGACCTGTCCGGCCCCGGCGGGTCTCCGCGGTGATCGGCACCGCCGACCACCCGATCGTCCGACGGGACCCGCTCCCCCGGCCCGGGCTGGCGCTGATCGGGGACGCCGCGATGGTCGGCGACCCGGTGCCTGCGGTCGGCTGCGGGTGGGCGTTCCGGTCCGCCGAATGGCTCGCCGACGCCACCGCCGCCGCGCTGCGGGACGGCGCGTCCGACGCTGCGCTGCAGCGGGCACTGCGCGGCTACCGGCGGGCCCACCGGTTCGCCGAGCGCCACGACCGCCTCGACCGCGACGAGGCCAGGGCGCAGCCGCCCAACCCCGTCCAGCGGGCGATCCGCACCGCCGCCGTCCACGATCCGTGGGTGGCGCGCCGGGTCTACCGGTTCGCGATGCGGGCGGCGCCGGTGACCGAGCTGCTCAACCCGGCCGTGGTCGCCCGCTCGGCGTGGGTGGCGCGCCGGGCCCCCGCCCCGCCGGCACCGCGCCCGGCGCCGGCCCGCTCCGACGTCGCCCCGGGCTGACGTGGCCCGTCGCAGCCCGCCGTCACAGCACGGGCGCCGCTCAGCGCACCAGCCGGAAGAAGGCGCGCAGCTCGTCGACGTACAGCTCGGGCTGTTCGAAGGCCGCGAAGTGGCCGCCGCGGTCGAGCTCGTTCCAGTGCCGGATGTCGGGGAACCGCTTCTGTGCCCAGCGCCGCGACGGCCGCGGGTTCTCGCGAGGGAAGATCGAGCAGCCGGTCGGGACCCGCACGACGTCCGTGGTGGCGGTGCTGAACGTCCGCTGGATGTCCTTGAAGCTCTCCCAGTACAGCCGGGCGGCGGACGCGCCGGTGCCGGGCAGCCAGTAGAGCATCAGGTTGTCCAGCACGGCGTCGCGGCCGAGGACGTTCTCGAGGTGCCCCCGGTGGTCGGTCCACGCCCAGAACTTCTCGACGATCCACGCGCAGAGCAGCGCGGGCGAGTCGACCAGCCCGTACCCGATCGTCTGCGGGCGGGTGGACTGCTCGAGCGAGTACCCGTCCTCCCACTCCCGGCCGTGCTCGAGTTGGGCGAGGGCGGCCCGCTCGGTGGCGGTGAGGTCGTCGAAGGTGGCCGGATCGGGGGCGGCCAGCGGCGGGTTGAGGTGGATGCCGGCCACGTGCTCGGGGTCCTGGATGCCGATGTGGCCTATGCATGTCTGGTGGCTGAACGCCGTCGCGAAGCAGGCGGACAGCCACCAGTGAGAACGTGGTGATGCTCGTACCCCAGTCGCCGCCAACCGCGCCGTAGCGGGCGTAGCCGAGGCGGGCCATCAGCCGGGTCCACGCCGCGGCGATCCGCTGCACGGTCCAGCCCCGCCGCGCCGGCCGGTCGCTGAAGCCGTACCCGGGCAGCGAGGGGCACACCACGTGGAACGCGTCGCGCGGGTCGGGCGGGTCCGTGAGCGGGCCGATCACCTCGAGGAACTCGACAACCGACCCCGGCCAGCCGTGGGTGAGCACGAGCGGGAACGCGTCCGGGTGCGGCGACCGGACGTGCAGGAAGTGGATGCTCAGCCCGTCGAGCTCGGTGCGGAACTGCGGCAGCGCGTTCAGCCGGGCCTCGGTGGCCCGCCAGTCGTATCGGTGCGCCCAGTGGTCGCACAGCTCGCGCAGGTAGGCCAGCGGCACGCCCTGCGACCAGTCGTCCACGGTCTCGGCCTCCGGCCACCGGGTGCGGGCCAGGCGCTCGCGCAGGTCGGCGAGGTCGGCATCGGGCACCTCGAGCCGGAACGGCGTCACGGCCTCGGACACGTCAGGTCCTCCTCCCCCGGACGTGCAGCGGCGCCAGCAGGTCGGTCAGTTCGCCGAGGTCGGCGAGCCGCAGGTCGCCGTCCAGCCCGCGCAGCGCGGCGGTCCGCATCCCGGCGGCGCGGCCCGCGGCGAGCCCCGGTTCGCTGTCCTCGACGACCAGGCAGGCAGCCGGGTCGACCCGGAGCCGGGCGGCGGCCCGGAGGTAGCCCTCGGGGTCCGGCTTGCCCACCCGCACGTCCTCGACGGTGACGAGCAGCGACGGGGCGATGCCGGCCGCTCCCAGCCGCGCCTTCGCCAGGCGCACGTCCGCGCTCGTCACGACCGCCCACGGCAGGCCGAGCCGGTCCAGCGCGGCCAGCAGCGCGTGCGCCCCGGGCGCGGCGACGACGTCGGACAGGTCGTCGTACTGCAGGTCCAGCTGTCGCTGCGCGGCTGCGGCGACCGCGGCGTCGTCGAGGGCGGGCAGCAGCCGGCGCACGGTGCGGTCCGACGGGCTGCCGTGCGCCACCGCGAGCACGGGCGCCGGGTCCAACCCGTGCTCACGCGACCAGGTCGTCCACGCGCGTTCGACCGAGCCATCGGAGTCGACCAGGGTGCCGTCCATGTCGAGCAGGACGGCGGCGATCGTCGCCGGGTCCAGGGGTCGTCGCACCGCAGCCTCCCGATTAAACTCGTGGTCGAGCATAAAGGAGGATGCCATGCGGTGGCACGGCCCGATCGCGGTGCTGACGGAGATGCGCCGGAACCCGGGCGTCACCCGCGCCGCCGTCGCCCAGCGGCTGGGCCTGAGCAGCGGATCGGCCACGGAGATCACCGCACGGCTGCGGGAGCTGGCCCTGGTCACCGAGGCGCCTGCCGCCACCACGGGGCGCGGCCGTCCGACCACCGTGCTCCGGCCGCACCCGGAGGGGCCGGTCGTCATCGCCGTGGACCTCCGGCAGGAGGACTGGCGCTGCGCGGTCACGCCGCTGGACGGCCGCCCCGAGATCGTCGCGGCCGGCGCGCACGCCAGCCGGGAGCCCGACCACGTGATCGAGGCGGTGCGCCGCGCGGTCGAGGAGATCCACGACGTCCACGGCATGCGCGTCCAGGCGGTCGGCATCGCCGTCGCCGCGACCGTGCAACGCGGCCGGGTCGTCCAGGCCGCGTCGCTCGGCTGGGGCCCGGTCGACCTCGGCCCGCTCACCGCGGGCGTCGGCGTGCCGATGGTCGTCGACAACGACGCGACACTCGCGGGCGTCGCCGAGGCCCGCGGCGGGGCCGCGGCGGGCGCGGCCACGGCCCTGCACATCACCGTGGAGGTCGGCATCGGCGGCACGCTCGTCGTCGACGGCCGCCCGCTGCGCGGGGCGACCGGCGCGGGTGGCGAGTTCGGGCACCTCCCGCTGGGCGACCGCGGGCTGCGCTGCCCGTGCGGGGCACTCGGGTGCTGGGACCTGACCGTCGACGGCCGCGCGCTCGCCCGGCACCTCGGCGACGCCCCGCCCCGGGATCCCCGCACGTACGCCCGGGCCGTGCTCGCCCGTCCCGACGCCGCCGCCCGCGCCGCCGTCGACGCGGCGGCGGCGAGCCTCGGCGCGGGCGTCGCCGGCCTGGTCAACGCCCTCGCCCCCGGC
>NZ_JAHKRK010000465.1 GCF_019396355.1 Pseudonocardia nigra
CAGGGGGTCGGCAAAGTCGCGGTGAGTGGGCGCTGAGCTGCGGCGACACGCGGTCGAGGATGTAAGCACGGGCACGACTCCGGTGGTGATCTTGCGGTTCTCACACCAAGCTTGATCATCGGAGAGCCGTGCCCGCGTCTGCATCCTTGTCGATCGCTGCTGTCGCTGACCAGCTGGGCGGGGTAGAGCTACCCGGTCCGGTCACGCTCGCCCCACACCTGCGGGCGGCGTTGGCCGGCGTGGTCGATCCGCGTGCGCGCCGCGGGGTCCGCCATGGCCTGGTCGTGGTGCTCACTGCGGCGGTGTGCGCGGTCGCGGCGGGTGCGCGCTCGTTCGTCGCGGTCGCCGAGTGGGTCGCTGACCTGCCCGTCGAGGTCGCCGCGGTGCTGCAGACTGATCGTCGTTGCCCGTCGGAGTCGACGATTCGGCGCCTGCTGGGCCGGGTCGATGCCGACCGGTTCGACGCCGCGCTCGGCGGGTTCGTGCAGTCCCTGTGCGCCGCGGTCGCCCCGGCCGGGCGCCGCCGCGTGTTCGCCGTCGACGGCAAGACCCTGCGCGGCTCCCGACACACTGCAACCGCCAACAACGCCACCCGCGACAGCAACGCCGGCGGTGAGGTGTCGGGGCGGCATCTGCTCGCGGTGATCGACCAGCACACCCGGGTCGTGCTCGGCCAGGTCGCCGTGGCCGGCAACGCCGGCGAGGCCGGTGCCGGTAAGGCCGGAGAGATCGGCGCCTTCGCACCTCTGATCGACACCCTGACCGGCATCGATCTGGCCGGTGTCGTGTTCACCGCCGATGCGCTGCACACCCAGCGCGGCCATGTCGAGGACCTGCACGCCCGCGGCGCGCACTGGGTCCTGGCGGTCAAGGGCAACCAGCCGCGGCTGCGCCGCCAGCTCGCCGGGCTGCCCTGGCAGGACGTCGGCGAAGGCCACCGCAGTGCCTCCACTGCGCACGGGCGCCGCGAGATCCGCACCCTCAAGGTCGTCACGATCGCCGCGGGGATCCAGTTCCCGCACGCCCGTCAGGCCATCCAGATCACCCGCCGCACCAGGCCGGTGTCCGCGCGCACCGGGCGACGCGGCCGGTGGCGCACCGAGACCGTCTACGCGATCACCGACCTGGCCCCGCACCAAGCGAGGCCCGACGAGCTCGCCGGCTGGATCCGCGGACACTGGCAGATCGAAAACGGCCTGCACTGGGTGCGCGATGTGACCTTCGCAGAGGACTTGTCTCAGGTCCGCGCCGGTCACGGCCCGCAGGTCATGGCGTCGCTGCGGAACCTCGTGATCAGCCTGCACCGCCTCGCGGGCGCCACCAA
>NZ_JAHKRK010000466.1 GCF_019396355.1 Pseudonocardia nigra
TTCGGCTTCAACACCTGAAAGATCACCAGGGGTCGCGCTCGCCCCTCACACCGGCCCCTCAAACGAGTCCACCACCAGGGGCAAAACCGACATCAGACCCAAACGGCAAGAACGCCGGGGCCCTGCGTGGCGGTCCAGGAGGTGTTCACCGGGCTGGGTGGCGCTACGCGCCAAGGGCGCCAAGGCGAAGCGGCCGTTGTGGGCGTCCACCGGGGTGGCGGCGGGCGTCGATCTGACCGACGTGTTCCTGGTGCTGGAGGACAAGGCCGTCAACAAGTTCGAGAAGTCCTGGTCGGAGCTGCTCGAGACCGTGCAGGGCCAGCTCGAGGGCGCCCAACAGGGGTCACCCTCGACGCGATCGCGTGCACCCTCCCGCAGCCCGCGGAGTCACCGACCGCAAGATGACGCCAACCCGAACGGACTGTCCGTCGTCACCGCCTGGGGCCGCATCCAGTCAGGATGTCGCCCGGGTTCCTTCTCCCGGACGACCAGCCGAACGGGGCGGCCCCGGCGGCGCGGCTCGTCCGCCGGATCCTGCCCGCCGCGGCGTCGCTGTCGTATCCCGGCCGCGCCCGCTGGCCGGATACCGGGCCACCGGCAAGACTGTCAGCGTCCTGACAGTCCTGGGGCGGGGCGCGATCGGGCCAGGTTACCGGTACCAACTCGTCCACTCACGACATAGCGAGGTAGGAGATGGGTCGGCGACGGGAGTGGCCTGCGGTCACCGCAGCGCAGATGCGCGAGGTCGACCGGGCAATGATCGAGGACTTCCGGATCGAGCTGGTGCAGATGATGGAGAACGCCGGGGCGGGGCTGGCCCGGCTGGCCGTGGAGGCGTTCGCGCCATCGCGGGTGGTGGTGCTGACCGGGCACGGCGGCAACGGCGGGGGCGTGAACCGTCCTGGGATCGCGAGAGGCTGGGGTTCAGGCCACCTCGCCCCGTTGGGCGATGGCGTCAGCATACATGGCTTCCCATTCAACTGGCGTCATGTAATCGACAGACGAGTGGATTCTCTCGTAGTTGTACCAGCGCACCCACTCGGCCGTCTCGCGCTCGACCTCCCGCAGTCCGTCCCAGTTCCGGCCGCTCGCCCGTTGGTCGATCAACTCTGTCTTGTAGAGACCGATAGCAGACTCCATGAGCGCATTGTCAAGCGCATCGCCGACCGTGCCGATCGACCCGGCGATACGTAGCTATTCAGTACGTCCGGAGCTGTTGGTGACGTGATCGGGCCCGGCGTGGCGGCTTGATCGTCGGCGTGGTGGCGCGATCATGGACGGATGTCGGACTCGCTGCCGCCGTCCGTGGCGGAGCT
>NZ_JAHKRK010000467.1 GCF_019396355.1 Pseudonocardia nigra
GCTGGCGAGCACTGCGCCGCATCACCGCCAGCCCCCGCAGAATCGGCGCCTACGTCAAAGCAGCGCTCGTCCTCACCCACATCGAACAACTCCAGCTACGCACTTCTTGCTGAGATCACCTCATTGTCGACCCGAACGATTCTGGCCGTGCCGGCTCGGTGACGTGATCTGGGAGGCGTTCACGGGCGAGACGGGTGCGCAACAGCCGCTTCCGAGCCCGCCATTCGATGGGCAGAGATCGTGCGAACCGCGAAAGCCTGGGGTGGCTGAGGGGAGCCACCGGCCAGAGTCCGGCGCGCAAGTACGCGGGGTTCCGAGCGGCGAAGACGACGAGGCACGGTAAGGCGACGGGGGCCACCGGTGCGGCGCAGTCGTCGATGTGCCGCATCGCGTCGATCGCGCGCTCGCCCAGCCAGGGCGGAAGCCGGGGTGCCGTCATCGGACGCATCCTCTCAGCGCCTGTCAACGCCATGAGTTCATCCCCACCGAAGCCGGTGAGCACGACGTCACTACCGCCTTCGCGGAGGCGGTAGCGAAGGACGTCGAATGCTTCGTGATAGACGTCCCCGTCAGGGCCCCGTCAGGGTAGTGCGGCTCCGATGCGGTACGCGGTCCGTCCGGCGAAAGGGGCAGGTGTTCCCAGGCGTGTACTGCTACGTCGCGAAGACGGAAGTGCTCCGCGATGACCTCGCGCCTCGCGCGTTGCTCGCGTCCAGCCTTGCCGCCGACGAGCAGCCCGCCGGACATGACGGGCCCAGCCGAGCATCTCGCTGTAGTCGCCGCAACGTTCGCCGAGTCGACGCCGCCTGACAGTTCCACGGCAACCTTGCCGCTGTGATCGCTGACAATCGGTACGATCAACTCGTGCAAGGTCCGTTCGAGAATGCGGACAGGGTCGGCGCCCGGACGAAGCTTGCGGCACTTGACGACGTGCTGTGCGGGTGGCGGGTACGCCACTGTCAGGCCGCCGTTGTGGAAGAGTGCCGTTGCCCCGGCGGTGAGCCGAGTGATCGTCGTGAAGAGCGTATCGGTCGAGTAACGATGCCGCCGGGTGAGCAGGCGTGCGGCCACGGCCGGTGAAAGATGCTCCGGCCTGGTGGCGAAGGCGAGTTCGGCAGGATCCCATGATGCGATGAGGTTCTCTCCGGAGATGGTGAGATGCAGCGGCGCCGTGCCATGGGTCAATGGCCTTGCGTTAGGTTGATCTTGGCGCCGACACGCCGGTCGAGGTGCGTCGTCTGGTGATCGCCTCTGGGGATGATCGCCGGGTGGCGCACGACGGGTCGGAGGGGGTGTCTCCGGAGGGCTG
>NZ_JAHKRK010000468.1 GCF_019396355.1 Pseudonocardia nigra
GAGCGCGACCCCTGGTGATCTTTCAGGTGTTGAAGCCGAAGATCGTCCCGGGGGTCGCGCTCGTGTCCACAGTATCGTCGTTGAAGCCTGCCCTCGACCGGCTGGCCGATCTGGCCGCCGAGGAGGCTCAGCCGGTCGTGTCCGATCCGGGGGTTGCGGTGTCTGCGCTGGTGAAGAGGCTGTCGCTGGTACCTGATCGGCGGAAGCGGCGGGGGCTGCGCCATGAGTTGGTGGTGGTGCTGGCGTTGACGGCGTGCGCGACGCTGGTGGTGGGCAGCGATTCGGTGACCGCGATCTGGCAGTGGGCGGCCCGCACCCCGCAGGAGGTCCTGCGGCGCCTCGGGGCGCGGCGTGACCCGCTGCGAGGCAGGTGGGCGGTGCCCAGCGAACGCACGTTCCGGCGGGTGCTCGCCGATCTGGACGGTGACGCGTTGGACCGGGAGACGTGTGGGTTCACCGCCGAGGTGGTCCGCGGTCTGGCTCCGGTTCCCGTCGTGCCCGACACCCCCGGCCCGCCGGAGCGGGAGCAGCGCCGGGTCGTGCACCGCGAAGGTGAGCATCCGCGGCCGGCGGGGATGCTGCCCGCGGCCGCGGTGGACGGCAAGGCGCTGCGCGGGTCGCGGACCGCGACCGGTTCCCCGACGTTCCTGGTCGCTGCGATCTCGCACGTCAGCGGGGTCGTGCTCGGTCAGCGGCAGGTCCCGGATAAGAAGGGAGAGGGCGGGCAGGTCGAGGCGCTGCTGGCCCCGTTGAACGCGGCCGGGATGGTGTTCACCCTCGACGCGCTGCACACCAGCAAGAAGACCGCCCGCCTGATCACCGGACAACTCGACGCGCACTATGTCCTGGTCATCAAGGGCAACCAGCCGCTGGCCCGCGCCGCTGCGCAGCGCGTGCTGACCGGTCCCGATCGGGACTGGGTACACACCAGCGCGGTCGAGAACGACCGCGGACACGGCCGCACCGAGCGGCGCTCGATCCGGACCACTCCGGTCGACGACACCCTGTTCCCCGGCGCCCAGCAAGCCTTCCGCCTACGCCGCGACGTCGGCAACCTCGACGGCGAGTGGACCAGCAAAGAGGTCATCTACGGGATCACCAGCCTGCCCGCCACCCTCGCCGGCCCCGAGCACCTCAACTGCTACGAGCGCCAGCACTGGACCGTGGAAAACCGTCTTCACTGGACACGTGACGTGACATTCCGGGAAGACCTGTCCCAGGTCAGGACCGGCACACTGCCAGGAGCCCTCGCCGT
>NZ_JAHKRK010000469.1 GCF_019396355.1 Pseudonocardia nigra
GGAACGAGTCCCTTCAGGCGGGTAGCGGCGCGGTGCTGACCGGCGATCCAGGCGTCCTCGACGTGGGTGCGGTGCACGTGGATGTACTGCATCGTGGTCGCGACCCAGACGTGTCCGAGGGCCTCCTGGATCGCGATCAGATCCATGCCGCCCAGGTAAAGCTGGCTGGCGCAGAAGTGCCGTAGCACGTGCGGGGTGACCCTGCCCGGCCAGTCCGGCAGATGGGTGGCGGCGGCGTCGGCGAGCGCGACCCGTAACGCCTCGTCGCCCACCCGGGCCGCGGAACCATCCGGATGTTTGCGTTCCGACGGGAACAGCGCGGCACCGTGGCGGTCGTGCTGGTCGCCGAACTGTCCCCACACGTCCTCGACGAACCAGCGCAGCGTCCGTCCCGCGTCGTTGATCAAAGGCACCATGCGTTCGCGGGGCCCGCTCCCGCGGGCACCCTCCCCCATGCGGACGTGGAGCTTGCCGAAGCGCCCGAGTTCCCACTTGATGTCGGCCAGGTCGAGGTTGCGGGCTTCGTTGACCCGCAGCCCGACCTCGGCCATCAGCCGGGCAGCGGCGTAGTTCCGGGCGGTCGGGGCGAACTTCCGGCAGGTCACCAACTCCTGGCGCCATCCCGCGAACAGCTGGTGCACCTGGTCGGCGCTGGGCGGGATGCGCAGCGACGCCCGTTGCTGTCCGCGGGGCCGGTTCATCTCATCGATCGGACATTCCACGACCCGGCCGGTGAGCTGGTGAATCTCGATCTTGTGGCGCAACTCCAGGAACTGGAAGTACGTCTTGAGCGCCTGCGCCCGTGCCAGCCCGGTGCTCTTCGCCGCGGTGCGCAGCACCTTGCCGAAGTAGGCGTCCGCGTCGGGCGGCTCCAGCTCCCACAGCGGCCGACCGAACCAGCCCCGCACCTGTTCCAGGTGGACCACGTCCGAGCGGATCGTGCCATCCGCCAACCCAGCGGCGGCCCGGGCGAGCACGAACCCGGACAGCACGTCGGTCTCGAACTCCGCCAGCTCTTCCGCACTCGCCGGCGATCGAGCCTGGCGAAGATCGCGCACCGCGGCCAGAGCCACCGCGCTCCCTCCCCTTCAGTTCGACCCGAACAACCTCGTCGTGGTCGAGAACGACTCATGGAGGCTGAAGTTCGGTCAGACGATCCACGGCCACTCGAACGAGGGGAATCGCCCTGCTCCAGGAGGTGGTCAGGCCGACGCGACATGAGGGAACTCCGGGGTTATTTCATATGATCGACATG
>NZ_JAHKRK010000470.1 GCF_019396355.1 Pseudonocardia nigra
TGCATTGCGGCACGCCGCCGCGCGCGGCGCGCTGCAACCGGGCGCGATATTCCACTCCGACCGCGGCAGCAACTACACCTCCCACGACTTCGCCACCACGATCGCCGAGCTGAATCTGCGCCACTCGGTCGGGAGAACAGGGATCTGCTACGACGCGCTCGCCGAGTCGTTCTTCGCCGCTCTGAAAAACGAACGCGTGCACCGCACCGTCTACCCCACCCCGGGAACACGCCCGCCGCGACATCCTCCGCTACATCGAAAACTGGTACAATCGCAGACGTCTCCACTCAACCCTCGGCTACAGGACACCCCAAGAAGTCCTCAAAGAGTGGACAGACGCGCAGGAAGCAGCGTAGCAACGACCAAATCAACCGGTCCGAAAAACGCGGGGCTGATCAGAGCGAGCACGGGACGGAAGATGATCGAGCGCCACGACGAAAAGCTTTGGACCGCGAACGACGTTGCCCGCTACCTCGGCGTGCCGGTGATGACTTTGTACCACTGGCGCCAGACCGGCTACGGGCCAAAGGGCGCTCGCGTCGGCCGCTATCTGCGGTACCGCCCGGAGGATGTCCGTGCATGGTTCAACAAGCGGGCCGAACGGGCTGAGTAAGGAGGAAGCATGCCGCGCCCCCCTCTGCCGATCGGCACTTATGGCAACATCACCACACACCCGGTCGCCGGAGGTGGCTACTGTGCCGTGACGCGGTTCCGCGACCACGACGGTGTGACTCGCAAGGTCAAACGAACTGGACCGACGGCCGCCATCGCCAAGAACCGGCTACGCGAGGACCTACGCGACCGAGCGCGGCACCCTGGTACAGGCTTTGGTGGTGACTCACGGTTCCGAGTCGTAGCGGAGGCCTGGATAGGTAAACATTCAGGCCCGGCCGTGAGCTGCGGTTTCGCTCGTGATGGCATGACGATTTCCCCGGCGGATGCTCCGGGCGGGGGCGTCGGTGTCGGCTTCGGGTCAGGCTGGGGCGGGGTCGGGTGGCATCCAGGGCCGGCCGAGGACCGCGCCGCGCAGGGCATCCATCGTGTTGAGGCCGTGCTTGGCGGCGGTAGAGAGGTAGCCGCGGATGCGGAAGCGGTCGGTGGTGCGCTGCTCGCTGGTGAGGCGCCTGGAGATCTTCTGTTGGATCTTGGCCGGGCGCAGGTCGCGTTCGGCCTGGTTGGAGGTGGCCGGCACGCGTAGGTCGTGGGCGAACCGCAGCACGTCGTCCTCGCGGTCGCGTAGGACCTTGAGCAGC
>NZ_JAHKRK010000471.1 GCF_019396355.1 Pseudonocardia nigra
GTCCTTGCCGCGGGCGATGGCCTGGTTGTAGAGGTGCGCGGCCCAGGGGTTGGCTCGGCGGGAGTCGGCGGCGAAGTCGCAGACGGCGTCGCGGAGTTGCTTGTTGACCGCCCAGCGGAACGTGACGATCTCGTGCTTGCCGGACTGGCGGGTCGAGGGGGCGACGCCGGCCAGGCAGATCAGGGCTTCGGGGTCGGGGAAGCGGGCGCGGCAGTCGCCGATCTCGGCGAGCAGCCGGGCGGCGCGCACGGTGCCCGAGCGGGGCAGGCTGGTGAAGATCTGCCCGTCGGCGTGCAGGGCGAGCTGCTCGCTGATCTGCTCGGACAGTGCCTTGACCTGGGCGACGAGGCTGGCCAGCACGGTCAGCAGGGCGCGGGTGGTGTGCGCGGCCGCGGCGCCGTGCTCGCCGGTCGCGCCGGGCGGTGCGGTGCGCAGGTGGGCCAGCAGCACCGCGGGGTCCTTGCGGCCGCTGTAGCCCACGCTGGTCAGCCAGGCCGCCAGGCGCTTGACCGACAGCCAGTCGGCGCGGTCCTGGCAGTCGAAGCGGGTCAGGAACGCCAGGCTGATCGGCGAGTCGAGATCGGCGAACAGCCCGACCGCGCCGGGGAAGACGCGCTGCAGGTGCGCGCGCAGCTGGTTGGCCAGCGCGACCCGGTGCGCGACGAGGTCGCGGCGGGCGCGCACGGTGGCCCGCAGTGTCTGGGTGGCGGGGCTGTCCGGGGTGAGCGGGCGCAGTCGCGCCCGGTCGGTGCGCAGGGTGTCGGCCAGCACGTAGGCGTCGAACCGGTCGTCCTTGTTGCCGGCCGAGCCGTAGCGGCTGCGCAGGTTCTTGAGCTGATTCGGGCTGATCACGACGACGGTCAGGTCGGCGGCGAGCAGGGCCTCGACCAGTGGGCCGTCGCTGCGTTCGATCGCGACCTCGGTGACGCCGGTGCGACGCAGGCGGCCGACCAGCTCGGCGAGTCCGGCGCTGGTGTGGGCGACGGCGAACCGGACGTTGACCCGACCGGCCTGGTCCACCACGCAGGCGACGTGGTCGGTGCTGGCCCAGTCGATCCCCGCGGTCACCCCGTCCGGCGGCAACGCGGGCAGGGGCGACGGATTCGACGGTGTGGGGGCATACTGCATGACAGCCTCCTCGCTGCTAGCCCAGTGGGGAGGCACCCTTGTGTTCGGTGCCGGGACGCGACTGCCAGTGCGCTCACTGATCGGCGCTCGATGGCGCTCAGCCCTGTCGACGGTCGGCGCGT
>NZ_JAHKRK010000472.1 GCF_019396355.1 Pseudonocardia nigra
GTGGCGGCCGATGCGGTGCTGTGGCGGGTCGGCGGGGCCGCGCTGCCGGTGGCGGCGTTGCTCGCGGCCGCGGTGCTGCCGCTGGGGGAGCGGCCGGTGGCCGATCTCGGCGTGGGCGTCGTGTGGTTCAACGCCATGGAGGTGGTGGCGTGGGCCGCGGTGTGGATGGTCGGCTGGGGTGCGAACAGCGCGTTGAGCCTGGTGGGCGGGTATCGGTTCGTCGCCCAGGGCCTGGCCTACGAGCTCCCGCACATGTTCGCGATCATCACGGCCGCGCTGGGGGCGGAGAGCCTGCGGTTCACCGCGATCGTCGACGCGCAGGCCGACCTGTGGTTCGTCGTGATCATGCCGGCGGCGTTCGTGGTGTACCTGCTGTCCGCGGCCGCGATGGCGTTCTGGGGTCCGTTCGACGCGCCGGTCGGCCGGGACCTGGCCGGGGGAGCGGCGGCGGAGCTGTCCGGGGTGGATCGGCTGGTGTTCGAGGGCGGCCGGTGGCTGCTGCTCGTCGTCGCGGCGGCGATGGCGGTGCCGCTGTTCCTCGGCGGCGGTGGCGGGCCACTGTTGCCGGCCTGGCTGTGGGTGGCGGTCAAGACCGCCGGGGTGCTGGCGCTGCTGGTGTGGTTGCGCCACCGGTTTCCGACCGTGCGGATGGACCGCTATGTCGAGTTCGCCTGGGTCGTGCTGGTCCCGCTGACGATCGTGCAGGCGCTGGTCGTGGCGCTCGTCGTGCTGGGAGGCGCGTGATGGAGGTCGTCCTGTTCTGGGTGCTGGCCGTGGCCGCGCTGGTGTTCGGGTTCCTGGTCTTCCGGTTGAACTCGATGGCGCAGGTGACGTTCGCGCTGCTCGCGTCGTTCCTCGCGGTGGCCGGGCTCGTGCTCCTGCTGGGGCTGGGCTACCTCGGCGTCGTGATCGTCCTGATGATGGTCATCGAGATGGTGATCATGGCCGTCTTCATGATCATGTACATGATGAACCCGGCCGGGCTGATGCCGATGGCGATGTACCACAACAAGGCCGGGGCGATGGCGATCTCGGTGGGCACGTTCGTCGTGCTCGCCGCGGGGATCCTGCTCGTCGACTGGCCCGACCGGCAGGGCGCCCCACCGGCCGACCCGACGTTCGCGCTCGGGGAGGCACTGATGGGCGGGCAGATGCTGACGATGATGACGCTCGGGGTCGCGCTGTTCGCCACGATCGTGGCCACGGTGGTGCTGGCGACGAACCGGGGCCGCTACGACCGCTTCGG
>NZ_JAHKRK010000473.1 GCF_019396355.1 Pseudonocardia nigra
GATCTTCGGCTTCAACACCTGAAAGATCACCAGGGGTCGCGCTCCCCTCACACCGGCCCCTCAAACGAGTCCACCACCAGGGGCAAAACCGACATCAGACCCAAACGGCAAGAACGCCGGGGCCCTGGCCGGTTACCTGGGCACCAAAGCGATGGAACCGGTCAGCATGAAGCTGTACGAGATGGAATCGGAGCAGGACCGGGCGCGCGAGGACGCGGCTCGCCCCGGGCCACCGTTCCAGGTGGCGGCCGAGAAGCTCACCAAGGCGTTCGAAATCCAGCTCAGCGAGCAGCAGATGAGCCGCCTCAGCCTCGCCTTTCACTACGGGCTGGCGATCCAGTGGGCACCCCTGTACCCGCTGCTACGCCGCCGCACCAACCTCAACCCCGTCACAGCCGGGCTCGCCACCGGCGCTGCCATGAGCGTCATCGCCGACGAGCTGATGACCCCGGCGTTCGGGTTCAGCGCTCCGAACCTCGACTACCCACTCGTCACCCACGTCCGCGGCTTCCTCGCCCACCTCGCCTTCGGGCTCGCCGTCGCGGCCGCCGTGGAAACCGGGTGGACCCTGCTTCGGAACCGGCCGTGACCGCGACCGGAGACGCTCAACGACGCCGCCGCCGAGCTCAGCAGGTAGGTCTCGCCTGGCTCGCCGCGCTCGCGGCAATCCTCGCCTGCTGCGGGGTGAAGCTGGTCATCCTTGCCGCGCTGCTCATCCCGCCCGGCTTCCTCACCCGCAACGTAGTTATCGGCGCCGTCGGGCTGACGCTCCTCGCCGTGTTGCGATCCGCCGCTGCCACCACTGCGACGGCAGCTGCCACCTCCCTTCGCCGGAATCGCGGCAGGAGCAATCCGGACGAACAGCCTGAGTGCGGCGTTTGTTCGTCCGGCGCTGCCGCGTCGTCCGCTACCCGGATTCTGACGTTCCCCCCGTAGCACGGACACCTGCGGTTTTGCTGCTGCTCCGCTCGGGGGCCGCACACGGCTACGACCTGGCACGAAGGCTCTCCGCGGTGTTCCCCGGGATGAAAACGCCCAAGGATGCGGGCCTGGTGTACCGAGCACTGAAAGGGTTGGAGGCCGACGGCGCGGTGCGCTCACACTGGGACCACTCCGAACGTAAGCATTCAGCCCGATCTTGAGCGTGACCTCGTGTCGGGGTCAGTGTGATCTTGGCGGCAGTGGCGTGTCGATCACGAATGATCGGCTGGTCTGCGGTGTGATCTTGGGGTGTCCGAGCCGGAG
>NZ_JAHKRK010000474.1 GCF_019396355.1 Pseudonocardia nigra
GCCGTTCGAACGTAGATCGAACGTGTGTCCATGAGTTTCACCGGCTTCGGACGACCGGCACGCCGCTGAGCTGCGGTTACGCCGTTGTGCGTGTCCAGAGCCGGCCATCAGCTGCGGAACCCGGGCTAGATGATCGATTCCGTGAAGCTGGTGTTCAGTGGTCGTAGGCGATGAGGCTGCGCTTGTCCGGGGCGCCGGTTGTCCAGTTGTGCCAGACGGCGGCGGCGAGGGCGAGCAGGCGCTGGGCGACGCGGGTGGTCACTCCCTGGCTGGTACGCCCGCCGTGTCGTTCGAGGCCGAGTTGGCCCTTGAGGGTGTCGAAGACCGACTCGATCCACTGCCGGACGCCGCCGAGGTTGCCGTGGCGGGCGGGTTCGTCGCGTCGGTCCGGGCGCAGCATGCCAGATCCCGAGGCGGGCGATCTGTGTTTCGGTCTCGCGGCCGGCCAGGCCCTTGTCGGCCAGCACCGTCGCCCCCGGGGCGAGCCGGCCGGTCTCCGCGGCGATGGTCAGCAGGTCCAGGCACACGTCGCGTTCGCCGAGCTTGGGGTCGGCCAGACACCACGCGATCGGCATCCCGTCCGGGGCGGCGAGCAGGTAGAGCTTCAGGCCCCAGTAGAACCGGGAGTGCGCGGCGCAGTAGCCGTAGCCGGCCCAGCCGGCCAGGTCCGAGCGCTTCACGGTCTCGCGGGAGGTCCCGCACGGCAGCGGGGTGGCGTCGACCAGGCGCAGCTGATCGCACCACGACGGGCTGGTCCGGGCCAGGTGCGTGATCGCCGCGGCCAGCAGCGGCGCGGCCGCCTTGAGCCGCTTGTGGTAGCCGGGCTGCTTGGGCAGGTAGCGGAACAGGTGCCCGAGCCGGCAGTAGGCGAAGCGCATCCAGCGGTGCTCGCCATCGATGCCGAGCAGTACCTGGGCCACCGCCAGGCACACCAGCTCGGCGTCGGTCAGCCGGGGCCGGCGGCCGCGCCCCTCGCGCGGGGGAACGACGTGATCGTCGATCTCGACATAGAGTGCGGTCAGGAGGGCGTCCAGTTCGTTCGTCACAGTCGATCATGGACGCCCTCCTCCCATGCTCCGGGCGATCGACACGCCGTGTCCAAGGAATCGATCATCTAGGCGCCCTGGCCGGACATCTGCATCAGCCCGCCGTCCATGACGTAGGTTGCGCCGGTGACGTAGTCGGCCTCGCTGGAGGCGAGGAACACCGCGAGCCGGGCGATCTCCTCGGGTTGGGCGGCG